>CAZRMO010000074.1:7417-18411 GCA_964601155.1 uncultured Enterobacteriaceae bacterium
CCTTCGTGGGGTGGTAGCTCAGCTGGGAGAGCGCCGCGTTCGCAATGCGGAGGTCGGGAGTTCGATCCTCCTCCACTCCACCAATCCCTTCTCCAAAGAAGTCCTCCACTCCAGCGCAATCCGAGACAGGCCTGGAATCCAAATAAAAACAACGGCTTCTGGTCCTTCATTATCCAGATACACCCGGCAAGGCCGATTGACATCCGGGGGTGACCAACGCTGCCCCCCAGCGCCAGGTACCGGTTGCGTGCCGTTTTCGGAGGTATTACAATGAAATATTCAGTAATACCTCAGGAGGCATCACATGTCGACGACGCTCACCAGCAAAGGCCAGGTCACCATTCCCAAGCAGATTCGCGATGCGCTGAATCTGGCACCAGGCTGCGCGGTGGATTTCGCAGTCAACCGTGAGGGCGACGTGGTGATCCACAAGGTAGGCGGGCGCCCTGGCCGCAAACCCGACCGATTCGATGCAGCGCGCGGCAAGGCTGACGTCAAATGGCGAACCGACGACCTGATGGCCTTGCTCCGCGGTGAGGACTGATGTTGCTGGTCGACACCAACGTGCTGGTCGATGTCCTGGAAAACGATCCAGAATGGGCGGACTGGTCTATCGGTCAATTGCGCGCCCAGTCGAAAATTCATCGGCTGACAATCAATCCAATTATCTACTCTGAACTATCGTTGACCTTTTCGACGGTCGAAGCGTTGGATCGGGCCATAGAAAATATGGGCTTATCCGTGATCGAGGTGCCGCGGCCCGCCCTGTTTCTCGCTGGCAAGGCCTTCGTGCGTTACCGTCGCCAAGGGGGCACGAAGAGTAACGTCCTCGGGGATTTTTTCATTGGCGCGCATGCCGCCGTGTCCGGGCATGCCATTCTGACTCGGGATACACAGCGCTACGCAGCGTATTTTCCCAGCGTGAAATTGATCGCGCCGGATAGCACGGTATGAATAGCTCGGTCGCGATTACGCTCACTTAGATTCTCGGTAAGATCAGGATGTCGACGGCGTGGTCTGACGTGGTGAACACGGACAGGGTGCGGCGGCTTCGGAAAATCTGTCGCAGCCGCCGCGCGGATCATCCCGGCAACTAGCCCCTTTCGAATCCGCCATGCCGATGGCCGAACCGCCGCTCCATTGCGCGCCGATGCGGATTCAGTACCAGATCCGCGATCTTCCGCTGCTCGGGCGACAGGGCGGCGTAAAGCGGCTTCTCCACGGCCAGTAAGGCGTTGATTCGCGTAACCGCGTCTGCGAGGAATGACTGCTTTCTCTCCAGGCGCTCGATCGCATTGTGCCGGTGGTGTCCTTCATGCCACCGCTTCTCCGAGTGCCTCGACTTGAAGCGCTGCTCCATTTCCTGCGCACGCTTGCGCGCGAAATTGGCGTAAGCGTCCCACTGCGGCTGCTGTGCGTCGGTAATTTTCAAGGCCGTCTTCTGGTAAGCCAGGCGCGCTTCGACGCGCTGGGCGGGCCCCCAATAAGGACGTTCCATAAGTCGATGCGCCGGGCGGGAAGCGGAGGGGGCATGCGCGGCCGGACCCGTTTGAGCAAACGCCACCGGTGCGGAAGTCGCTGCGAGAAAGACGGAAACCAAAGTAGTACCAAGTAGCTTGTTCATTGTTACCTCCAAAATGGACGTGCAAGATGATCGGATGATCAGGGTGATCAAGTTATCAAGTTCGCACCGTCGAAGAAGTAAGGAATTGTTTCAAAATGCAACGAGCGCCGCAGGCGGTGCCATCGCCGACGGAGAAAACGACAGCGGGGCCGCGCACGCGTCGGGGCCGGCCCAAAGCGCATCGCCTTGCAAGCGGCGCCAAGTTCCGCGATAGTACGGCGTTACATCGACGCGACAACCAAGCGATTGCATATGCGACGACTCCGGGCGGCCCTTGTTTTTATGGTGGTGGCGGCACTTTTAAGCGGCTGCGCCGTGGTCACTGTGCCTTATTACGCGGTGAAGGGCGTGTTCAACGGCAGCGTGTGGGTGGTGAAAAAGACTTATGTGGTCGTCGCCGGAACCACCAAGACGGTCTACAAGATCGGCCGATTCACCTTCGAGGTTGTCATGGCGCCCATCAACTGGACGCTGACCCACGAAGATATCCAGAGCATGGATGGCCTGCCAGTGAGGGAGGCGATCCAGCAGGGCAAGGTGAAGACCGCACCCTATGTGGTCGGCGGCAGGCGTTACGTGCCGATGTCGGTCGAGCAGGCAAAGCATTACCGGGAAGAGGGGCTGGCATCGTGGTACGGCTATGAAAGCGGCAAAATGACCGCGGATGGCGAGGTGTTCAATCCCAATGGCCTGTCGGCGGCGCACAAATATCTGCCGATCCCCATGTTCGTAAAGGTGACGGACCTCGAAAACGGGAAATCGGTCATCGTGCGCGTGAACGACCGAGGACCTTTTCCGAGCGTGCACAATCCCAAGTCAGGCGAGAGGATTATCGATCTCAGCATGGGTGCCGCCAAGAGGCTCGGGTTTTACCGCAAGGGAACGGCGCGGGTGCGCGTGGAGGCGATACAGGTACGCGAAGAGTAGGCGCATGCGCCGCGCCCGCTGACGTAGGCGGGTCGCGTCGGCCGAGCGGTGCATTTTTCCCTAAAGCGCCGGGCTCTGGTAATGTGGTGATCCGATCATAGGCAGATCGGTTGGAACACTTGCTCTGGGGGGAGGCCGGCGCATGCGTCTCGACAAAATGAACCGCAACGAAATGTCGATCTTCGCCGCCGCCGGCCTGGTAGCGCTGCTGCTGTGGGCGGCGATCGCGGCCGGGCTGCACACGGCCCGGCGCGAGGTGCTCGCCAGGGCGAACACCGAGGGGCGCAACCTCGCGCGCAGTCTGGCAGAGCATATTTCGTCCTCGGTGCGGGCGATCGACATCGTGCTGGTGCATCTGCAGGCAGACTGGGTAGACGGCGCCGTGCCCTTTGCCGCGCATGTCGCGCGCGAGGAAAAAGAGCTCAAGCGCGAAAACGTTTCCCAGGTCTTCGTTGCCGACGCAGACGGCCGGATTGTCTACAGCAGCTTGCCTGGAATGCGCGATCGCAGCGTCTCGGACCGGCCGTTTTTCAAGGCACACAAGGCGTTCGGCCAGAGCGAGTTGCACATCAGCGCGCCCACGCACTATCTGGACCCGGACCAATGGGCGATCAAGTTCACCCGGCCGATATACGACCGCCGCGGGCACTTCGCCGGCGTGATCGGGCTGTCCGTGCCGCCACCGGCACTCGAGCAGATCTACAACGACATCGACCTCGGCGGCGCGGCGAGCATCACCCTGGTACGCGCCGACGGACGGATCATCGCGCGTGCGCACGGCCTGGCCAAATCGGCGCGGATTTCGCTGGCCGGGATCGCCGGCCTCAGTCCGGATTCCGCGCGTGAGGGAGGCTACCGCCGCAAGGCGTTGAGCGATGGTGTCGAGCGCCTGTATCGCTACCAGAAAGTGCCCGACTACCCCTTGACCGTGTACGTCGGCCAGGCGCTGTCTACTGTATTAGCGCCTTACCGCGCCGAGCGCACCGGCTACATGGCCGGAGGCTTTCTGGCCACGGCGCTGCTGCTGACCGTCGCGCTGTTGTTCTCCACCAGACAGCGCGACAGGGAGAACGCCGAACGCACGCGCACCCGGCTCGAGGCGGAGCTGCGCCATAGCGAAGAGCAGTTCAGGCTGATCGCAGAAACCATAGACGAGGTCGTATGGTCGGCTGAACTCAGGGGAGACCTGGACTTGTATGTGAGCCCGGCCTACGAACGCATCTGGGGTCGTCCGCGCCGTAGTCTCCAGGAAGACCCGTGGTCGTTTGCGGACAGCCTTCATCCGGACGATCGGGAGCGGGTTATGGCCGAACTGAAGGACGTGCGAAAAACCGGAAAGCGGCTCGATCGCGAATACCGGATTCTCCTGCCCGACGGGTCGCTGCGATGGATTTGGGACCGCGGCTTTCCGGTGCGCGCGGAGACCGGGGAGATAGTGCGCTACGTCGGCGCGGCGCAGGACATCACCGGGCGCGTGCAGGCGCTGGCGGCGCTGGAGAAAGAGCGCAGGGACTACCACGCGATCATCGACGCGGCGCCCGTGATGATCACGTACAAGGACAAGGATGATCGCCACGTGAGGGTGAACGCGGCATTTGCCGAATCCGTCGGTTTGCCCGCCGAAAAGATCATCGGCATGAGGACTTCCGACGTGGTCCGCTCCGAGGAGGCCGCCCGGCTGGTGCGCAATCTCGACCTGGATGTCATCCGGACCGGAAAACCCATGCTGGGCAAGATGCTCAAGTCATCAGGCTACAGGGGCGGGAACGAGGTCTGGTTACTCATCTCGAAAGTTCCGTTTTACGATGCCGGCGGCGCGATCGCCGGGGTCGTGAGTTTTATCGAGGACATCGACGACCGGGTGCGCGCGCAGGAGCAAACCCGCAGGCTCAACGAGGATCTGGAGCGGCGGGTGTGCGAGCGCACCGCCGAGCTGAGCGCGGCCAACCAGGCGCTGCAGGGCGAGGTCGCGGAGCGCCGGCGCGCGGAACAAGCGGCATTGAATCTCGCAGACCAACTGCAGAACATGGCGCGCCGCCTGGGCGAGGCGCAGGAGATCGAACGGCGGCGGCTGGCGGCGGAACTGCACGACGGGGTGTGCTCCAACCTGGCGGCGATTGGGCTCAATCTCGCGCTGCTGCAAAGGCAACTGCCGCACAGCGGTACCGCCGGCTGGCAACGGCGCTTGTCCGATGTCATCGCGCAGATCGACGAGGCCAAGGACAATGCCAAGGACATCAGCGTCGACCTGCGCCCCTTGCTGCTGGAGGAGCGCGGACTGCTGTCGGCGCTGGAAGACTACGCGCGCAGGTTCGAGGGCAGCACCGGCATCGCGGTCCAGGTGAAGGGCGGGAATTCGGCCAGGCGCTTGCCGCCGGAACAAAAAATTGCGCTGTTCCGCATCGCGCAGGAAGCACTGACCAATTGCGCCAAGCACGCGCAGGCGAACGCGGTCGCGATCGAGCTCGATAACGATACGGAACATCTGCTGTTGAGCGTCACCGATGACGGCGTCGGCATCGACCTCGCACGCGTCAACGGGAAAAAAACTGGGCTGGGCCTGCTGTCGATGCAGGAGAGGGCCGAGGCCATCGGCTGTCGCTGGCGGATCGAATCGATGCCCGGAAAAGGCACGCGCGTCAGCGTGAGCACCGCATCGCCGATATCACTCTAGTTGCGCGAGCCGCCTACCGGCAGGCCGCGCCGGCTCGCTTCGATGACCGCCTGCGCGCGGTTGTTGACGTTGAGCGCGCGAAATATGGCAACGGTGTGGTTTTTGACCGTGCCTTCGGCCAGCGCGAGCTCGCGGCAGATCTGCTTGTTCGGCATGCCCCGCAACAGGCAGCCAAGCACGTCGATCTGTCTGGGCGAGAGCCCCAGGCCGGTGAGTCCTTGCGGCTCCGCCGGGCCGGCTCCGGCAGCGTTTGCTTGCGCGCCGCCGGCGAGATTGGTCGGCAGCGCGATGTTGCCCTTGAGCGCATGCTCCAGAAATTTCGCCAGCAAATCGGTGGGCGAGGACTTGCAGATGTATCCGGTTGCGCCGCGCTCGAGCGCGTCGATGACGCTGGCGCGCGATTCGTCGGAGGAGAGCACCACCACGGGCAGGGACGGATACCCGAGTTTGAGCTCGGACAGCAGATCGAAGCCGCTAATGCCGGGCAGGTGCAGGTCCAGCAACAGCATTTCGATGTCGGGATGCGTTTCGAGCAGGGCCAGCGCCTCGGCGCCGTTCCCGGCCTCGACGATGCGGATATCCGGGTTCAGCTCCCTCGCGATGTAGGCCACCGCCGCGCGGATTGGCGGATGGTCGTCGCATATCAGGAGCTTGCTGCAGGACATCCCTGGATCTAGAACAAATTCGCGACGGCAAACGCCACCAGGCCGCAGGCGCCGACCGTGAGCAAGAGCAGGTCGCGCAGGTTTCTCTTTTCGGCGGCGGTAATCCCTCCCTTTTTCTTGCGCATCATGTTCCATTCGAAAAAGACCAGCAGCAGCCCGAGGACGGCGGTGACCAGCACCGATTTCGTTACCAGCGTCATGAAATTTCCCCTTTCTCAATATCTGGACGACTCTTCGCCGGCAAGATTACCATTTTGCAGGCGCCGCCGACGCGCAGGATCCGCGCTTCAGGGCGACTGGCCCGGTTCGAGCTGTTTCTCGATGCGCCGCGCGAAAACCGCCATTTCCTTCGCCGCCTGCTTGTCGCCCTTGGCCTCGGCCACGCTGATGCCCTGGCGGTAGGCATCCAGCGCCGCCTGCAGCTGCCCCAGTTCGACAAGCGACTTGCCGAGCAGTTTCCATGCCGCCGAATAGGCCGGATCCCGGGCCACCGCCTCGGCCAGCTGCAGCCGCGCGTTGTCGGCGTCGCCTGCCTTCAGGTACTCGTTGCCCAGGGAAAAACGCAGCAAGGCGCCGTCGCGCGCTGTGCCGACGAGCTTTTGCAGGTTGGCGATGGCAGCTGAGGTCATTGTAAGATGGGGCCGTCGCGGGAAACAATCCGCGTCCGGGTGGGAATTATAGGCCCGTTTTGCACATCCAACTTTCAGGGAATCGACACAGCCATGCCCAAAGCGGTGATAGCTACACCTCATGCACCAAACGCCATCGGCCCGTACTCGCAGGCGGTGCGCTGCGGCGACACGATCTATCTCTCCGGCCAGATCGGGCTCGACCCTGCGACCATGCAATTGGCCGAGGGCATCGACGCGCAGATCAAGCGCGTATTCGACAATCTGAAGGCGGTGGCCGAGGCTGCCGGAGCGTCGCTGGACGCTGCCGCCAAAGTGACGGTTTTTCTCACCGATCTCGCCCATTTCGCCAAGGTCAACGAGGCCATGGCTGCGTATTTCACCCAGCCGTATCCGGCGCGCGCCGCGATCGGCGTGGCGTCGCTGCCGCGCGGCGCGCTCATCGAAGCCGAAGCGATACTGGTGACGCAGTGAAGAGTCGGGGGTGAGGGTCAGGACCGTGCGTGCAGCCGTCGTCGGCCGTGCCCGCTCGCGCAAGCCGGAGCAGTCCTCGCCCCCGTCGCCGCCTTCCTCGCTCAAGGCGAAACTCGCCAAGCTTGGCATCCGCCGCGAATTCGATCTGGTGCTGCATTTGCCGCTGCGCTACGAGGACGAGACCCGACTCACGCCTATCGCCGCGGCGCGCGAGGGCGCGCCGGTGCAGGTCGAAGGCACGGTGATCGACAGCCAGATCGCCTATCGTCCGCGGCGCCAGCTGGTGTGCAAGATCGCCGACGACAGCGGCTTGCTGTACATGCGCTTCATCAATTTCTACGGCAGCCAGGCGAAGGCGCTGGTCGCGGGCGCGCGCGTGCGCGCGTTCGGCGAAGTGCGGCCGGGTTTTTTCGGCGCCGAGATGATTCACCCGCGCTATCGCATGGTGCGCGCCGACGAGCCGCTGCCCGAGGCGCTGACGCCGATCTATCCGACCACCGCGGGCTTGCCGCAGGCGACCTTGCGTCGCCTCATCGCGCAGGCACTGGCAAAATGCGAACTCGACGAGACCCTGCCGCGGGAAATCGCCGCGAGCCTGGGCCTGCCTGCGTTTCGCGACGCCATCGACGCCTTGCACCGACCGCGGCCCGGCGACGATGCGCGCGCGCTCACCGGGCGCAGCCATCCCGCGTGGCGGCGCATGAAGCTGGACGAACTGCTGGCGCAGCAGCTTTCGATGCGCCTGCATTACCGCGAGCGCAAGAGCAGGACCGCGCCGGCGCTCAGCCGGGCGGGCGCGCTGAGCGCGGGTTTGCTCGAACGGCTGCCGTTCCGGCTGACGCGCGCACAAAGCCGGGCCTGGGCCGAGATCGAACGCGATCTGGGGCAGGCGCATCCGATGCATCGGCTGCTGCAGGGTGATGTCGGCAGCGGCAAAACGGTGGTGGCGGCGCTGGCGGCGCTGCGCACGGTGGAAAACGGTTTGCAGGCAGCGGTGATGGCGCCTACCGAAATCCTCGCCGAGCAGCACTACCGTAAATTCTCCGAATGGCTTGCGCCCCTGGGTGTGCAACTCGGCTGGCTTTCGGGCAGTCAGAAGAAAAAAGAGCGCGCCGCGGCTGCGGCGGACATCGCCTCGGGCGCGACCCGGGTGGCGGTGGGCACCCATGCGCTGTTCCAGCAGGGCATAGGCTTCGAGGCCTTGGGCCTGGCCATCGTCGACGAGCAGCACCGCTTCGGCGTCGAGCAGCGCCTCGCATTGCGCGCCAAGGGTTCAGACAGCAAAGGTTCGGACAACAAGGGTTCGGGCAGCGGGGGCGCAGGGAACGCCGAGCCGCACCAGTTGATGATGAGCGCCACGCCTATCCCGCGCACGCTGTCGATGAGCTATTTCGCCGACCTGGACGTGTCGCTGATCGATGAATTGCCGCCGGGCAGAAAACCGATCACGACCAAGCTGATCGCCGCGGAGCGCCGCGACGAAGTGCTCGCGCGGGTGCGCGATGCCTGCCGCGCCGGGCGCCAGGCCTACTGGGTATGTCCGCTGATCGAGGACAACGGTCTTGCGGACGACGCGCCTGCGACCGAGGCGCGCGCGCCGGGCCGGCGACCGGGCCGCAGGCAGGCGGAGGCGCTGCAATTGCAGAACGTGCTCGACACCCATACGCGCCTCGCTGCCGAATTCGCCGAACTCAGAGTGGGGCTGGTGCACGGCCGTCTCGCGGCGGCGGAGAAGGCAGCGGTGATGGCCGACTTCAGCGCGGGTAAAATCCAGCTGCTGGTGGCGACCACGGTCATCGAGGTCGGCGTCGACGTGCCCAATGCCTCGCTCATGATCATCGAGCACGCCGAGCGCTTCGGCCTGGCGCAATTGCACCAGCTGCGCGGCCGAGTGGGACGCGGCGCGGCCGACAGCGCCTGCATTCTGCTGTATCAGAAGCCGCTGGGCGAGATCGCGCGCGCCCGGCTCAAGGTGGTGTACGAAAGCGGCGACGGATTCGAAATCGCGCGCCAGGACCTGCTGCTGCGCGGGCCGGGCGAGTATCTGGGCGTGCGCCAGAGCGGCGCGCCGCTGCTGCGCTTCGCCGACCTCGAGCGCGACGTCGACCTGCTCGAGACGGCGCGCGGCCTGGCGCCGCAACTGCTGCGGCAGCACCCGGAGCAGGCGCGGCGCCACCTCGAGCGCTGGCTCGCAGGTAGAAGCGAATTGATGAAAGTTTGAGCACATGGATCTTGCGCAGATCAAGCAACGGTTGAGCCTCTACGCAAAGCTGATGCGGCTGAATAAGCCGATCGGCACGCTGCTGTTGCTGTGGCCGACGCTGTGGGCGCTGTGGATCGCCTCCAGCGGCCGGCCGGGATGGATGCTGACCTGGATCTTCTGCATCGGCACGCTGCTGATGCGCTCCGCCGGCTGCGTTATGAACGACCTCGCCGACCGCAATTTCGACGGCCACGTCAAGCGCACCCGCGAGCGCCCGATCGCCGCGGGGCTGGTGAGCGTGAAAGAGGCGCTGTGGCTGGCGAGTGTGGTGACGCTGATCGCTTTTTGTCTGGTGCTCGCGCTCAATCGTTTTGCGATCGCGCTGTCTTTCGTCGCGCTGGCGCTCGCCGCCAGCTATCCGTTCACGAAGCGGTTTCTGTCGGTGCCGCAGGCCTATCTGGGCGTGACTTTCGGTTTCGGCATCCCGATGGCGTTCGCGGCGGCGTCCAACGATTTGCCGCCGCTGTGCTGGTGGCTGCTGCTGGCGAATATTTTCTGGGTGCTGGCCTACGACACCGAGTATGCGATGGTCGATCGCGACGACGACCTCAAGATCGGCATCAAGACATCCGCCATCCTGCTGGGTCGCTATGACGTCGTCGCGGTGATGTTGTGCTACGCGGCGACGCTCGCGATATTGGCGATGATAGGCATGGGCCAGAAGTTCGGCATGTTCTATTACCTGGGCCTGGGCGCGGCCGCGCTGCTCATGCTGTATCACTACACGCTGATACGCGGGCGCACGCGCGAAGGCTGCTTCAAGGCTTTCCTGCACAACAACTGGGTCGGCGGGGTCATCTTCGCCGGCATCGCCGCGAATTACGCCTTGCGCTGAGCCGCGCGCTTTGTAGGAGGGCCGCCTCCGGGCCGATCAACGCGCCGTTGTAGGAGGGGCGCCCTCGCCCCGACAGGTGCCATGATCAAGCGCCCGATCGGCCCGAGGGCGGGCCCCCACAACAACAACCGAAGCGTGCAGGCGCGTCCTCGTCTGGCCCGTTTCGGACGGAAGGGCTAACATAGCGCCGGCGCGCCGAAACTGCATTTGCATCCGCGCACAGAAAAACAGGACTCTCACCCATGCGCTACAAGGATCTGCGCGACTTCATCGCGCAACTGGAACAACAGGGCGAACTGAAGCGCGTCGCAGCCGAAGTCGACCCGCGCCTGGAGATGACCGAAGTGTGCGACCGCGTGCTCAGGGCCGGCGGACCGGCCATCCTGTTCGAACAGCCCAAGGGCTACGACGGCGCAAACGGCCGGCCGCGCATGCCGGTGCTGGCGAATCTGTTCGGCACGCCGCGCCGCGTGGCGCTCGGCATGGGCGAGGAATCGGTGGAGGCGCTGCGCGAAGTCGGCAAGCTGCTCGCGTATCTGAAGGAGCCGGATCCGCCTAAGGGACTGAAGGACGCCTGGGACAAGCTGCCGGTGTTGAAGCAGGTGCTCAACATGGCGCCGAAGGTGCAGGACAGCGCGCCCTGCCAGGAGATCGTGTGGGAAGGCAAGGACGTGGACCTGTCCCGCTTGCCGATCCAGACCTGCTGGCCGGGCGACGCCGGGCCGCTGATCACCTGGGGGCTCACGGTCACGCGCGGGCCGCAGAAGTCGCGGCAGAACCTGGGCATCTACCGCCAGCAGGTGATCGCGCCGAACAAAGTCATCATGCGCTGGCTGGCGCAGCGCGGCGGCGCGCTCGATTTCCGCGACCATTGCCTGCAGCATCCGGGCGAGCCGTTCCCGG
>CAZRMO010000075.1:0-6241 GCA_964601155.1 uncultured Enterobacteriaceae bacterium
ACCTGGGACCTGTTCCGCTATCCCGGCATCCGCTCGGATTCCGACATGTACACGCTCGGCTACGCGTTTCGCCCATGGACGGGCGAGAAGTCCATCGCCGACGGGCCGTCGATTCTTGCTTATCTGCGCGAGACGGCGCGCGCCTACGGCATCGACCGCAAGATCCGTTTCGGCTTCCATGTGAAGCGCGCGGCGTGGTCGTCGCAGACGGCGCAGTGGACGGTGGAGGCGGAGCGCGTCGCTTCGGGCGAGACCCTGCGCATGAGCTGCAATTTCCTGTTCATGTGCTCGGGCTATTACGACTACGCGGAGGGTTACACGCCGCAGTTCGAGGGGGTCGAGCGCTATGCCGGCCGCATCGTGCATCCGCAGAAATGGACCGAAGACATAGACTACGCCGGCAAGCGCGTGGTGGTGATCGGAAGCGGCGCGACCGCGGTGACGCTGGTGCCCGAGCTGGCGAAGCAGGCGGCGCATGTCACCATGCTGCAGCGCTCGCCGACTTACGTGGTCGCGCGCCCGGCGGTGGACGCGAGCGCGGTGAGGCTGCGCCGCTACCTGCCGGCGCGCCTCGCACACGGCGTGACGCGCTGGAAGTACGTGCTCTTGAGCATGTACTTTTTCAATCTGTGCCGGCGCAAACCGGCACGCGCCAAGGCGCTGATTCTGGGCGGCGTGAGAAAGGCGCTGGGACCGGACTACGACGTCGGCACGCATTTCACGCCGCGCTACAAGCCGTGGGAACAGCGACTATGCCTGGTGCCCGACGGCGATCTGTTCAAGGCCATCCGCGAAAAGCGCGTTTCGGTCGTCACCGACCGCATCGACCGCTTCACCGAAACCGGCCTGAAGCTGCGCTCAGGTGCGGAACTGGAGGCGGACCTGGTGGTCACGGCGACCGGTCTCAAGCTGCAGGTGCTGAGCGATATCGAGATCAGCGTGGACAGCGCGCGCGTCGATCCGGCGAAGACTTTCACCTACAAGGGCATGATGTACAGCGGCGTGCCGAATTTAGCTTCGTCCTTCGGCTATACCAACGCGTCGTGGACGTTGAAAGCCGATCTCACCTGCGCCTATGTCTGCCGCCTGCTCAATCACATGGAGCGGACCGGCGCGCGTAGCTGCGTGCCGCGCGTGCGCGATGCGGACATGGACGCGGAGCCATGGGTCGACTTTTCGTCGGGCTATTTTCAGCGCGCGCGCGACATACTGCCCAAGCAGGGAACGAAAAAGCCGTGGAAGCTGCACCAGAACTACCTGCGCGACCTGGTCGCGATGAAGCTCGAATCGCTCGAGGACGAGGCCATGGAGTTTTCGCGCTAGGCGCCGCCGGCCGTGGCGCGGCTATGCGCAGTTGCGCGGACCCGGCATCTTCTTGCATCGCGCCTGCGCCGGGTGTACTGTGGCGGCGTTCAGGGGGAGCGTAGGAGGGTGATGCGGGACCGTCGGCGCACAGCCGATCGAGACTTCTCCGCATTCGCCGCAGTTGGGCAACAGGCAGGGAAGCGCCGGCGCGGCCGGCGCTTCCCGCTCATCGCCGGTCCACATGGCCGTTTCCTCCCGGGATCTTCCATTTGCGATTTCACAGGTCCGGCGCTTGCGTGCGGCTAGTGTCCCGAATTGCTAGATCAACGAACTAGCAATTCGGGACACTAGGGCCTGGCCTCCCGCGCCTTAGCTACGTAACGCGGCCAGTTGCGCAGGTAGGTGCGTTCGAGCACAGGCAATGCCGATGCGCCCACCAGCGCAGCGCCGACCGCGACCAGCACCAGCCACCGGCGCTGCGGCCAATACGCGAAGGCGGCGAGCACGACGATGACCGCAAAATTGAACAGGACGACAATGGTTTCGGCGCGGTGGACGTTGAGGTGGATGATGCCGTGGCAGTTGGAGCACTCGCTCGCCATTCGCGACACCATTGACTGGCCGAATTTCGTCTTCTTTTGATTCACCCCGCAGAGCGGGCAGTGGTAATCCATTCTGTGTCTCCTGCCAGAATTAAAACACGCCGAGGACCAGGCCCGCGGCAAGCGCGGCGCCGATGTCGCGGCACGATTGCAGGTCGCCGCTGCCGATCTGCTTCGGGCGCAGGATTGCCTGCGGCGACTGCGCGTGCGTGCAGACGATCAGCGGCGGGGCGACGGGCTTCAGGCGCCAGCCAAGAGCGATGCGCTCGATCTGGCGCGCGGCGTTGTGGCCGTCGCTGCCGGCGCAGATCAGGCTTGCATAGGGGCGGCCGTTGAGCCGTTCCAGTACCGCATAATAGTTGCGATCGAAAAAATCCTTCATCATTCCGGAGATCGCCGCGAGGTTTTCCGGCGTGGCGAACAGGTAGCCCTCGGCGCGCAGCAGGTCGTCCGCGTGCGCATCGGGGGCGTGCAGCAGCCGGACTTGCACAGCCGTTTCCGCGGCCGCGCCTGCGGCCGCTGCCTGCGCCATCTGCAGCGTGCCGCCGGTCATGCTGTGGTAGACGATAAGGAGGGTTTTCATCGGGGCGGTTGCGTCGCGACGTTCGCCGATACGGTGCGGGCCAAGGGCAGGGCTTGCCGTCGTTTGCGCGCTCAGCCTTCCGCGGCAATCTGGCGCAGCGCCTTTTCGAACACCTCGGGCGGATGTCCGCCCTGAATCAGGTGGCGGTCGTTGACGATTACCGCCGGCACGGCGCTGATGCCCTGTTCGAGGTAGAAGCGCTCCTGCTTGCGCACATCTTCGGCGAATTCGTCCGAGGAAAGTATCGCCTTTGCGCGCGCGCTGTCCAGCCCCACTTCTCCGGCGACGCGGATCAGCACCTCGTGCGCACCCGGATTCTCGCCGTCGGTGAAATAGGCTTTGAATAGCGCGTGCTCGAGTTCCCGCTGGCGGCCTTCGTGCCCGGCCCAATGCAGCAGCCGATGGGCGTCGAAAGTGTTGTAGATGCGGCTGCGCTTGTCCATGGCGAAGGCAAACCCCGCTTCCTCGCCGCGCGCGCGGATCATCTCGCGCGTTTCGATCGATTGCTCCGGCGTCGCGCCGTATTTTTCGGCCAGATGCTCGTCGATGTCCTGGCCCCCGGGGGGCATTTGCGGGTTGAGCTCGAACGGCTGGAAATGGATTTCGGCTTCGACTTCGCCGTCCAGCCGCGCGATGGCCGCTTCCAGTGCCTTGAGCCCGATCACGCACCAGGGGCAGGAGACGTCGGAGACGAAGTCGATTTTCATCGTGGTGCTCATGATTCGGGCTCCTGGTCGGACCTCATGCGGCCTTGACCGCCCGCAGCTGATAGCCGATGCGCGGGAAGTGCACGTGCACCGTTCCGGCGCGCGGGTCGCTGCGGCGCAGGGTGTAGCGCGTGCGCGTGGCGGCGACCAGTTCGCCTTCGGTGGGCTCCAGGCCGAAGCTCTCGGCGGTAATGCTTACCTTGCTACCGAGCGGGATGCCGTGGTCGTCCTGGAAGGTGTCGCCTTCCACGCTGGCCGGGGTGGATTGCGCCGCCAGGGCGATCGCGGCAGCCGAATCGAATTCTTCCATGGTGCCGTGGCCGAAGGCGGCCATGCGGCCCATCCAGGCGACGAGGCTCGGCGTGGCATCGAGTATGCCCGCGAGCGGCGGGATGCGCTTGGTAAACCACAGCGCGTGGTAGCAGGCAAAATCGGCGACGCTGGGCTGCTGGCCCATCACGAAGGGCTGTTTGTCCACCATGCTCGCAATGCGGCGCAAGTAGGATTTGTAAGCCGAGGTGGCGTCGGCGGGATACATGCGGCCTCCGCCGGCGCGCATCTTGGCGCGGTCCTCGGCGAAGGCTTTTGCGTCTTCGGGCGACTGGTCCTTGAACATGTAGGCTGCGCCAGCCGGGCTGAAGCTGTAGCCCATCGCCGCCCAGAACAGCGTCGAGTCGGCCCACTGCGCGACGATCCTGACCGCGCCGGTGCTGCCTTGCGGGTACAGGCTCGGCGAGCGCTGGCGATGCTCGAGCACGTCGCAAATGAGCGCAGTGTCGCAATAGATGTCCGCGCCGATCTGCAGCAGCGGCGTGCGCCGGTAGCCGCCGGTCAGCGCCACCACGTCGGGTTTGGGCATGATGCGTGGGATGATCACCGATTTCCAGGCGAGCTTCTTGTAGCCCAGAACCGTGCGCATCTTCTCGGCGAACGGCGAAGTCGGGTAATGATGCAAAATCAAATCAGACATGGCGGGGTCCTTTCGAGCGGGTGCGGAATGTCAATCCCGGCGCAGGGCCGGGGATGTGAACTTTAACACTAGTCGGGCGCGCGAACGCGGCCGCGGAGTGGGCCCGCGGTTTAGTAACCGGCTTTGTATGGAATCACGCCGCGCACGCCGCCGCGCGGGTTGGGCACGTCGCCCGTGTATCTCGGGATCACGTGGATGTGCGCGTGCCACACCGACTGCCCCGCGGCCTCGCCGCAGTTGGCGCCGACGTTGAATCCATCCGGCGCGAAGCGCGCGACCAGCGCCGCCTTGAGCGGGAACACCAGGCGGAAGCAGTCGGCGTATTCCTCGTCCGCGAGTTCGAATATGGTGACCGCATGGCGCTTGGGCACGATCAGCGCATGCCCGCGCGACACCGGGTAGGAGTCGAAAAACGCGAGCGCGTGCGCGTTCTCCGCCAGGATCTCGCGTTTCGGGTCGCAGAAAATGCATTCGGTCGGATTCATCCGGGAAATTTCCCCTGTTGCGGCAGGCCCGCGCGGGTTTGCTCTTGGCGAAGTTTACAACGTATATACTCTCGCGTTCCCGATCCGGACGCCGCCGGTCTCCGGCAAGGCGCGCCGGATCCACGGCACGCCGCGGTTCGACCTCCATACCCTCAGCGCATGAACGCCGCCAAACCCCGCTTCAAACTCATCGCCCCGCGCCGCGACCGGCAGGCGGCGATGCCTTTCATCATGCTGACGGCGCTGATCGATATGGTGTCGATCGGCCTGATCGTTCCGGTGCTGCCGGCCCTGGTCGGCAGCTTCACCGGTTCGCAGGAGGACCAGGCCTTCTGGTTCAGCGTGGTGACCCTCGCTTTCAGCCTGGCGAACTTCTTCGCCTCGCCGATGCTGGGCGCGCTGTCGGACCGCTACGGCCGCCGCCCGGTACTGCTGCTCGGTTTCTGCGGCCTGGCGCTGAGTTTCATCGCCACCGGGCTCGCGACCGCGGTGTGGATGCTGATCGTCGTGCGCCTCATGAGCGGTGCGATGCAGTCCAACCTCGCGATCGCCAACGCCTATGTTGCCGATATCACCCCGCCCGAGGGACGGGCGAAGCGTTTCGGTCTGCTCGGCGCGATGTTCGGCGTGGGTTTCATCCTCGGCCCGGTGGTGGGCGGCCTGCTCGGCGCAATCAGCCTGCGCCTGCCGTTTTTCGTCGCCGGCAGCCTGGCGCTGACCAATCTGCTGTACGGTTATTTCGTTCTGCCGGAATCGCTGCCCGCCCGGCGCCGACACGCGATCCACTGGCGCGCGGCGAATCCGGTCGCGTCATTGTATGGGCTCACCCAGCTGAAAGGCGCGGGCCGCCTGGTGGCCGTGGTCGCGTGCAGCGGTTTGGCGCAATTCGTGCTCTACACCTCCTGGGTGTTGTACACGACGTTCAAGTTCGGCTGGGGGCCGCTGCAGAACGGCTGGTCGCTTGCGGCAGTCGGCGTCGTCTCGGCGGTCGCGCAGGGACTGCTGCTCGGGCGCCTGCTCAAACGCTTCAGCCCGCAGCGCCTGGCCGTGCTCGGGCTGGTGTCTTCCACACTTGCCTATGCCGCCTGGGGGGCGGCCACGCAGGGTTGGATGATGTACGCGATCATATTCGTCAACGTGCTCGGCGCCACCGTTTCAGCGTCGATCCAGAGCATTATTTCAGGCGCCGCGGACGCGCGCAGCCAGGGCAAGACGCTGGGCGCGGTGAGCGGCCTCAACAGCCTCATGGCGGTGCTCGCGCCCACCGTCGCCGCGCCGCTGCTGGTGTTGGTGTCGCGCCTGCCGCAGGGAGACTGGCGCATCGGCGCCCCGTTCTATTTCTGCGCGCTGCTGCAGGGGACGGCGCTGCTGCTTGCGGTCGCGCACTTCCGCCGCCAGCGCCGCGAACGCGGCATGCGCACCGCGGTTTGACCGGGCCATGCAAGCCGGCGATACTTCGCCTCGCGCGCCTGCGCTTTTGCGTCCCTGAATCCGACACCCCGCTCTCAGTTTCCATCCATGGCTCTTGACTCCTCCGGCGACGGGCAGAAATCGCAATCGCCTCCATCGAGCGCCTACGTCGCGCTGGA
>CAZRMO010000075.1:6341-10097 GCA_964601155.1 uncultured Enterobacteriaceae bacterium
GGTGGCGCGCTTCACCGCGGTGGCGCAGCGCGAGGCCGGGCTCGCGATTCCCGCCGACCTTCCGGGGCATCCGCTGCCGCAGGCGCCGCGCTCGCTCGAGCAGTCGCCGCCGGCGCCGTTCCTGTTTTCGAGCAAGACCACCGGCTACCATGAGCTCATCGAAGGCCGCATAGCCGAGGGCATTTCATTTCGCGGCCCGTCCGCAGTGTGGTTCCGCCTGCGCCATCCGCTGGTCGCGGGCGAAGCGCCGAGCGCGCTCGTGCGCGTCGCGGTCGCAGCGGACTCGGGCAACGGCATCAGCGCCATCCTCGATTTCCGCCGCTATATATTCGTCAACTCCGATCTCAGCATCAACCTGCTGCGCAAGGCGCGCGGCGAATGGATCTGCATCGACGCGCGCACGCTGCTGGGACCCGATGGCGGCGGCCTGGCCGAAGCGCGCATTTTCGATACCGAAGGCCTCATCGGACGCTCGACGCAAAGTCTGGCGATCCGGCTGCGGGATTCGGCGCAGAAATAGCTCAGGAACTTTTTGCAGGAAGGAAATTCGCCTCCGGTCGCGAGCGCGTAGACGCCGGGCTGCGTATGGCCGCGCGACGGTACTGAAACTGCCGTCAGCCGGCGATCAGAAACGAGGCAAGATGGATTGGCCTATCCCCTGCAAGGGGCCCAGCGGATTCTTGTTTTCTTCGTGTTCGTGGATGGCGGGCTGGCCGCCGGTGAGCTTGTACACGACGAGGTTGCCCTTCATCAGGATGACGCCGTTGAAACGCCATCCTGCGATATCCGTCTTGCGGTTGAAATTCAGGAAATCCGCCCAGAAATTGCCGTAGCGCTTTCGCTTCAGCATTTTCTGATCCACTTCATAGCCTCTGCAGGCGCTCTTGGCTTTGATGCAGTCCTGCACACCGGCATCCAGGTCCTGCACATCGGTCGCCGGACTCGGAATGAAGCGGCGCAACACGTCCGAGTAGTTAAGCAGGGTGATGTTCGGATCATGCAGCGGGTCCAGCTTGAGCGCCTTCAAGTCCTGCGCCGTGGTCTTGTAGGGAATGATCTTGTCGAACGCCCGCTGTGCATCGTCGAAACTGTGCCAGGGACTTTCGTCGATGGTTTCTCCCCGCGGCAGCAAGGCGCCGCAGCCTGCCAGCAGCAAAACACCAAGCGCGAGCGCAAACCCTGCAATTCGTCGATGTTTAATCATGATGGTGCATCAGTTTATCCAAACGGGCGCACGCCGATCAGTACGCCGTGCAGCCAGAAGGCGAACAGCGCCCAGGCCACCACGCCCACGACTACGGTGGCCGCGGTAGCGCCCGCAGTGCCGGCGGGATATTGCGTGCCTGCGGCGCGATCGCGCTTTTTTTCCGCGATGTAACAGACCACCGCCCAGGCGAGGAAAGCGCCGAACAACAACAAGTCGGCGAGCCTGCCGTTCGCGAGCAGGTGCGCGAACGCCCAGGTTTTCACCGCGAGCACCATGGGGTGGTGCAGGCGCGCCTTGATGGAGTTGCGCGGCACGTAGGCCGCTGCGAGCAGGACGAACGCAATCAGCATCAGCAGTGCCGCCACATGGCGCATGGCGAAGGGCGGGACCCAGATCACGACCGGGTGTTGCCGCGCCAGACTGAAACCCCAGACGATCAGGACGAAGCCCGCGAGCGATACCACGGAAAAGATGCCTTTCCACGCGCCCAGGCCCAGGCGTTTCACCTGCGCCGTGCGCCAGCCGTCGGCGACGATGCGCGTCGAGTGCGCGCCAAGAAAAACGATCAGGCCCAGTATCAGAATGCTCATTGGGTTTGCGCTCGCGCCGCCGAACGGCAGCGCGATCCTTCGAATAGCGAAGCCCCATTATATATTGCACCAGGCGCGAAACCGCGCGAAGCAAACATAAAAGCTATTGGACGCTGCGGGCCGAAAAGGTTTTCTTGCGGCTCGCTTTCGCCAGCACGGTCTTTCCGTCTGCGGCGAGCGCGCGCACGGTGATCTCGTAGTCATGGCCGAAGCCCGAGAAATTGGGCGGACAGGGGCCGCGATAACTTTTCAGGGCGCCGGCGGCAACGGTCGCCGTGGCACCGCCCGCGTGCGCCACGGAACCGCCGCCGTGGTCATAGCCCGGCGCGTCGAGATCGACCATCCTTACGGCCAGGGTCCGGGTGCCTGCGGGAATGCCGCTAAGCGCGAGCGCGGGAGAGGTGCTGCTGCATCGATCGCTGGCTTTCCATTGCCAGTCGACCGAAAGTTCGGACTGGCCGAAGGCGGTGGCGGCTACGACGCACAGCAGAACGGCGAAGGCGAGTTTTTGCGTAGACATGACTGCTCCTTTCGACGGTCCTCGGAAATCCATGCTTGCAATCCAGTGTCCTCTTTTGTTGCGCTGCCGATTTGACGAAAGTCTTATGGCTGGCGATTTGGGCCGTGCATGCGAAAAAAAGGCAGGGCCGAGAAATCGTAACTATATGAAATTACGGGACAAGGCTTAGCCTGAACGCTGCGCCTGCATGAAATTCATGTACTTCGGCGTGGCGTCCCGGCTTGCGCGGGTGCGGCGTCGACTGCGGTTGGATGGTGCAAGTATTTGAAACAAAGCATGAAACAGCCGGGAGCGTGGGCCTGGCACGATCGATGCTCATGAACAGTCAGGGAAACAGAAACTAGACAACAGACGGAGAGCATCATGAGCACCTACACAAAACATCTGATGGCAGAAAACGGTTTGATGGCTGGATTGGGTTTCGCACCGGCCCACTACACGTACGCAGCGCCTGCCGCCAAACACGGAGCACGCATAGGCAAACGCGTCAGGAACGTGGCACTGTTCTTCGCCGCGCCCTTCATCGGATTGGCCTACCTGCTCGCGTTCCCGTTCGTCGGGCTTGCGCTGATCGCCTGGGTTACCGCGAAAGCGGTCATGAAGAACGAGAAGCTGCGGCCGGTCGCGATCGTGATCGCCGCCCCGTTCATCGGACTCGCGTTCGTGACGGTGGGACCGATCGTAGGCTTGGGCGCGCTCGCCTGGTACGGCGGCAAGACGCTGCTGCGGGCTTGAGCGGCGGCGCGCAGGCCCAGCGCAGGCGCGACATAGAAGCGAAGGGCGGGGCCCGCAGCGGGGCCCCGCCCTTTCACTTTCAGCTTGTGCGCGAACATCTGGACAGACCGGCAGGCGTTCTGTTAAATGATAGTTATCGCTTCTTTGCCGCATAAGATCACGCTCATTAAAGGACCCCTGCCCGCCATGGACATACGTTCGCTCATCCGAAAAATCCCCGACTATCCCGGCCGCGGCGACACCTACTACGACCTCACCACGCTGCTCGCGGACGGAGCAGGCTTTCATGCGGTCATCGATCTGCTCGCGGCGCGCTATGGGCCGCGCGGGATCAGGAAGGTCGCCTGCATGGAGTGGCGCGGCTTCGTCCTCGGCGCGGCGCTCGCCTACCGGCTGGACGCCGGATTCGTGCCGATCCGCAAACTGGGCAAGCTTGCGGGCGAGACGATCAGCCGCGAATACGAAATCGGACATACCACCGAGCCCATCGAGATGAGCGTGAATGTGATCGCCCCGGGCGAGGAGGTGGTGCTGATCGACGACATGCTCGCCACCGGGGCGCTGAGCGAGGCTGCGGCCATGCTGATTCAAGACGTCGGCGGCAAGGTGGCCGAATGCTGTTTCGTGCACGAGCTGAATACGCTCGAAGGGCGCGTGCGGTTGGAAAAGCGCGGCCTGAGCGTGTTCACGCTCTGGTCGGATTA
>CAZRMO010000075.1:10197-18154 GCA_964601155.1 uncultured Enterobacteriaceae bacterium
TTGTCCCCCGAGGGGACTTTCCCGTCGAGCGGGATCGAGACCTTCTGGGCGTATATCCCCTACTTCAGAGGAAACCTCGTCGAGACGGTGCGCGGGTAGCTGACTTGACAGAGGTTCCCTAGCTGATGAAGGGATGCGCGCGGATGTAGACTTTTTCCTCGCGCATGGTGCGCGCGAGCAGTTTCACCAGCGCGTAGACGGCTTCGATGCTCGGCGTCGGTTCGCCGACGATGCGCCCGACTTCGATCACCGCGCCGACGAGGCCGTCGATCTCCGGATCGCGCCCGGCTTCGATGTCCTGCAGCATCGAGGTCTTGTGCTTGCCCACGCGCTCGGCGCCGGCAATGCGCTTTTCCAGCGACACCCGAAACGTGATGCCGAGGCGGCCGGCCACGGCCTGCGCTTCGCGCATCATCGCGGCGGCGAGATCGCGCGTGAGCGGGAACTGGCAGATGTCGACCAGAGTGGAGTGCGTGAGCGCGCTGATCGGGTTGAAGGTCAGGTTGCCCCAGAGCTTGAGCCAGATCTCAGCGCGAATGTTGTCCAGCACCGGCGCTTTCAGCCCTGCGCGCACGAAAGCCGCAGCGATCTCGTTCACGCGCGCGCTGCTCGTGCCGTCGAGCTCTCCCAGAGGGAAGCGGTCGCCTTCGATGTGGCGCACCACGCCGGGCGCGGCGAGTTCGCACGCCGGATAGACGACGCAGCCGAGCAGGCGCCGCGGATCGACGGCCGCGGCTATCGTCCCGCCCGGGTCGACGCTGCTGACGATGCGCCCGTCGAACTCGCCCCCGTGGCGCTGAAAGTACCACCACGGAACGCCGTTCTGCATCGGGATGATGACCGTGTCCTTGTGGCACATCGCAGCGATGTCCGTGGCTATGGCCGCCACCTGATGCGCCTTCATGCCGAGAATCACCACATCGTGCGCCCCGGCCTCGGCCGGCGTTGCCGCGGCGCGGACGTTCGTCGCGGTCTGCTCCGTGCCGTCGTGCATGATCACGCGCATGCCGTGCGCGCGGATTGCCTGCAGGTTCGCCCCGCGTGCCACCAGGGTCACGTCTTCGCCGGCGAGTGCGAGTTTCGTTCCGACGAAGCCGCCTATCGAGCCTGCACCTACAACGCAATACTTCATGTCTTCACCTTGGAACTAAGCACGCACGAAACGTAAACGCCGGTCCGCGTGAAAACGCGCCGGCAGTCGCTCTGAATTTTAGAGCCGAATCCGGATGTTGCATCGCAACAGCTTGTGTCGTCAACTAAATCGTGTGCGCGCACAGCCTGAAAATTCTGATCAACCGATAAATTACGGTCTAGTATTATCGGGTTTGGCCGACAAGCAGCGGTGCTGCGCGGCTCGACCCGGACTACATGCTCACAGACGGACTATTCTTTTCCTTTCGATCGTTGCCCATGGTGAATCCGATACCCGATATCGAGTACGTCATCGGCCGCGCAATGGGCGGCGATGCAATGGGCGGCGATGCGAAGGGCGGCGGCGCAAAGGGCAAACCGTGAGCCGTCTGCTCGATCGCCTGAAGAATGCGGAACGCAAGCGCAATGAATCGCAGGCGCGGCGGTCTTCCGAAACCGAGCAGGCGCAAGGTACGGAGCAGTCCGCCCCGGCGGAGCATCGCGCCGACGCAGCGGAGGGCGTGAAGCCGGAGGCCGAACAGGCGCGACTGCAGCGCAAGGCGCAGTCCCAGGCGAGGCGGCGCGAGGAAGCCGAAAAGAAGCTGCGCCTGGAGGCGGAACAACGCGCGCATGCAGCGGCCGAGGCACTGGCACTGGCGCAGCAGCGATCCAAGGCGGAGGCTGAGGCGGCAGCGCAGACCGAAGCGCGTGTGCGCGCGGAGCAGGCGGCCCAGTCGCGGGAATCGCAGCGAAGGGAAGCCGAGGTCGCGGCCGAGGCGCAGATCAGACAGCGCATGGATCTGGAGCGCGCGTTGCTGGAAGAAATTGCGCGCCGGCGCGAAGCGAGCGCCGGCGCGAGTGAAGCAGCGGCAAGCCGCGCGCGCACAGAAGAACAGGCTGCGGCGGTCGCCGCGGCGCGGCTCGCCGCCGAACGCGAGGCCGACGCGCGCGCAACCGAACTTGCCGCAGCCGAGCGCAGTGCGCTCGAACTCGCGCAAGCACGCACCGAGGCGGAAAAGGCGGCAGAACAGGCGGCTCGTGCGCGCGCGCAGGCTGAAACGCAGGCGATGGCCGAAATGCGCGAGCGCGAAGCCGCCGAACATTCGCTTGCCGCCGCCGCAGCGGCAAGGGTCGAAGCGGAGCGTGCGGCGGAGTCCGCCGCACGCGAACGGGCGCAGCAGGAAGCCCGGGTGCTTGCGCAAAGCGAGGCGCGGGCGACAGCGGAGCGCGCGCTGCACGAACGGGCACAGGCCCGGGTGCGCGCGGAGGAGACTGCTGCGCAAACGCATGCGCAGCGACTCGAAGCCGAGCGGCAGGCGAAGGAGCTGGCGGAGCTGCGCAGGGCCGCGGAGCTGGAAGCGGCGGCGGCAGCCGAGCGCAATGCGCAAACGGAGCAGGCAGCCGCGGCACAGGCGCGGGAGCGCGAGGCGGTCGAAGCCGCATTGGCACAGGCGGCCGAGGGTCGCGCGCAAGCGGAGCGGGAACAAGCACAGGCTGCGCGCAAGCGTCGGGAAGCGGAGGCGCAACTGCAGGCGAACGCCGCGGCACGCTCGCAGGCCGAGGCGCAAGCCGAACAAGCCGCGGCGACACGGATGCAGCTGGAGGCGGACGCTGAAAGCGCTGCACGCGAACGCGCGCAGCAGGAAGCCCAATTGCTTGCGCGAAGCGAGGCGAGGGCGGCCGCGGAGCGCGCGCTGCACGAACAGGCACAGGCTCGAGCGCGCGCGGAGACGGCTGCGGCGCAGACGCACACCCAGCGTGTGGAAGCCGAGCGGCAGACGAAGGAGCTGGCGGAACTGCGCATAAGCGCGGAGTTGGAAGCCGTGGCGGCTGCGGACCACAACGCGCAAATGGAGCGGGAAGCCGCAGCGCAGGCGCAACAGCGCTTGGCGGCGGATGCGGCGCTGGCCCAGGCTGCGGCACGTCGCGGCGAAGCACAGGCGCAAGCCGCGGCGCAGTCCAAGGCGCGTATTCTCGCCGAGCAGGCCGCGCAGGCACAGGAGCGGCAGCGCCACGACGCCGAGGTTCTGGCCGAGGCGCAAGCGCGTCAGCAAGCCGAGTTGGAGCGTGTCGCGCTGGAAGAGCTTGCGCGAAGCCGCGACGAGACGCAGCGCGCGAACGAGGCAGCCGCGCGGCATGCGCTCACAGAGCAAGAGGCCATTGCCCTTGCCGAAACGAAACTTGCGGCCGAGCGCGAGGCTGAGGCGCGCGCAACGGAACTCGCCGCGACCGAGCATAGCGCGGGCAGCTTGGCGCAAACGCGTGCAGAGGCGGAACAGACAGCGGAACAGGCGGCGCGTGCGCGCCTGGAGGCGGAAGCGCAAGCCGAGCAGGCCGCGGCGAACCGTGCCCTGAGGGAAGCGGAGGCCGAAAGCGCCGCCCGCGCGCTGGCGGAGAAGGGGACGCAGTTGCTTGCGCAAACCGAAGCGCGGATAGGCGCAGAGCGCGCGCTCGCCGCGCAGGCGCGGTCGCGCGAATCCGCAGAGCTCGAGGCGGCAGCGGCGGCGGAGCGCAACGCGCGCATGGACCGGGAGCTTGCGGCGCTGGCGCAGGAGCGCCAGGGGGCTGAGGCGGCGCTTGCGCGCGCGGCCGAGCGGCGCGCGCAAGCACAGCGGGAACAGGAAGCCGCGGCAGGCGAGCGCGAGCAAGCCGAAGCCGCGGCAGCGTCCGCAATGGCAGAGCGCGCACGCGCGGAGGAGGAAGCCGCGCAGCGGGCGCACGAACTCAGCGAGACCGAAGCGCGCGCAAGGCAACAGGCCGAGGACGCAATCGTGCTGGAGCACCGGGCCGAAACGGCGGCGAAGGCGCGGGCCGAGGCTGAAGCCCACGCGATCGACGCCATGCGCGCGCGCGAAACCAGCGAACAGGCGCTGGCCGCCGCGGCCGCAGCAAGAGCCGAAGCCGAGGCGGCGGAGCAAGTCCTTGCACGCGAGCGCGCCGAAGAAGAGCGCCGCTTGCACGCGGCGGCGCAAGCGCGCCTCGCCGCGGAAGAGCATGCCGAAGCGCTCGCAACAGAACGCGCGCACGCCGATGCCGTCGCGGCCGAAGCGGCGCGTCAGCACGCGCAGCGCGACACGGAGGTGGTAGCGGCGGCCGAGCGGCGCACCGGCGCAGAGCGCGCGGCGGCCGAGCAGGCACGCGCAAGGGAAGCCGCAGAGCGCGAGGCCGGTGAACAGGCGCTGCAAAGTGCCGAGCAGCAGCGGGAGCTGCAGTTGCTCAGCGAGGAACGCGAATCTGCGGAGCGGGCGGCAAGCGAGGCGGCTGCGGCGCGCGCGGGTGCAGAGGCTGCGGCAAGCGAGGCGGCCGACGCCGCGCTTGAGGCGAGGGAAAGCGAACGACGCCAGGCGGCTGTGCGCGCGGCGGCCGAGCGTAAAGCCGAGGACCGTGCGAGGCTGCGGCTGGAGTCGGAGCAGCGGCTGGCCGGGAGCACGAAAAGGAAGCTGTTGGCGGAGCAGGCGGCACTCGCTTCGGCCGCGGAGCGGGCGCGCCTCGAAGGTGAAACCGCTGCTTTGGAGCAACAAAGGCGCGCGGATGCGGCCGCGCACGCGGGGGCTGCGGGCGAGCGCCGGCGGTTCGGGCTTGCGCTCCTCGGCGCGCGCTGGCGTCGCTTGTCCCGGCCGTTGGCGTTCGCCGCGGCCGCGTTCGCGCTCGGCATCGGTACGGCGGCGCTGTGGCCGAATCCGCAGGTCCGCGTCGCAGGAGAATCACCCGGCGCAGCGCCAGCCGTTCATGCGGCGACGGCTACGCGGCTGCCGCTTGCGGACGGCGCGCTGGCGCTGAAGCTGGACGCCGACTACGCCGCGTTCGCCGCGCGCGTGGCGTCCGGGGGCCGCTCTAGGCGCTGAGCCTGGAGCGCCTGGCCGAATTGCCGAAAACGTCGCCGGACCCGGCGAGTACGGGGGTTTCTACGTGCGCGCAGCGGAAACAGCTCGAGTCGAAGGCGTCGCGCGCACTGGTGAACTGCCTGCAGGCGAGCGCGCAAAGCGCAGGCATAGCTGCAACAACTCGTCCCACACGTCGCCGCGGCCGAGGCCCTTGATGGTGCGATCGATGCGCGCGGCGTGGCGCAGCGCCTGGGCGAGCGCCGCGGACTTGAGCCGGCGTGCGGCTTGAGCCACCAGCTGTTGGTGCGTAGTGCCCCAGACGCGGTTGTTGCGGTAGAGCTGCTGCGTGTCTTCCCCTGCAGCCATGCCGGCCTGTACCTTGGCTATGGCGCGGATCTCCCCGGCCAGCACCCAAAGTATTTTGGGTGGCGCCTCGCCTTCGCTCCTGAGACCGTCGAGCATGCGCGCGAGGCGCGCCGTGTCACCGGCCAGCATCGCCTCGTTCAGCTGGAAGGCATCGAAGCGCGCGACATTGAGCACGGCGCCGCGCACCGCTTCGAAGGCGAGCTCGCCCGGCGCAAACAGGAGGCCCAGCTTCTGGATTTCCTGGTGTGCGGCGAGCAGATTGCCCTCGACGCTGTCGGCGAGGAATTGCAGCGTCTCGCGATCGGCCTTTTGCTTTTGCCGCGCCAGGCGCGCCGCGATCCACTGCGGCAATTGCGCGCGCTCCACCTGGAACGTGTTGATCAGCACGCCCGCGCGCGTCAGCGCCTTGAACCAGGCGGTCTCCTGGCTTCTGCGGTCCAACTTGGGCAGGGTCACGATGGTGAGTACGTCAGCGACCAGCGCGGCGCAGTATTGCACGATCGCAGCCGCGCCCTCGGTGCCGGGTTTGCCGCCGGGGATGCGCAGCTCGATCAGTTTTTTCGACGAGAACAGCGACAAGTTGGCGCTGCTCGTCGCGAGCAGGCTCCAGTCGAAGCTGCGCTCCACGGTGAGCACCTCGCGCTCGGCGTAGCCCCGGGCGCGTGCCTGCGCGCGGATCGCATCGGCCGCCTCCAGGGACTGCAGCGGCTCGTCGCCGTGGATGATGTACAGCGGGGCGAGGTCGCGCGCCAGATGGCGCTCCAGCTCCTCAGCCCGCAGCTGCATTTTTTGCCTTGGGCGCGATGTCGATCGGTTGCGCCGGCGCGGCGGCGAGCCGGCGCAGCACCTGCTGCACCATGTCGCTTTCCATGTCGCGGTACTGCAGCGCCTCTTCCGACTCCTTCGCCAGCAGCTGCGTGCTGCTGTAGGAAATGTCGCGCGAGAGCCGGATTTCGCTCTGCGGCAGGTAGTCGCGTCCCTTCGCGTCGCGCACGCGGAACTTGAGGCGATAGCGCAAGCGCAATTCGGCCACCTGGCCGCTGGCGTCGTACGAAAGGATGGTTTTGCTGCGCTCTTCCGAAATCACGCTGAAAATCGCCTGCGCTTCGGTGGCGCTTTCCACCAGCTTGGTGTCGGTCCCGGCGATGATGTTGCGCTTCAGGGCTATCGCCAGCGTCGAGTTCGAAGGCATATCGACGTAGAGGGTCCGGAACGGCAGCTTGGACTCGCCGCGCAGGTGGAAGCCGCAGGCGGCGGTCAGCAGTCCCAGCACCATGATCGCCAAAATGCGCATCGCATGCTCCTCGCTCAAACTACCACGTTCACCAGCCGGCCTGGCACGACGACGATTTTCTTCACTTTTTGACCGGCGATGAATTTTTGCACCTGCTCGTTCGCGACCGCGGCGGTTTCGATTGCGTCCTTGCCGGCGCCCTTGGCGACGCGGATATTGCCGCGCAGTTTGCCGTTGACCTGCACCACCAGTTCGATCTCGTCCTGCTCCAGCGCGGCCGGGTCGGGCTCGGGCCAGGGCGCGTGCAGGATGTCCTCGCCGTAGCCGAGCTCGCGCCACAGCTCATGCGCGATGTGCGGCGCGATCGGCGACAGCAGCCTGAGCAAAATCGACATGCCTTCGGCGACCGTCGGATTGGCAGCGGCGCCCACGCCCGAGGCGCGTTCCAGCGCGTTCAGGATTTTCATGCAGGCGGAGGCGACGGTGTTGAACTGGTGTTTGTTCAGATCGTAGTTCGCCTGTTTCAGCGTCAGGTGTATCTCGCGGCGCGATTCGGCCTGATGCGATGCCTGATTGCCGGCGCCCGGCCCCAGCTCTGCGCGGTGTTCATGGGCGTACGCCCACAGCCGTTTCAGAAAACGGTGCGATCCCTGCACGCCGGAGTCGGACCATTCGAGTGTCTGCTCCGGCGGGCTCGCGAACATCATGAAAAAGCGCGCGGTGTCGGCGCCGTAGCTTTCCATCAAGGACTGCGGGTCGACGCCGTTGTTCTTCGACTTGGACATGGTGCCGATGCCGCCCGATTCCACTTGTTCGCCGTCGGCCTTGAGCACGGCGTGGGCGCGCTGGCCCTTGTCGTCCAGGCGCCACTCGATCTCGGACGGATTGAAGTAGCTGACGCGCCCGGCGCCGTTCTTGCGGAAGTAGATTTCGTTCAGCACCATGCCCTGGGTGAGCAGCTTGGCGAACGGCTCTTCGAATTCGACCATGCCGAGCTCGCGCATGACCTTGGTCCAGAAGCGCGAATACAGCAGGTGCAGGATGGCGTGCTCGATGCCGCCGATGTACTGGTCCACCGGCAGCCAGTAGTTCACGCGCTCGTCCACCATCTGCGCCGCGCCCGGGCAGGCGTAGCGGATGTAATACCAGGACGAGTCGACGAAGGTGTCCATGGTGTCGGTCTCGCGCCGTGCCGGCTT
This sequence comes from uncultured Enterobacteriaceae bacterium, assembly GCA_964601155.1. GTDB lineage: Bacteria > Pseudomonadota > Gammaproteobacteria > Burkholderiales > SG8-39 > 2-12-FULL-64-23. The sequence goes on from CAZRMO010000075.1 coordinate 17,952, forward strand.
GCCGCAGCGCGGGCAGGCGCAATCGCGAAACGCCGCATGCCTGGCGAGCGGATTGCCGGAGCCGTCGGGCACCAGGTCCTCGGGCAGGGTCACCGGCAGGTCCTTGTCGGGCACCGGCACCGCGCCGCAGTCCTCGCAGTGAATGATCGGGATCGGCGTGCCCCAGTAGCGCTGGCGCGAGATGCCCCAGTCGCGCAGGCGCC
>CAZRMO010000076.1:0-18140 GCA_964601155.1 uncultured Enterobacteriaceae bacterium
CCCGGCGGCGGCGAACTCGAACTGAGCCATATTCAACTCGCGGCGCTTGGCGGCGTCCTGGGCGTGTGCGGATTGCTGGTCGGGCTGGCAAACCGGCGCAACGCTGCGCGCGCCTGAATCGGCGCGCGCCTCCAGTGCCGCAGTATGCCGGCAAGCGTGCAGTCTCGCGTCGGGAGTGAGCCTTCCTGGTTTTGAATAGCAGATACTCAGGCTGGCTTCGGCGCCTTACAACAGGGAACGGCCGCTGTGGCACCGAACTGCGGACAAATGAAACAATTTCTCATCCGGCTCGTTTTCGGCCAAGGCACCCGCTCGCAGTTGTTAGGCGAATCGCGCCCTTGACGGCCCGCGCCAACCCGATCAGAGCCTCAAGCGCCTGATGGCTGTTTGGGAGTCATAGGGCCGAACACGAAGCACAGCGGCGCGACGGCGCACATACAAATTGGACAACCGATGTCGGATGGGATTAGCGCTTAGCGGGACTGCAACGGCTCGCGAGTACGTATTCGCTGTTTGGGAAAGCGGCCATTCAGGGTAAGTTCATCGCGTAACGGCCGCGAGTTGCTGGTTCGGCCGACTGGGGTCCGGCCGATTGTGGGTAAGTTCAGAGACGATTTCTTTTCCAAGCCCTCTTACCTGTACAGCCCATCGCAATAGACAATACGGGTCTGAACATCAAAAAGAATTCGCCTCGGATCCCCTTAGCTTCTCAAGGACCGCTGAAGTCTTTGGTGAAGAGGGGCTGGATGTCCTGTGCAACGAGATCAGCCTCCATCTCCGCATCGCTGGGCCCCGCTCGGAAGCGGTCGGCGGCGTCCAGCACCTTCTCCAGCAATACGGTATCGCCCACTGTGTTAAGAAACATCCCTTCCCTGCTGAGCACATAGTGTACCGCGCGGTCGATGCTGCCCTGGTCTTCCAGAGGTTCATACCAGGTTTCGCGGGTCTTCCCTTTGCCGCCCCACTGGCCACGGGCGATAGACTTGATGGTCTGCACGGCCACGTTTCGTTCGCGGCACAACGCTACCACTGCATCGAAATCGGCCCGGTACTGCGCGTTGTGCATCAGCGCGTAATTGCACGGCATCAGCACCGAATCGAAATCGAAGCGCTCCAGGCTGCGCAGGTGCATGGCGGGAATCCCCAGGCCGTGTCCGGTCACTCCGATGAAGCGCACCAACCCCTGCTGGCGGGCCTCGACGGCTGCCTCCAGGGCGCCGCCTGGTCCCATGGCCACCTCCCACTGCAGCGGATCTCCCAGGCTGTGTAGTTGCAGCAGGTCCACATGGTCCACCCGGAGGCGATCCAGAGATTGATGAATTTGCTGTTTGGCTTCGGCGTAGGTTCGCAGCTTGGTCTTGGTGGCCAAGAAAAAGTCCTTGCGGTGGCGGTCCATCCAGGGCCCGATGCGCAGTTCTGCCTCCCCGTAATTGGGCGCCGTATCGATATGATTGATCCCGTATTGCAGCAGCAATTCCAGGATGCGATCCGCCTCACCTTGGCCACAAGTCCAAAACGCGGCGGCCCCGAACAGGGTACGGGTGCTGATGTGCCCGGTCCGGCCGAAGGGGTGTTTCGCGATCATCTGTTCACTCCTTGTTTCAAGGTGTAAGGGATTGCCGGACGTGCCGCCCTGTCCACGATCGAGATCGTAGTCTTGTGCGGGAGGTTTTGCACAATATTTCCCCAGCCGTGGCTTCAGAGACGGTCCGGCCACACCGGCCGTTCGGATTTCATTGAAGCCTAGAACCCGAGGCGCTAACTGAAGGTCCACCTGCCAAAATCCTGCATGCGCGCACCCGATCCGGAGCCATCGTTTGCGAACAGCGACTATCGGGCATCCTGAACTTTCCCGGAACCTGCAAGTCGAAACGAAACGTTAGCTCAATTTCCAGGAGATCGACTGCAACCGAAGGGCATAGGACAGGTCCAAAAACGGCTTTGAAATTCCTATCCTTGTGTCTCTTTTCCACGGCCATTAACGCGCCGGTGTGCCCGGCTGCGGCTGACACGCGCGACACGTACTCGGGCGCGCTTCTTTATACACTTGTCCAGCAAAGGAGCAGAATATGAATACGCAACGAACCGAATCGCAGCGGCTGCCGGCCGCGCTGTGCGCGGCAGCGGTCGCAGTGGGGATGGTGTTCGGGATGGGCAGCGCACAGGCCGCGGCAGCGCCGATCCGCATCGGCGTGATCGCGCCTTTCGCCGCCATCGACGGCGCTTCGATCATCAACGGAGCCGAGCTCGCCGTCGACGAGATCAACGCTTCGGGCGGCATCGACGGGCGCAAGCTCGAGCTGTTCAAGTACGACAATCACGCCTCGGCGACCGACGGCGTACGCGCGTTCCAGCGCGCCGTGAAGCAGGACCACGTCGTCGCGATGGTGGGCACATTCATCAGCGAAGTGGCGCTCGCGATGCAGCCCTGGTCGGCGCGCCTGCACACGCCGTTCATCGTCACCGGTGCGGCGAGCACCGACATCACCAAGAACGTGCGCGAGCACTACGGCCGCAACAAGTACACCTTCCACGAGTGGATCAACTCGTACTACCTCGGGCGCTCGGTGTGCGACTTCGCGAAGGACGTGCTTGCGCCCGCGGGTGCCAGCCGTGCGGTGGTGATGAGCGAGGACGCGGCCTGGACCAAGCCGCTCGATGCATCGTACCTCGAGTGCCTGCCGAAGGCGGGCCTCAAGGTGGTGGACCACATCCGCTTCGCGCCGGACACCAACGACTTCACGCCGATCTTCAACAAGATCGAGGGGCTGCACGCCAACTTGATCATCGCCGGTTGGGCGCACGTCGGCGTCAAGCCCACCGTTCAGTGGCACGACCAGCACGTGCCGGTGCAACTCGCCGGGATCAGCGCGCAGGCCGGCGCGAGCACCTTCTGGAAGGCGACCAACGGCGCCACCGAGGGCGTGATCAGCGAATCGAGCGCGGTGCCGGGCGAGAAGCTCACGTCCAAGACCGAGCCATTCACCGAAGCCTATACGCAGAAGTTCGGCACCACCCCGGCGTACAACGCCTACAGCACCGACGACGCGATCTATGTCCTCAAGCAGGCGATCGAGCGCGCGCACTCGACGAACGCCAACGCGCTTGTCAAGGCGCTCGAGAAAACGGACTACGTGGGCACTTTCGGGCGGGTCGAATTCTACGGCTCGAAGGCGAAGTACGCGCACGGCATGAAGTACGGCAAGGGCTACGTCACGGGAACGATGTTCCAGTGGCAAAACGGCAAGCAGGTCCCGATCTGGCCGACCCAGGCGGCGACTGCCAAGCCGGAGTTGGCGCTGTTGAAGAAGTAGCACGCGACCGGAGCTGCACAACCATAAACAACCCGAAGGAGGACACCATGAGAAAGCAGAAAACCCGCCTGACGCGCCTGCTCGGCCGCGGGCTATGTGCGGCGACGTTCGCCGCGGCGGCAATGCTGGGGACGGGCGCGGCACAGGCCGCGACGCAGGGGCCAGTGCGCATCGGCGTCATCGGCTTCAAGGAGCATCCGCTCGGCATCGGCATCATCCAGGCCGCCGAGGTCGCCGCCGACCAGATCAACGCCTCCGGCGGCGTCGACGGACGCCAGGTGAAGCTCTACGAGTACGATGACCACGGCAAGGCCGACGTCGCGGTGCGCGCCTTCCAGCGCGCGGTTAAGCAGGACCACGTCGTAGCCATGGTCGGCGCCTTCATCAGCGAGATCGACTTCGCCCTGATGCCGTGGGCCGCACGCTACCACATACCCTACATTGGCGGCGGCGCGAGCAACAAGATCGCGACCATGGTGCACGACGACTACAAACGCTACAAGTACGTGTTCGAGCAGACCAACAACTCATACTACCTGGCGCGCACGGCGTGCGACGTCTCGGCCTACGCGCTGGTCAAGCGCTTCGGCTTCAAGACCGCAGTCATCATGAGCGAGGACGCGGCCTGGACGAAACCGCTCGACAAGGCCTACGAGGAGTGCTTACCTAAGGCGGGGCTGAAGGTCGTCGGCCACATCCGCTTTGCGCCCGATACCACCGACTTCACCCCGATCTACAACAAGATCGAGGCGCTGCACGCCGACGTGATCATCGCCGGCATGGCGCACACTGGTCTCAAGCCGACTGTGCAGTGGCATGACCAACGCGTCCCGGCGGCGCTCGCGGGCATCAATCTGCAGGCGGGCGCGACCAACTTCTGGGACAAGACGAATGGGGCCACGGAAGGGGTGATCACATGGAACACCGGGGCCCCGGGCGCCGCGGTGACGCCGCGCAGCGTTCCGTTCCAGAAGGCCTTCAGCAAGCGCTTCGGCGGCACGCCGACGCTCGAGGCTTACATGACCTACGACTCGATGTACGCGCTCAAGCAGGCGATCGAGCGGGCGCACTCGACCAAGCCGGACGCGCTGGTCGCAGCGCTCGAGAAAACCGATCTCGTCGGCACCATGGGCCGCATGGAGTTCTACGGGCGCAAGGCGCGCTTCACCCACGACGTCAAGTACGGTGCCAAGCTGGTGAGCGGCGTCGGCTTCCAGTGGCAAAACGGCAAGCAGGTGGCGATCTGGCCGCCGCACGCCGCCAACGGCACGCCCGTATTGCCGGACTTCGTCAAGGCCGGGCAGCACGGCTAGACGGCTAGGCTCCGGGGGCGGTGCACGACGTAGCGCCCCGGGGCATAGCCACGCGCGTTTCGCCGGCGTGCGCGCGCCAACGCCGCAGGCGTGTATGCCTGCCGGCAGCGAACAAGGGGGGAAGGTGAGCGGATCGATTGACGGGTGCACAGGCACGGGTGCAGGTTTGCCATGAGGCTGCTGCTCGAGATTCTCGTCGACGGCTTCGTCATCAGCGCACTGTATAGCCTGGGAGCGGCGGGCTTCACCATCATCTTCGGCGTATCGGGGGTGCTCAACCTCGCGCACGGCGGCCTGATGGTGGTCGCGGCGATGGCGGCCTGGGTGATCGCCGGGAAGTTCGGCCTCGGTCCCTACTGGGGCGCGCTGGGCGGCATCGGCGCGGGGGTGATCACCGCTTACCTGACCTACTTCGTCGTCGTGCGGCCGATCACCCGCTCGCGCCGCATTCCGGAGGTCGAGAAGGAGATCTTCGTCCTCACCGCGACGCTTCTGTGGGGAATCATGATTCAGGAGGGGCTCGCCTACCTGTTCACCTCGAACCCGGTCGCGGTGCCACGCCTGGTCGACGGCATCACCAGCGTGTTCGGCGTCAACACGCCCACCAACGAGCTCGTCATCGGCGGCGCCGCCTGGCTCGTGATCGGGCTGCTGTGGCTGTTCGTGACGCGCACGCGCCTGGGCAAGGCGGTGCTCGCTGCGTCGATCAATCCGCGCGGCCTCGCGCTGCTCGGTTTCGACCTGCAGCGCATCCAGTGGTTCGTGTGGGGGCTGTACGGCGTGCTCGGGGGCGTCGCCGGCGTGCTGGTGGCGACTTTCGTCGGTGCGAGCTCGGGCGAGGTGCCCGGCCTCACCGCGAGCGCGTTTTCGATCGTGGTGCTCGGCGGGCTGGGCAGCGTTCCGGGCTCGCTGGTCGCGGCCTATATCGTCGGCTACGTCGAGACGATCACGGCGTACCTGGTCTCGCCTTCGCTGCGCAACCTGCCGGCATTGTTCATCCTGATCCTGATTCTATATGTGCGACCCCAGGGATTATTCGGCCGGCGCTGAGGCCGCGCGCGCCGCGCGATCGGTAGAGGGCGGGCCATGCGACGACTGCTGAGATCGCCCCGCTTCGGAGTAGCCGTGGCCGTCGCCCTCGTCCTGGCGCTGCTGCCGTTGTGGATGTCGGCCTACGTGCTCGGCGTACTAACCATCGCCTATTACTTCGGCGTGTTCGCCATGTCCTGGGACCTGCTGTTCGGCTACGCGGGCGAGGTGAATTTCGGACCGACCTTCCTCATCGGCCTGGGTGCCTACGCCGGCGGCATGCTGAACGCCTACACACCGGTGCCGATGTGGCTTTGCATCATCCTCGGCGCGCTCGCGGCGGTGATCGGCGGCGCGCTGCTCGCGCTGCCTGCGCTGCGCCTGCGCGGGCCGTATTTCGGTCTCATCACCCTCGTCGCAGTCCTGATCCTGCAGCAGTTCATCGTTATCTTCGCCGGCGCCACCGGCGGCGAGATCGGCCTCGCGGTGCCCGACGTGCTCTCGGTGGACACCAACCCCAACTACTACTACGCGCTCGGCTTCATGCTGGTGAGCGCGGCGGTGCTGGTCGCCTTCGCGCGCTCGCCGATTGGCCTGATCCTCGAGGCGACCGGCCAGGACCGCATCGCGGCCGAGGCACTCGGCTTCAACGTCACCAAGCACAAGCTGCTCGCGTTCTGCCTGAGCGCATTCTTCTCTGGCCTGGCCGGCGCGCTCACGATTTTCTACCTCGGGACGGCCTCGGTCGGCACGGTGGTCGACATCGGTGTGGCAGTGCAGATCATCATCGCCGCGGTGCTCGGCGGGCGGCGTACGATCGTGGGCGGGGCGCTCGGCGCGATCTTCCTCATCGTCGCCGGCGAGTATCTGAGGCCGATCGGCGAGCTCAGCAATTTCGTGGTCGCCGCGCTCGCGCTCGCTGTGCTGATGTTCTTTCCAGACGGCTTTCTCGGCTACGTCATGCGCAGGAGGAAAAGGCCGTGAGCGTGCTGCAGGTGGACGGCATCAGCAAGAGTTTCGGCGGCCTGCGCGCGGTCGACACGCTCAGCTTCGAGGTCGGGCGCGGCGAGGTCCTCGGCCTGATCGGCCCCAACGGCTCGGGCAAGTCGACCACCATGGCGCTGGTCATGGGGGTGCACCGTCCCGACCAGGGATCGATCCGCCTCGACGGCGCCGAGATCGCGGGGCGCTCGACCCATCACATCGCGCGCGCCGGGGTCGGCATCGTGTTCCAGCACTCGCGACCGCTGCGGCGCCAGTCGGTGCTCGAGAATATCGAGCTCGCGCTCATGCCCGACCGCATTTCGAGCCTGCTGCTGCGCCGCAGCCTGGCCGAGGGGGCGCGCGCGATCGCCGAGCGCGTCGGCCTCGGCGCCGCGGTGCAGCGCACCCCGGATGCGCTGACCTACGCGGACTTGCGGCGCCTCGAGCTCGCCAAGGCGATCGCTCTGGGCACGCACGCGCTCCTGCTCGACGAGCCGTTCGCGGGGCTTACCGCCTCCGAGCTGCGCGAATTCTCCCGCCTCATCGGCACGCTGCGCGACGAAGGGCGCGCGATCGTGCTCGTCGACCACAACGTCAAGGGCGTGCGCGCGCTGGTCGATCGCATGCTGGTGATGCACGCCGGGCAGAAGATCGCCGAGGGCGACCCGGACCACGTCGTCGCCGATCCGCAGGTGCGCGCGGTCTATCTGGGCGGCGCGCTCGACGTGCACGACGTGCCGACCGCGAAGCCGGAGCAGCACACCAGCGAGCCGCTGCTCGAGGTCGAGCGCATGTCTGTGCACTACGGCAAGGCGCGCGCGCTGCACGACGTGAGCGTGAAAGTGCAGCCGGGGGAATTCGTGGCGGTGGTGGGCCTGAACGGCGCTGGCAAGACCACCCTGTTTAACGCGATATGCGGGTTCGTGCCCTACTCCGGAGAAGTGCGCTGGCGCGGCAAGCTGCAGCGTCCCGGGGGCGAAGGGGCGCTCGCGCGCGACGGGCTGGTGCATTGCCCGGAGTCGCGCGAGCTGTTCGGCGACATGACGGTGGCCGAGAACCTACAGCTGGGCGGGCACCTCCTCGCGCAACCCGAGCTCGAGGCGCAGCTCGCCTGGCTGTTCGACCTGTTCCCGATCCTGAAGGAGCGGCGCCGGCAGACCGCACGCACGCTGAGCGGCGGCGAGCAGCAGATGCTCGCCATCGCGCGCGCGCTGATGATGCGCCCGAGCCTGCTTGTGCTCGACGAACCGACCCTGGGCCTTGCCCCGGTGATCATCGACCACATCTCGGCTGCCATGGAGGCGCTGCGCAAGGACACGGGCCTCACCGTGCTGCTCGGCGAGCAGAACGTCACCTTCGCCGTGCGCCACGCCGAGCGCATCTACCTGCTGGAGAACGGCGAGATGACCTGGAGCGGCGGCGCGGCCGCGTTCATCGACGAGGTGGGCGAGCGCTATCTGTAATTGTCGCCCCACAGTGGACGCGCCGGTCTGCGCCCCTTGGCGGAAACGAGCATAATTGGCGCACGCATAGGTCGAGTGCCGTCCGGCGACTCCGCGCGTTGCTGCTCCGACCATTTACCCCATGAGGATAAATACCATGCTGACGCGAACGTTAGCCCCTTGCATCGCCGCCTTGTTTCTTCTGGTCGCGGTTTCATCGGCTGCGGCTGAACCGCCGCCGCGCTACAACACGGTCGCGTTGCAAGCCGAGGCGCAGCGCGTGGTGCAGAATGACCTCCTTAATGCGACCCTGTACGTGGAGCTCAGCAACCCCAGCCCGGCGGCGCTCGCGAATGCCATCAATAAAAGCATCAACGACGCGCTGCGGATTGCCAAGGACTATAAGGACGTGCGGGTGAGCTCAGGCAACACTCAGACGTATCCCGTCTATGCCAAGGACAACACATTGAAGGGATGGCGCGGCCGTGCCGAGATTCGCATCGAGAGCAAGGACTTTGAAGCCGCCGCGGACCTGATCGGCAAGTTGCAGGCGAGCATGCAACTCGGAAGCATGAGCTTTTCGGTTTCACCGGAGAAACGCTACGCCACCGAGAACGAACTGATCACCAAGGCCATCAGCGCGTTCAAGGAGCGCGCCGAGATCGTCAGGGCTGCACTGGCCGGCCGCGGCTACAAGCTCCAGCACCTGAATCTGGCAGCCGGCTACAATGCGCCGCAGCCTCGCTTTGCGATGGCGCTCAGTGCAAGGTCTGCGCAAGAACTGGCTGCGCCCAGTCTCGAAGCCGGAGTGAGCATGGTGACCATCACCGCAAGCGGCACCATCGAAGTTCTCGAGTAGCGGCAGGCGACGTCAGCTCGATTCCAGCACGATGCATTGAGCTGATTGCGTAAGGCCGCGAATTTGGGAAATTCTGCCTTCCGCGCGCATCAATCATCCGCAATAATTTCGGTGGTAGACTCCTTGTGTACCTCCCTTGTGTCCCTCCCTTGTGTACCTCCCTTGCGTACTCTCACGACAAAGCCCCGATGACCGACAAGATCCAGCAGGTGTATGTGATTCAAGGACGCGCTCAGCGCGACTACTCAGATCTCGAGGCTGCGCTGGCTCAGCTTCCCGCACGCGTGACGGTACTACCGTTCCTCACTACGGAGGAGGAGGTGATTGCCCGGGCGCGCGATGCAGACGCGCTCGTGGTTACGTACTCGCCGGTCGGCCGCAAGGTCATGTCCGCGCTCGCGGACCTCAAGGTCGTGGTGCGCACGGGTGTAGGTTATGACGTCATCGACATTCCCGCTGCTACCGAGTTGGGCGTCGTCGCCGTGAACATTCCGGACCTCTGGGTGCGCGAAGTCGCCAACCACACAATGGGACTCCTCCTCGCCTGGAACCGAAAGCTCATCACGCTCGACCGCAACGTGCACGCTGGCAACTGGGGCGCCGGAATTCCCGGCGCGTGGACGGGCTCGCTGTACGGGGAGACCGTCGGCATCGTGGGCCTGGGCAATATCGGCAGCGCTTTTGCGCGTCGCCTGGCTGCCTTCGAGACCAGCATCATCGCCCACGATCCCTACGTCGATGATGCGCACTTCAAGGCGCTCGGCGTTGAGCGCGTATCGCTCGAGGCGCTGGCGCAGCGGGCAGACTACGTGTCCGTCCACACGCTGCTCAATGCCGAGACGCGCCACCTCGTCAACGAAGCCTTTTTCCGCCGCATGAAGCCAACGGCCTTGCTTATCAATACCGCGCGCGGCCCGGTCGTGGACGAACGCGCGCTGGCCCAGGCGCTCTCGGAGAAGCGGCTGGCGGGCGCCGCGCTCGATGTTTGGGAGTGGGAGCCCGTCGCCGGCGACAATGCGCTGCTGCGCATGGACAACGTCATCGCCTCGCCCCATGCGGCCTTCTTCTCGTCGTCCGCGGTAGCCCGGGTGCCGCGCCGATGCGGCGAGGAAGTCGTCCGCGCGCTCACCGGCCAGCGGCCGCTCAACGTGGTCAACTCCGAGGTCTACGCACCCGGGGCGACGCGCCGGATCCGCTAGGAGGTTCTCTCATTGAACGGCTGATCATTTACTCGCCGCCAGCTCTTTTCAGGCAAGCGTTGATTGATTCAAGTAGTCGCTCCCGAGTAACGGGTTTCGCAAGGTAATCAAGCACGCCCAGATGCTCTGCTTCGATTAATGTTTCGATATCCTTTGTGCCAGAGACGACAATCACTTTCAGCGCAGCGGTGCTGGGGTCCGCCCGCATGGCCGACAGAAGTTCGAATCCGTTCATGAAGGGCATATCGATGTCCAAGATGACCAGATCATGTTGCCCGGCAAGCATTGCCTTGCCACCTTCGACCGCATCTTCCGTTACCGCCACCGAGTAGCCCTCGTTTGACAACATGATGCGCACTAACTCCCGAAAGCCGGCATTGTCGTCGATCAATAAAATACGAGGTTTAGAGGTATTCTGCATAGAGCGTAAGGTAACAGTGATGGAAATGACCAGCACTGCATTGGTGAAGAATATGGCAATCTTGGCTGACTTTTTAGCAGAAGAACTTTAGAAGGATATTGCGTTTTATCACGGGTCTGGCTTCAAACCAAGCCAGAGCTAACCGCGCAGCAGCGCCGCGATAGGCTATAGAAGAATCGAGCCAAGATATTGAATCAAGAACCAGAGACTCAAAACTAACAACTAGCTTCGCGTCCCTTCGAGCCGCCCTCAGCCCTTGATGATTCGCGGCAGCAGCATCTGGTGACGCGGGCAGATCGACTTCGGGTTCTGGTAGACCGCGCCGGCGAAGGCCTTCAGATAACCGCGCAGCGCCGACAGGTTGACGATCTCGTCGACGAAGCCGTAGCGCGCGCAGTAGGCCGGGCGCGAGGTGTCGTAGTATTTCTGCGCCATCTCGTTCATCTTCTGCGCCAGCGGCTCCAGCGGCTTGCCCGAGTCCTTGTCCTTGATCGCGCGGCGCGAGTAGGTCGCTACCGAAGCGGTCTCGCCGTGCATGACGTAGATCTCGGTCGCCGCCGTGCCCAGGGTGAAGGCGTTCTGGCGATTCGCCGTGGGACCGCCCATGATGTAGTGCGCCGCGGCGCTGCCTTTCCTCAGCACCACCAGCATCATCGGTATGTCGGCGTTCTGGATCGAGTACACCAGCGACTGCCCGATGCCGAGCAGCTCCGCCTTCTCGGCGATGTCGCCGACGTCGATGCCGGTCGTGTCCTGGAACCAGATCACCGGCACGCGGTCGCGCGCGCACAGGGTCACGAACTCGTTCATCTTGATCAGGCCCTGGCGGTAGAGTTTGCCGCCGATGCCCGGGTAGTCGGCATATTCGGGATAGCCCTTGGGCAGCAGGCCCTGGCGGTTGCCAATGGCGCCGACCAGCATGCCGTCGAGCTTCACCAGGCCGGTGTACACCTCGGGCCCGTAGCCCGGGCGAAATTCCATGTGCTCGCTGCCGTCGACCAGGCGCGCGAGGATGTCGTCGAAGGAGTAGTCCGATTTCTGGTTGAACGGCAAGAGATGATACAAGTCGCTCGCCGGAAGCGTCGGTTCGGCCGGCTCGGCGACGCGAAAGAACTTCGGGTCGTAAGCCGGGATCATGCGCATGTATTCCTTGATCCCGTCGAGCACGCCCTTTTCCTCGTCGCACACGCGCGTGAAAAAGCCGGTGGCATCGTAATGGGTGGACACGCTGCCCGGCGGGCGGCTTTTCATGTCGCGGGTGTTCGCGATCAGCTGCTCGAGGCCGGCGAGGTCGAAGCCGCCCTGCGGCGACATGCCCGAGACGATGCCGACGCCGCCGACGGCGATGTTCGCGTCCTTGTGCGCAATCAGGATGGTCGGGCTGATGGCCTGATAGCCGCCGCCGGCTGGATTGGTGCCGTAGATGCCGGCCAGCACCGGGATGCCGGCCTGCTCGAGTTCCGCGTGGCGGAAAAACGGCGCGCCCGAGCCGCGGCGGTCGGCGTAGAACTTCTCCTGGTCGGGCAGCTTCACGCCGCTGCAGTTAACGAGCCACACGAGCGGGACATGCAGGCGCTTGGCGAGGTTGGTCACGCGCAGGATGTTGTCCGGCTGCCCGGCGATCCAGGCGCCGGCGAGCACCTTGTTGTCAAAGCCGATGATCACCGCCCAGCGGCCGGCGATCTTGCCCAGGCCGTCGACCACGTTGGTCGTGCCCTCTTCGTTGTCCGCGGGGTTGTACAGCGTGTGCAGCGGCTGCCAGGTGCCGGGATCGACCAGATATTCGAGGCGCTGGTACACGGTCAGTCCGCCGCGCTCGTTGATCTTCGCCGTGGGTATACCCACCTCTTCGGCCGCCTTCTTCGCGGCTGCGATTTCGGCTTCGATCGCTTCGAGCTTGGCGCGACTGTCCTGCGTGCGCGCGATGCGATTTTCCTTCAGCGCCTTGCCGAAGCCCGGCATTTTTTCGAAATAAGGTCTCATTCGGATTCTTCCTTCAAGATAGATGCAGCTTTGCGGAAAAAAGGGGTCAGAGCACCTTGGCTCTGCCCCCTTTTCCCCTTCTCCCCTCTTCCCTTTTTGCGCTACCCGCGATTGGGCGTCGTCCCGCAGGCCATGCCCGAGATGATGATCTTCTGAATGTTGGATGTGCCTTCCACCACTTGCAGCGACTTCGCGTCGCGGTAGAAACGCTCGGCCGGATACTCGGTCGAAAAGCCGAACGAGCCGTAAATCTTCATGCACTCGTTGGCCGCGTGCACCGCCGCCTCCGATGCAGCGAACTTGGCGACCGAGGTCTCGTACTGATTCGGCTTGCCCTTGTCCTTCAGCCACGCCGCCTTGTACACCAGCATCTGCGCCGCCTGGTGCTCGACCGTCATCTCCGCGATCTGCGCCATGATCATCTGGTGCTGCGAGATCGGTTTGCCGAACTGGGTGCGTTCGTTGGCGTACTGAATTGCGATGTCGAGCGCGCCGCCGGCGACGCCTAGCGCGCCGGCCGCGCAGCCCAGGCGTGTCTGGTTCAGCTGCCACATGCAAATACGGAAACCCTCGCCCGGCTTGCCCAGCACGTTCTCTTTCGGCACTTTCATGCCTTCGAAGGCGAATTCGCCCGTCGGCGCGCACTTCAATCCGAGCTTGGTCTCGATCGCGCGCGCGGTGCAGCCTTTCCAGTTCTTCGGCTCGATGATGAAGGCAGTCATGCCCTTGTTGCCCGCCGCGCGGTCGGTGTATGCATAGAGCAGGCCTGCATCGCCCACGTGCGCCTGGGAGATCCACATCTTCGAGCCGAACACTTCGTAGTGGTCGCCTTTGTCGACGGCGTGGGTTTTCATGCTCGCCACATCGGAACCGGTGTTGCTTTCGGTCATGGCGAAGAAGCCGAGCTGCGTGCCCGCGACCCAGCCGGGTACGTATTTCTTCTTCTGCGCGTCGGTGCCGAACTTGCTTACCGTCAGCGCCGGGCCGAGGTTCTGCATATTGAACGGCAGGCGCCAGGATGCGGAAATCTTGCCGATCTGCTCGGACATCAGCACCGACTCCATGTAGCCCATGCCGCTGCCGCCGAGTTCCTCCGGCAGCGCGCAGGAGAAAAAGCCGAGCCCGCCCATCTTGGCGACGCGATCGGCGCGGAATTCGTGCTTCGCCTCTTCCGCCTCCAGTGTGGGTGCAATTTCTTCCGCCGCGAAGCGCTTGGCCGTGTCCTGGATCAGTTGCTGCTCTTCAGTAAGTTCAAAATTCATCGTTTCCTCGCTTCCTTCTGTTGCCAACCGTTGCTTTTTATTCGAGCACGAGGAGCAGAGCCTCGTCCTCGACGCTGTCGCCAACCTTCACCTTGATTTCCTTGACGGTGCCGCCGCTGGGTGCGTATACCGTGTTCTCCATCTTCAGCGCCTCGATGACCACGAGCTCATCGTCTTCCTCGACTTTCGCACCGGGTTCGACCAGCACGGCCAGGACTTTTCCCGCCAGCGGAGCCAGAACTTCTGCCATGGTTACTCCTCTCTCTCAATTAAGTTTAATGGTGTATGGTCCAACGTCCGCTGCGCGCGACTACAGCGCATGCGATCGGAGCGGCGGGGTGCGCCGCGACGAAAGGACAGCGTGTAAGCTAGCACAAAGTGCGCCCTTGCAGTTCGATCAGGATCAAGGGCCGCGCAATCGCCGCAAAACTCGTTTCATTTCTGCGACTTGTGCCCGCTTGGGCGCGCCCCGATGGCGCGGTTTGCGCGGCGAAGCTATGATACGTCCATGAGCAAGATCGACGGCAGCAAGCGCTGTCCCTGGTGCCTCGGCAGCGAAACGTACATCGCCTACCACGACCGGGAGTGGGGAGTGCCGCTGCACGACGAGCGCGCGCTGTTCGAGCTCCTGATCCTCGAAGGCGCGCAAGCCGGCCTGTCCTGGTCCACGATCCTCAACAAGCGCGACAACTACCGCAGGGCCTTCGACGATTTCGATGCGCGCAAGATCGCGCGCTACTCCGAGCGCAAGGTGGCGCGCCTGCTCCTCGACGCGGGCATCGTGCGCAACCGGCTCAAGATCGCCGCCGCCATACAAAACGCCAACGCCTTCCACGCGGTACAGAAAGAATTCGGGTCGTTCGACCGTTATGTCTGGCGCTTCGTCGGCGGCAAGCCGAAGCAGAATCGCAGGCGCAGCATGAAACAGGTGCCCGCGCGCACGCGCGAATCCGATGCGATGAGCAAGGACCTGCAGCTGCGCGGTTTCAAGTTCGTGGGCTCGACCATCTGCTACGCCTTCATGCAGGCCACCGGCATGGTCAACGACCATTTGGTCGGCTGCTTTCGGCACGCGCAAGTGCAGGCCACGCGATGAGCCTGCGGCGGCTACTGCTGCTCGCGGTCCTGCTAGCGGCGTCGCCCATCGCAGCGGCGGGAAACGGCGATTCTGCAAACGCGGTATTTCTGGTCGCCTCGCCGGCCTTGGTCGATCCCAATTTCCGCCATGCCGTAGTGCTTGTCACGCGGGCCGAGGACGGCAGCGACGTGGGCTTCATCATCAATCGTCCCGGTCCGCGCTCGCTCGCGCAGATCCTGCCCGGCAACGAGGTGCTGAAGCGCTTCACCGAGCCGCTCTACCTCGGCGGACCGGTGGAAGCCGCGAAGCTGTTCGCCATATTCCGCGCGAAGAAGAACCCGCAGGGTGCGCTACGCGTGTTCGACGATCTGTCCTTCGCCCTGGATCCGGCCGTGGTCGAGGAATTGCTGCACGCGCCGCCCGAGCAGCTGCGTTTCTTCAACGGCTACGCCGGCTGGGCGCCCGGGCAGCTGGCGCTCGAATTGAACGCCGGCGGTTGGTACGTGCTTCGTGCCGATGCCGACACCGTGTTCCGCAAGCACATGAACACGCTGTGGGAAGAATTGCTGGCACGCGTGCACGCCATTACCGCGTCCCTGCACCCGCGTAGCGACGCGGGTGCCTTGGGCAAGGGCCGCCTTATCGCCGTCCGCCTGCCCTAAGCACGATCAGCTGTCCGGC
Source organism: uncultured Enterobacteriaceae bacterium (assembly GCA_964601155.1). GTDB lineage: Bacteria > Pseudomonadota > Gammaproteobacteria > Burkholderiales > SG8-39 > 2-12-FULL-64-23. The sequence goes on from CAZRMO010000076.1 coordinate 15,566, forward strand.
GTCAGCAGCGACACCCCCAGGCGCGCGCGGCGCGTCAGCCACAGGTTCGGCCGGTAGCGCGGATCGGCATAGAGCTTCATCATGTTGTCGAGCACCTTGAGCACCTTGGCCGGTCCCAATACGTCACCGAACGCCATGGGTCCGTGGGGGTAGTTGAGCCCCAGTGTCGCGCCCTTGTCGACGTCGGCCGGGGCCGCGGTTCGGCTTTGCGCGAGATAGCAGCCTATATTCACGATCAGGGCCACCACGCGCTGGGCGACGAACCCCGGGCTGTCCTTGATCACCGTCACCGGCACGCCGTCGCTCGCGAGCAGCCCGTGCGCCGCATCGCGATAAGCGGGATCGGTGACGGGTGTGGTCATGATGGTGCGCCGCTTGACCATGGGGAACAGCGTATCCACTGCCACCGTGCGCTTCGCGTCCAGGCCCTGATCGACCGCGCAGGCAGTCGCATCGTCGCCGTAGGGGGTCACCAGGATCAGCGCATGCGCACTGGGTATGGCCCCGCTCTCCAGCGGCACGTTCAGCTTCTTCAGCAACGCCGCGAGCGCGGCATGGCCATCGGGTTCGGCGTGGCTGACCCAGACGCTCTGCGGCCGCGCGGAAGGCGCCGCCGGCTCCGCCGGCACCACTGCCTTGCCCTCCGCATAGTCGTAGAAACCCTTGTTGGTCTTGCGCCCAAAAATGCCTGCCTCGTAGCGGCTGCGCATCAGCTGTGCCGGGCGGTAGCGCGGTTCGTGATAGCACTGCTCGTAGATGGCAACGCTGGCGGGCTGGCTCACGTCCAGTCCGGTGAGCTCCATCAGTTCGAACGGCCCCATGCGGAATCCGGCCACGTCGCGCATGACGCGATCGATGTCGACGAAGCCGGCGATGCCCTCCGAGGCGATGTGCGCCGCTTCGACGCCGAAACCGCGGCCGACCTGGTTGACGATGAAGCCCGGCGCGTCTTTCACCCGCACCGGCTCGCGGCCCATGCGCCGGCCGACCTGCATCAAGGCGTCGCCCACCTCGGGCGCGGTGCGCACGCCGTCGATCACTTCGACCAGTTTCATCAGCGGCACCGGATTGAAGAAATGCATGCCGGCGAAGCGCTCCGGCCGCTTCAGCTTCGCCGCGATAGTGGTCACCGCGAGCGAGGACGTGTTGGTGGCGAGGATGCAGTCGGCGCCGACGATGTCCTCGAGTTGGGCGAACAGGGCCTGCTTCGCCTGCAGGTTTTCCACGATGACCTCGATCACCAGATGGCAGGGCGCCATCGCAGCGGGTCCGTCGACCACCTCGATGCGGCCCATGGCCGCCGCATGCGCGTCCTTGCTGAGGCTGCCTTTTTCCACCGCGCGCTGCAGCATCTTGCCGACGAAGGCCTTGGCCTCCTCCGCCGCGCCCGCGCGCGCGTCGCTCATCAGCACGCGCATGCCGCCGGTGGTGGCGACCTGCGCGATGCCGCGCCCCATGGCCCCGGTACCGATGATGCCCAGGGTGAAATCACTGCGTTTTGGATCGAACTGCATGGCTGCTCCCGTTGACGAAGAATCCGTTGTCGGAGCGAACCTGCCCGCGCATCGGCGCACGCGTGCGCCGGCTTTGGGCGCCTTTCACGGCGATGCTTCGCTCCGGCGGACCCTGATTTTATCGCGTTCGCGCACTCGCGGACTCAGCAGCCTGCGCGACGTACGCGTGCTTGCGGGAACTCAGCCTTTGGCAAACTGAATCACGCCGCCCTTGGCCGCGATCTTCACGGTGTCCTTGGCGCCGAATTCGCCTTCGAGGATGCGCTTGGCGAGCGGATTCTCGATTTCCGACTGGATCGCTCGCCTGAGCGGGCGCGCGCCGTAGACGGGGTCGAAGCCGGCTCTGGCGACTTCCGCAAGCGCGCTCTCGGCCACATCGAGTTTGATCTCCATCCCCGCCAGGCGCTTGGACAAGATTCCGAGCTGGATTTTCGCGATGCTCTTGATGTTCGCCTCGTCCAGCGCATGGAACACCACGATCTCGTCGATGCGGTTGACGAACTCGGGACGAAAATGCGTCTTCACCTCGCCCATCACGGCGAGCTTGATCACCTGGTAATCGTTGCCGCTCATCTGCTGGATCATCTGCGAGCCGAGGTTGGAAGTCATCACCACCACGGTGTTCTTGAAGTCCACGGTGCGGCCCTGGCCGTCGGTCATGCGCCCGTCGTCGAGCACCTGCAGCAGCACATTGAACACGTCGGGGTGCGCCTTTTCCACCTCGTCGAGCAGGATCACGCAATAGGGCTTCCTTCTCACCGCCTCGGTGAGATGGCCGCCCTCCTCGTAACCGACGTAGCCGGGCGGTGCGCCGATCAACCGCGCCACTGAGTGCTTCTCCATGAATTCGCTCATGTCGACGCGGATCAGGTGATCCTCGGAATCGAACAGGAATCCGGCCAGCGCCTTGCACAATTCGGTCTTGCCGACGCCGGTCGGTCCGAGGAACAGGAACGAACCGTAGGGTTTGTTCGGATCGGCCAGACCCGCGCGCGAGCGCCTGATGGCGTCGGACACCAGGCGCACGGCCTCGTCCTGTCCGACCACGCGCTCGTGCAGCT
>CAZRMO010000077.1:0-3981 GCA_964601155.1 uncultured Enterobacteriaceae bacterium
CTGGTGAGTGAACCGAGTAATCTCATCGTTAATTTGCCGCGATTCTTCCTTGAGGGGCCAGATTATATCATCGCGGCTGCTTCACTCAGAAGCACCGAACGACCGGCGCATGATAAAATGACAACATTGCAAATGAGGGAGCGTATTCCCTCATGTTCCCTCTGAGTAGGGGGCATTTCGGCAATTCTGAAATGTCCTCCGGGTTTTTCCGCGGAACCGTCAAAGACTGCGACATGTCCTCACCGCTTAGCGCGCTTTCGCCCCTGGACGGGCGCTACCACAAGCAGCTCGCCCCGCTCGGCGCCTATTGCAGCGAGGCGGCACTGATCCGCTATCGCGTGCGGGTGGAGGTCGAATGGCTGATCGCGCTGGCGCAGGAACCGGATCTGACCGAGTTGCGTCCCTTTTCCGGCAAGGCGATGGCCGAACTGCGCCAGGCGGCGGCCGACTTTGCCGAAGTCGATGCGGCTCGCGTCAAGGAAATCGAGTCGCGCACCAACCATGATGTCAAGGCAGTCGAGTATTGGCTGCGCGAACGCTTCGCTGCGAATTCCGAGGTTGCGGCTGCTGCCGAGTTCATCCATTTTGCCTGCACCTCGGAAGATATCAACAACCTCGCGCACGCGCTGATGCTCACCGATGCGCGCGAGAAGGTGATGCTGCCGGCGTTGGACGGCGTGATCGACAAGCTGCGCGCCTTGGCGCACGCGCTCGCGGATGCGCCCATGATCGCGCGTACCCACGGCCAGGCCGCAACGCCCACTACCCTGGGCAAGGAAATGGCCAATGTCGTGCAGCGGCTGCGCCGCGCGCGCGCGCGCATCGCAGGGGTCAGCCTGACGGGCAAGATCAACGGTGCGGTAGGCAATTACAACGCGCACCTCGCTGCTTATCCGGCGTTCGACTGGGAAGGCTTCGCGCGCAAATTCGTCGAGGCGCTGCGACTGGAATTCAATCCCTACACCACCCAGATCGAGCCGCACGACGCGCTGGCCGAACTGTTCGATGTATGCGCGCGCGCAAACACCATTCTCATCGATCTGGACCGGGACATTTGGGGTTATGTTTCACTCGGCTATTTCAAACAGAAGCTGGTCGCGGGCGAGGTCGGTTCCTCCACCATGCCGCACAAGGTCAACCCGATCGATTTCGAGAACTCGGAGGGCAATCTTGGGCTGGCCAACGCGGTGCTGCGCCATCTGTCGGACAAGCTGCCCCTGTCGCGCTGGCAGCGCGACCTTACCGATTCGACTGTGCTGCGCAACCTCGGCGTGGCCCTCGGTTACAGCCTGCTCGGCTGGGTTTCCTGCCTCAAGGGCCTGAACAAGCTCGAGGCGAACCCGGCGGCAATGCGCGCCGATCTGGAGGCGACCTGGGAAGTACTCGCCGAGGCGGTGCAGACGGTGATGCGCCGCTACGGTCTGCCGGACCCCTACGAGCAGTTGAAGGCGCTCACCCGCGGCAAAGGCATCACGCAGGAGTCGCTGCGACAATTCATCGGGCAACTCGCCATCCCCGAGGCCGAGCGCGAGCGCCTGCTCGCGCTCGCACCCTGGACCTACACCGGCAAGGCGGCGGACCTGGCCAAGCGCATCTAGCCGGGGCGTCCAGGTCGAGGCCATCAGAAAAGCCAGCCCGCTTGTTCCCGGCTAATCGGCGCTGACGGACCTGCAGGAATTGGGTACACTTGCGACGTTGTAACCACGCGGCGCGACACGAGGCCTCGAAAAAAACTAACGCACAGAAGGAGATTTTATGCGCTCATTGCTAAAGCCGTTTGTAGGTCTGGTTCTTGTCGCCGGCATCGCCGGCAGCGCGTATGCGCAATCGCCGTTTGCCAAACCGCAGGACGCGATCAAATATAGACAATCCGCCATGTTCATCATGGGCCAGCAGTTCGGTCGCATTGCCGCAGTGGTCAAGGGCAAGAGACCCTTCGACAAGGCGGAGGTCGCCAGGAGTGCAGCCATCGCCGAGGAAATGTCGAAGCTGCCTTGGGAGGGGTTCGTGGCTGGCACGGATAAAGGCAAGACGCGCGCCAAGCCGGAAATCTGGACCGAACCGGCCAAGTTCAAATCCGCTCAGGAGAAAATGGAAAAGGAAATCAGCAAGCTGGCCGAAGTCGCAAAGGGCGGGGATCTCGACGCGATCAAGGTGCAGTTCGGCGCGACAGGCAAAGCCTGCAAATCCTGTCACGACGATTTTAAAAAGAAAGATTGATTTCGCTGCGGCGTAGTTAAAAAAAGGGCCGGTGCATGCACCGGCCCTTTTTTTGTATTCCGAGCCGCAGTTCTATCAGGCGCTTATGATCAGCAGGTAGACGCAGCCGGCGCATGCCGCCGCCAACGCCACCGCCAGCCAGGTTTTCCCTGCCGTCTGCGGGACTTCGTCGGGCTCATCCGCATCCTTGAAACCGGTGAGCATCGGTGTGACCAGGTTATCGTGCTTGCGGAAAAAGTAGAACGCTATCGCCGCCAAGTGCAAACCGATCAGCACATATAACACCACCACATTGATTTCGTGGATGCCGGTGATGCGGTCGCTCCAGGCCTGGCTCACCAGCTTCGCCAGTGGCCCCTCGGTGGCGATGTCGTCGTTCGAAAACAGGCCGGTGCCCGCCTGTATCAGCAGCACCGCCAGCATCAACATCACCGACCAGCCGCCGGCGGGGTTGTGACCGAGGTGACGGCCGGCGTCTTGGCGGCGCAGCGCTTTCAGGTAAGCGACCGCCGTGGCGGGGCCGCGCACAAACGAGGCAAAGCGCGCGTGCGTGCCGCCGAAAAATCCCCAGAGGATGCGGAACAGGACCAGAGTGAGGATGGTGTAACCGCTGCGCAGGTGAATCTGCATCGCGTTGCCGCCGATCTCGGCGCTGACGATGGACACCGTGACCAGCAGCGCCAGCATCCAGTGGAACATCCGCAGCGGCAGGTCCCACACCAGTATTTTGCGCATTCCCGGACTCCTTGCGGATCCGCGTCAACTGGCCATGGCGGTCAGACCACCGCTTCCTGCTTGTTCGTTTTCGGTGGGCGGATGAACTGCGTGCGCGACACGCCCAGCCATCTGACGATAGGCGCCATCACCAGCACCGAGGAGTAGATGCCGAAACAGATGCCGATGGTCAGCGCCATCGCGAAGTAATGCAGCGCGGCGCCGCCGAACAGCAACATCGACAGCACCATCGCCTGGGTGCAGCCATGGGTGATAATGGTGCGCGAGATGGTGCTGGTGATGGCATTGTCTATGATCTCGGTGACCGAGGCCCTGCGCATCTTGCGGAAATTCTCGCGCACCCGGTCGGCGATCACCACCGATTCGTTAACCGAGTAGCCGAGCACCGCCAGCACGGCCGCCAGCACCGGCAGGGAGAACTCCCACTGGAACAGCGCGAAAAAGCCGAGAATGATGACGACGTCGTGCAGATTGGCGATGATCGCGGCGACGGAGAAGCGCCACTCGAATCTGAGCGCAAGATACCCCATGATGCCCAAACTGGCGACGACCAGCGCGAGCGCGGCGTTGTCCGCCAATTGGCGCCCGACTTCGGGCCCGACGAATTCGACTCGGCGCAGTTGCACGCCCTTGTCCTCGGCCGAGAGCGTGGCCATGACCTTTTTCGACAGGTCGGCGCTCGACTGTTCGTGCTTGAGCGGCAGGCGCACCAGCACGTCGCGCGATGAGCCGAAGTTCAGCACCGAGGCCTCGTTGAAGTGGGCCTTGTCCAGCGCGGCGCGGATATTCTGGATATCGGCAGAGTGGTCGTAGTGGAGCTCGAACACGGTGCCGCCGGTGAATTCGATCGAGTAATTCAGCCCCTTGGTGGCGAGAAAGAACACCGCCAGTATGAAGGTGATCAACGAAATGATGTTGAACGCCAGCGCATGGCGCATGAACGGGATGTCTTTGCGGATCTTGAAAAACTCCATCTAGCGACCCCTGCCGCGCGTCAGCGCGAAACGTTGTTCATGGAGTTTTCGG
>CAZRMO010000077.1:4081-18030 GCA_964601155.1 uncultured Enterobacteriaceae bacterium
CGAAGTCAAGCGACGCGGGGACGGTAGTCCCAGCGCCGCGGCCGTAGCCAAAAACCGGTACATCTAGCGACCCCTGCCGCGCGTCAGCGCGAAACGTTGTTCATGGAGTTTTCGGCGCAGGCTGACTTCGCCTTGCGAAGTCAAGCGACGCGGGGACGGTAGTCCCAGCGCCGCGGCCGTAGCCAAAAACGCCATGCTTAAGATGATCATTTCCAACTCGTATTCCCGATCGCCAGCTTCTCCAGCCGGCGGCGTGAGCCGTAAAACAGATTGACTGCCGCACGCGAGACCACCACCGAGCTGTAGATCGAGGTCATGATGCCGAGGCAAAACACCACGGCGAAGCCGCGAACCGGACCGGAGCCGAAGATCAGCAGCGCCAGGCCCGCCATCAGCGTGGTCACATTGGAGTCGATAATGGTGCCGAAAGCGCGATCGTAGCCGGCATGGATCGCCGCCTGCGGCGAGGCTCCGTTGCGCAGCTCCTCGCGAATGCGCTCGTTGATCAGCACGTTCGAGTCGATGGCCATGCCGAGGGTGAGCGCAATGGCGGCGATGCCGGGCAGCGTCAGCGTTGCCTGTAGCAGCGACAACAGGGCCACCAGGAACAGCAAGTTGGATGACAGCGCCAGCGCCGCAGTGAGGCCGAACAGCATGTAATACATGCTCATGAACACGGCGATCGCGGTGAAGCCCCAGAGCGTGGAATGGAAGCCCTTCTTGATGTTGTCAGCGCCGAGGCTGGGGCCGACGGTGCGCTCTTCGATGATTTGCATAGGCGCGGCGAGCGAGCCGGCGCGCAGGAGCAGCGCCGTGTCGGTCGCCTCGCTGGTGTTCATGCTCCCGCTGATCTGCACGCGCCCGCCGTCGATCTCGGTGCGGATCACCGGGGCGGTCACGACCTCGCCCTTGCCGTTTTCGATGAGCAGGATAGCCATGCGCTTGCCGACGTTTTCGCGCGTGACGTCCCTGAAAATGCGCGCCCCTGCGCTATCCAGCGTCACGTTGACTGCAGGCTCGCGGGTCTGGCTGTCGAAGCCGGGTTGGGCGTCGGTGATGCGGTCGCCGGTCAGCACCACCTGCTTTTTCAGCAGCAAGGGCGCGCCGTTGGGCTCGATGTAGAAGTCGTCGCCGAACGGAATGTGGCCTTGTTGCGCGGCGAGCAACGCGTCCGGATTGCTGTTTGCCTCGTCCACCATGTGAATCTCGAGTGTCGCGGTGCGGCCGAGGATTTCCTTCGCCTTGGCCGTGTCCTGGACCCCCGGCAACTGCACCACCACGCGGTCGGCGCCCTCCTGCTGAATGATCGGCTCGGAAACGCCCAGTTCATTGATGCGGTTTTTCAGCGTGGCGATGTTTTGCTGCAGCGCCGATTCCTGAATGCGCTTGACCGCTTCCGGTTTGATCATGGCGGTCAGACGGAATTGGTTTGCGGGAAGATCCTGCTCGGTGAATATCAGATCCTTCTGGTTGTCCTCGATCACCTTGCGCGACTTGGCGCGCGTGGCGGCGTCGTGAAAATCGAGCAGAATCGCGCTGCCTTTCAGGTGGATACCGGAATAGCGCAGGTCTTTGTCGCGCAACTCGACGCGGATGTCCCCGTTCATGTTCTCCAGCCGCTTGGTCAGCGCGGCCTTCATGTCCACCTCCAGCGTGAAGTGCACGCCGCCGCGCAGGTCCAAGCCCAGGTACATGGGCAATGCTCCGATGGCGGAGAGCCAGTTGGGCGAGGACGAAAGCAGGTTGAGGGCGACGATGTATGAGGGGTTGTCGCGCTCGGGATTAAGGCTTTCGCTGAGAACGTCCTTGGCCTTGAGCTGGGTATCGGTGTCGGCGAATCGAACCTTGATGCCGTTCGAGTCGAGGTAGATGCCGTTGTCGGCGATGTTGGCCGCTTTCAGCGCCGCCTCTACGCGTGCAAGCAGATCCGCATCGACTTTGACCGTGGCCTTGATGCTGGACACCTGGACTGCGGGTGAGTCGCCGTAAAAATTCGGCAGCGTGTAGATGAATCCGAGCACCATCGTGCAGGCGACGATGACATAGATCCAGGTCGGATAGCGGTTCATATCGGGTGACCCGTGGAAAGTGAAGCGTTAGGGCAGGCGCGCGACCGCGCTGCAGACTTCACGGCTTAAGACATCGTTTTGATCGAACCCTTCGGTAGCAGGGTTTGCACCGCCGCTTTCTGCATCTGGATCTCGGTGCCGGAGCTGATTTCCAGGCTGATGTAGATTTCGGCCACTTTAGTGACCTTGCCCACGATGCCTGAGGACGTGATTACCTCGTCGCCTTTTTGCAGCGCGTCGGTCATGGCCTTCTGTTCCTTGGCGCGTTTCATTTGCGGGCGGATCATCAGAAAGTACAACAGCCCAAACATCAGGATGATGGGCAGCATGCCCATCAATCCCTCGCCGGACAATACGCTCGAGGCGCCATTGGCTGCCTGGGCGTGCGCGGAAGAAATCAGCACGGGTAACTCCGTTTTCAGTCTGGACAACTGCAAATTATACCAGTATTGAGCGGGCCGGAGCCCGCTTCTTTCGCGTCTTTCGCGCTCGCGCGCTGCGCGCGGAACGCCGCGGCGTATGCGCCCAGTTCGCCGGCGGCAATCGCCGCGCGCAGTTCGCTCATCAGGCTGAGGTAGTAATACAGGTTGTGGATGGTATTGAGGCGTGCGCCCAGGATTTCGTTGACGCGGTGCAGGTGATGCAGGTAGGCGCGGGTGAAGTGCCTGCAGCAATAACAGCCGCAGCCTGCATCCAGCGCTTGCATATCGTGGCGGTAGGCCGCGTTCTTGATCTTGATGTCGCCGTGGCGGGTGAACAGCCAGCCGTTGCGCGCGTTGCGCGTGGGCAGCACGCAGTCGAACATGTCGATGCCGGCCGTCACCGCCTCGACCAGATCCTCGGGCGTGCCCACCCCCATAAGATAGCGCGGCTGGTGCGCGGGCAGTCGCGGCGCGGTGTGCGCGAGAATGCGCTGCATCTCCTCCTTGGGTTCGCCCACAGACAGCCCGCCGATGGCATAACCGTCGAAACCGATGCGCTGCAGTTCGGCGAGCGACTCGTCGCGCAGTTGCTCGTACATTCCGCCCTGTACGATACCGAACAGCGCATTCGGATTTCCTGCGTGCGCGCGTTTGCTGCGCTCGGCCCAGCGCAGCGACAGGCGCATCGAATCGGTGGCTGCGCGTTCGTCCGCGGGGTAGGGCGTGCACTCGTCGAAGATCATTGCGATGTCCGAATTGAGCACGCGCTGGATGCGCATCGACTCCTCCGGCGTTAGCAGCAGCCGGTCGCCATTCACTGGCGAGGCGAACTTCACGCCCTCCTCGGTAATCTTGCGCAGGGCGCCCAGGCTGAACACCTGGAAGCCGCCCGAGTCCGTGAGGATGGGGCCGTCCCAGCCCATAAAGCGGTGCAGGCCGCCGTGCGCCGCGATCACCTCCAGCCCGGGGCGCAGCCACAGGTGGAAGGTATTGCCGAGCACGATGGCGGCGCCGATTTCGCGCAGCTCCGCCGGACTCATCGCTTTCACCGTGCCATAGGTCCCGACCGGCATGAAGGCTGGCGTCTCGACCTTGCCGTGGGCCAGTTCGAGCGTGCCGCGGCGGGCGCGGCCATCGGTATTGTGCACGGTGAAGTTCATCGGCGCATTCTATCAATCAGCATGGCGTCGCCGTAGGAAAAGAAACGATAGCGTCGCGCGATTGCGTGTTCATACGCAGCGCGGATCTCCTGCATCCCGGCGAACGCGGCGACCAGCATCAGCAGAGTGGAGCGGGGCAGATGAAAATTGGTGAGCAGGCGGTCGACGACGCGAAAACGATAGCCCGGCGTGATGAATAGATCGGTTTCGCCCGCTCCCGAAGGGAGGTTGATCTCGGTTCCTGTGCGCAGCGTTTCCGAGCGTGCGGCCGATTCGAGCGCGCGCAGGCTGGTGGTGCCGACTGCGATCACGGCGCGTCCGGCCGCGCGCGCGGCGCTGACTGCCTGCGCCGTCGCAGCGGGGATGTCGTAGTACTCGCTATGCATTTTATGCTCGGCCAGATTGCTCACGCGTACCGGCTGGAACGTGCCGGCGCCCACATGCAGCGTTAGCCAGGCGAGCTGCACGCCAAGTTCGCGCAGCCGCGCCAGCATGGGCGCGTCGAAATGCAGCCCGGCGGTGGGCGCGGCCACCGCTCCCGGGTGCTGCGCGTATACCGTTTGGTAGCGCGCCTGGTCCTCCTCGCCGTCCGCATGGGTGATATAGGGCGGCAGCGGCAGGTGGCCATGGCGCTCGAGCAACTCGAGCACGCCGGTTGTGCCGGCAAAGCGCAGGAGGTAAAGATCGCCGCGGCGCTGCAGCACTTCGGCCTCGATCGCCGCGTCGAAGCAAATGCGCGCGCCGGGCCTGGGCGCGTGGCTCGCGCGCATCTGCACCAGCGCCTCGCGCGCGCCGGTGACGCGCTCGACCAGCGCCTCTATTTTTCCGCCGCTCGCCTTGACGCCGTACAGGCGCGCCTTGATCACGCGCGTATCGTTGAACACCAGCACGTCGCCCGGGCGCAGGAATTGTGGCAGTTCGGCGAAGCGGTGATCGGACAGGTTTGCGCCCGCCAGCTGCAACAGCCGGCTGGCAGCGCGCTCCGGCGCGGGGAATTGCGCGATCAGATCGGCCGGCAGGGAGTAATCGAAGTCTTCCAGCGTGAGCGGCATTACGGGGCCGTCTCGGTTGAGGTGGGGCGCCAATTAGAGCATAATTCGGCTCCCTTGCGCTGTGTTTTGCGCATGCGGCCGGGATGGCGGAATTGGTAGACGCACGGGACTCAAAATCCCGCGGTGGTGACACCATGGGGGTTCGATTCCCCCTCCCGGCACCAAGCCCCAACTTCCAATTTTCTCTCTATCGCTTTCGACATGAAATAAGATAGTCTGAGAAACAAGTCAAGAATTGAAGTACGCGTACCGCGACCGGATGGCGACCGCTACTACGTTACGACCGCCAAACCGATTGCTCGCATCGCAGCCCTCCGATTCGCAAATGAACGCTTCGGATACAAGTCGGGCCCGATCATTCAATTCTTGCACTTGTTGCTTGCGGGCGGTCCGTTGCTGCCATAATTCACCGTCGCGGTTTTTAAACCGAATATGGAGCAACCAGCCTTGCATTCTACTATTGAAAGGCAGCCAAGAATCGCGGCCCTGCTTGGCGCGAGTGGAGCGACAGGGCAGAAGCTCCTGCCGCTATTATTGGACGATCCGGCCTATAGCAAGATCATTACCCTCAGCCGTCGAGAAGTCGGCATCATCCATGCGAAACTGGAAAATCGTGTCGTCGATTTTGATGATCTTGCGGCAGCACTCAAAGGCGCAAAGGTTGATGATTGTTACTGCACGTTCGGCACGACGATAAGAATCGCTGGCTCGCAGGCGGCGATGACCCGGATCGATCACGATTTCGTCCTGGAGTTCGCCAAAGGGGGTCTCGCGGCCGGCGCAACACGCTTCGCCTATCTCTCCGCCGCTAATGCTAACGCCGGATCGTCAGTGTTCTATGCGCGACTGAAAGGCCGCACGGAAGACGCGCTCAAGATGTTGGGTTTTGCCGACCTGAGCATTTTCCGCCCGAGCATGATTATCGCCGAGCGGGACAATCGAAGATGGGCAGAGTCGATGCTTTTCCCCCTGCTCCCCTTGGTCGACAAGCTAATGATCGGGGCATTCACGAAGTATAGATCGATCCCGGTAGAGGCTCTCGCCAAGGCCATCGCTGCTTTCAGCGGTCAGCAAGGAGGCGGGTGCCAAATCCACTATTGGCAAGATATGATTTACGCGTAAGGCTGGCCGCTGCCTTCTGGCCTGTTCTGTTGAAAAGCCCCATCGGATATGGAATTTCTCACATCGCGAACCGTCTGATATCGCAGTGTATTGACGCAGCGCGCCGAGATATGAGTCGATTGAGGTGCCGCGGTGGCGCTTGCGTGCACCGGCCCACGGCATCAAGGCGCAGCGCTTCGAGCCGTTGTCAGGCTCGCCTGACCTAGTCCTTGATCTTGATAGAGCCCCCGCCGTTGCGATAGAACGCGCGAATGACCTGTGGGCGTGAGGCATCCTGACGCATCATGTAGATGTTCCGCGTACGGGAAAAGGGACTGATCACTTAAAGTATTGCGGTTTTCAGATATTGCCCACCAAAAGCCTCCAAAAAAATAAGCAAAATAGACAAGATCCAAAATAGACGAAGTCCAAAAACGAAACTTACCCCGTAAATTCTTACCATAGTCCCTTCCCCTATTTCCATTTCATAAAACAATGATCTATTATGGGATCAGACCAACGGTCAGACCTTTCCACCAAACCCCAACCCACACAAGGAACAGTTATGAAAAAATCGTTTTTCGCTCGCCTGTTCGTAATCGCCGCCGCAGTCCTAATGGTCTGGGGCGTCGGAGCTGTCCCTGCCAATGCTAAGGATCTCACGATCCGTCTTGCCTGGTACATGCCGCCGAACACCGCCACAGCCAACCAGGGTAATACCGTCGCCAAGGAAATTGAATCCCTGAGTCACGGCAAGATCCGCGTCGAGACCTATCCTTCCGGGTCGCTGCTCAAAGAGTCCAACATGGCCGAAGGAATTGCCAACAACACGGCCAACATGGGGATCTTCGCCATGCACTGGTGGTCGAAGGTGGAGCCCTCCCTGGAGTGGGACACCATCCCCTTTCTCATCGACGATGCCGGCGAACTGCTGAAGACCCTGCACGGCAAGCTGGGTGAGGACGTCAACAAGACCCTCAACAAACACGGGGTCCAGATCATCGGCTGGGGTTTCTACGGCTACGCCAAGAGCTACATCAACACCAAGCACCCGATCAAGCTCCCGGCTGACCTGAAGAACCTGCGGATGCGCTCGGAAGGGAAGCTCTCAGCGCTGTTCTTGAAGTCCCAGGGCGCGACGCCGGTCGCCGTCGACTCCAGCGAGGTCTACACGGCCCTGCAGCGCGGCACCCTCGACGGCGGCGTGTCCGGCCTGTCCTCCATCGTCTCACGCAAGTGGTTCGAGGTGGGCAAATACATCACGGCCATCCATTACGTCCCTCTGGTTTACCCCATCCAGGCCAACCTTCAGTGGTGGCAGGGGCTGACTCAGGCGCAACGCGACATCATTTCCAAAGCCGCCTCCATCTCTGAGAAACTGGCCGTTGCCGATATCGAAAGGGAATTCGAAGACGATATCCATGTTGCCCGGAAAAACGGCAATCAGGTTTACCAACCCACCCCGGCCGAGTTGCAGCAGTGGCAAGCAATCGCCACCCCCCTGGCGGAGAAAAACTACGTCGCCCAGGCCGGGGAACAGGGGCGGCAGATCCTTGAAGACGTGAAGGCAGCCCTCGGCCACTGATCGACCGGGGACAACAAATGGGGAGGGCGGTTTGTGAAGAACGTTGAAACCAGCGAAAAGCAGCCCGTTGAGCCGCCCGACAGCATTGCACTGCGCCTACAGGTGCTGACGGGCCGTTTGGCGGACGGTGCCGGGCACCTGGCGGCAGCCACGCTTCTGATCCTCGCCCTCTCCATTGTGCTCGGCATTACGCTGCGCCAGGTGCACGTCGACAATTCCTGGACCTACGATCTCGACCTGTACATGCTGGCCTGGCTTTCCTTTATCGGCGCGGGTCTCACCTCTTTGCGCAATCACCACGTCACGGCCGGCATCTCCCTGGAGAACCTCCTCGGCGGGCGCGGAAAGGTCCTCGGCATCCTGCGCTTCGCCATCGTGGCGACGTTTCTGGTGTTGTTCACGGTCTCCGGTTTTCGCCAGGCGTACTCCAGTTTCGTCAGCAACGAGACGACCCTCGACGTCGTGCAGTGGCCGGTGTGGGTCGCAAAGGCGGCCCTGCCGCTGGGAGCGGCGTTCTGGCTGGCTGCCGAAGTCCACAAGCTGCTGCGCCGCTTTACCGGCGGAGGGGAATGAGCGCCCACCAGGGGCGCCCGCGCCATGGGCGTCCCCGAACGCCCCTTTTTCGCATCCTGCCGTTTCGCTTCAAGACCGCATGACCTAGAGAGCACACCCTTATGGCTTTCACCGTGACCTTTGCCGCCTTGGGACTGTTGCTGATTCTGGGCATCCCGATCTCGATCTCGCTGCTGTTCAGCGGCACTCTCGGTTACATGCTGACCATCGGTTTTGAGCCCGGACTCACCGCCCTTGCCCAGGGAGCCTACTCCGACCTGAACTCCTTCGTGATCATCGCCATCCCCCTCTACATCCTCATGGGCCAGCTTATGCTCAAGGGAGGGGCCGGGCACGACCTGTTCGACTTCGCACAGCGCATGCTGGGCAAGCTGCCCGGCGGAATGGCAGTCGCGGCGATCGCAGCCAGCGCCATCTTCGCCGCCATCTCGGGCTCCTCCACCGCCACCGCGGCGACCATCGGTTCGATCAGCATTCCGGAGATGCTCGATCGCGGCTACGACCGGCGCATAGCCATGGGTTCGGTGGCCGTAGCCGGCACCCTCGGCATCCTGATTCCGCCAAGCATCTCCTTCATTCTGTATTCGCTGGTGACCGATGCCTCGGTCGGCAAGTTGTTCCTCGCCGGCGTGCTCCCCGGGATCATGCTGGCGCTGCTGTTTTCCCTCTACACGGTGCTGGCGGCCTGGCGCCAGAAAGACAAGGGCGGCGCCGTGCACCAGGGCGCCGAACGCAAGATTCCCCTCACCTGGGGGATGCTCGGCTCTCTGCTGATGATTCCGCTGGTCCTCGGCGGAATCTACGTGGGGTGGTTCACTCCCACCGAGGCGGCGGGGATCGGTGTCGTCTATGCGCTGCTACTGACGGTGGGACTCAAACGAACCATGACGTGGAAGCTCTTCTGGCAGGCGACGCGCGACAGCGTGGTGACCAGCGCGATGATCCTGATGCTGATCGCCGGCGCCTCGGTCTTCGGCAATACTCTCTCGCTGCTGCGCGTCCCGCAGGATGTCGCCATATGGCTCGAAGGGATGCACCTGGCCAGTTGGCAGTTCCTGATCGCCGTCAACATCCTCTACCTGATCCTGGGGATGTTCATGGACGCTTCGGCGGCGATACTGGTCACGATTCCGATTCTTCTTCCTGGTCTGCAGGCGCTGCACATCGACCTGATCTGGTTCGGCGTCATCCTGGTGATGAACATGGAGATCGGCGCCGTCACCCCGCCGGTGGGAATGAACCTGTTCGTGGTGCAGGCGATACGCGAGGACTTTACGATCCGCGAGGTATTGATGGGGTCCCTGCCATACGCCTGCGTCGGGCTGTTCGGCCTCGTCATCGTCATGATCTTTCCGCAGCTCGCCCTGATGCTTCCGGGGATGCTTCCGGGCCACATTGGGTAAGGGGCTGACGGTGTCCTAGAACTTGCGCCCGTCTATCGCCATCCTGGCAAGCGAGACGGCTGGTGGAACGCTTCAGGCGTATTGTGGTCCCCCTGACGCACCAGGATGCAGCTCAAAGCCGTCCGGTAAATGCCGGGAGGTCAGGCAAATCTCCGCTACACCCTTAGTCGGCAATGACCGGCAGGCTGTTGGCGATTCGCAGGAGGTCCAGAAGCCGGGCTGTGCTCTGCCGCCGATACTCGCCGACGTCGGTGTCCGACCAGTCGTAGAAGCCCTTGCCGCTGCGCAGACCGTTGCGCCCTTGCGACATGTAACGGGCGACAATCTCCGGACTTGCATAGCGCTGATTGCCGAGCGCCCCGCTCAGATAGCGACTTGCGTAGTAGAGGATGTCGTTTCCTCCCACATCGATAAATTCAGCGACTCCCATCGCGGCATAGCGAATACCGAATCCGTAGCGTGTGGCGCGATCGATATCGGCGGCAGTCGCCACTCCCTCCTCGATCATTCGGGCGGCCTCGTTCATGAGCAGCACCTGCAGGCGCGGCACGATGTATCCGGGAGAAGGCCCGCACAGGACAGTGACTTTGCCGATCTTTTCAAGCATTCCTTGCAGACGCTGTGTTATTCGCGCATCCGTACCCGGATGGGGCGAGAGTTCGACCAGGGGAATGAGATGGGCGGGGTTGAGCCAGTGGGCGTTCAGAAAACGCGACGAGTTGGGCACCATCCCCGCAAGTGCCGTAGAGAGAAAGGTAGACGAAGTCGACGCAACGATGGCTTCATCGGGCAAGCACCGGGTCGCAAAGCCCAAAACCTCCGACTTTGCCTCCATCACTTCGGGCACTCCTTCAAAAAGCAAATCCACATGCGGGAGGTACGCTGTGGCGGCCTCGCGATGGCAGACATCAATTCGCGCCGGTATTCTTTGCTTGGCCGCCTCAGGAAGGAGGCCGAGATCAACCAACACGGCAATTTGTTCCGCGATATCCCGTACGGCCTCGTCACGCAGTTTCTCGAAATCGGCGCCACTGCGCTGCTTGGCATCGACAAGGATCACGTCCTGCCCGGCGCAGGCGAACGCCAGGGCGATACCGCGCCCCATTCGACCCGCTCCGAGCGCGGCGACGGCCGGGCGACTCACAGGCCGTCTCCTCGTGCCAGGAGCGCAGCCATCCTTTCACGAGTAAGGCCAGCCAGTCCGAGCGCCTCCAGCGTCCGTTCGCCGCTGCGCAGATCCTTGCCGCAGACTGCGGCGGCGACGGACAGCAAGCCGGTCGCCACGGGTGCCCGCACGCCGGCCCAATCGGCGACGGAAACCAGAAAAGCAAGTCCGTAGTGAACGTCTTCGGTCATATAGCGGTGCTCGGTCAGGACGATGTGCTCACGCCAGTCGCCGCTGTCCACCAGCCGGTTGTGCGCATCGCCATACATCCATCGATCGTTGTTGTAATGATCGCTCAAGGGGAAGTGTTCGCCGGTATATCCCAGGGCCTGTCTTACGGCGATCCGTTCCTTGTCAAGCGCATCGGTGACCCGCCGGATGGACGGCTGCGTGCCCTCGTTGTGAATATCCCATTGTTCGAAGTGCTCGAGGGGCCCTGCATTCATCAGAATCAATGGAGGGTGAATAATCGGGCCCGCGTTCATCAAGGCTCCGGCCAGCGCATCTTCGATCGGTTCCACTGACGCAAATGCGGCCTGAAGTATCGGGAAGGCGCGCGCACCATTCAGCGAGGGAAATACTCCGGTCGGCAAGCGGGTGGCGCGCATCGTGATGGCGACTTCCGCAGGGCCATGTTTGCGCGCCAGCCAGGGCAGCGTTCCGGTTTCGGCAATCGAAACGTCTGCCTCGCAACCCGCGCGCCTGAGCGAGCGCATCATGACGTAGCTGCCGAAGGTGCCGGGCGGCAGGAAGATCACCTGACCGTCGTCGAGGTGGGGCGCCAGCGCCCGCGCGATTTCCTCTTGTGCAAACGCGGGAGTCGGCACGACGATCAACTCGGCGCCGAAAACCGCATCGCCAATATCGGCGACAACCTTGGCAAGGACTACCTCCCGAACTCCGGATGCATCCCTCATGCTCAGACTGCGCGCGGCCATAAGCGCCTGAAGCTGACGCTGGTCACGTCGCCACAAACATACTTCGTGCCCAAGACTGGAGAGATCCGCCGCGGCCGCGTAGGCGCCGTTGCCGCCGCCTAGCACTGCTATTCTCATGTGTCCTCCAGCGACCGGAACAAGCGTTTCGCGGGCGACATCGACTCGAACCCGCGGGCCGGGGGTGGTTCTGCCGGTACCGATCCGCAGCGAACCCTGCCGAAGATATCAACCGAGCAGGGCATTGGGCAGGTAAAGCACGGTGCCGGGGAATAGCCACATCACGGCTAAGCAGATCAGGTAAGAGAGCATGAAGTAGGCGACGCCGCGAAATATCGTATTAAGCGGGATATCCGGCGCGATGCCGTGCACAATGAAGGCGTTGACGCCGACCGGCGGGGTGACGGCACCCATGGTGGTGACGATGGTGAGCACGATCGTGTACCAGATTGGGTCATAGCCGAGCGCCGCCGCGAGAGGGAAGAAAATCGGGAGCGTAACCACCAGAAAACCAAGTGCGTCCATCAGTGCGCCGCCGATCAGGTAGATCAACAGCACGACCAGCAGAATCACCCCCGGCGGCACCGGCAGGGACGCAGCCCATCCGGCGAGCTTGAAGGGCAGACGGGATACGGTAAGGAAGCGGCCGAACAGCACCGCGCCGGTAATCAACAGCACCACCATCGAGGATATGCGGACGCTCTCGATGATCGATTGGACGATCCCCTGCAGTGAAAGACTGCGTCGCACCAGGCCGATCACCAGCGCGCCGAAGGCACCCGCCGCGCCGGCCTCGGTCGGCGTAAACCACCCCAGGTAAAGCCCGCCGATCACCAACGCGAAGAGCAACAGCGTTTCGATGACGCCGGACAGGGAGATCAGCTTCTCCTTCAGGCTTGTCACCGGACCCAGCGGGCCGAGCTCCGGGTTGCGTAGGCACATCCCGAGGACGGTCAGCATGAACAGCAGTGTCAGGATCAGTCCCGGAACGATACCCGCGAGAAACAATCGCAGCAGCGATTGTTCGGTCTGTACCGCGATGACGATCATGACCACGCTCGGCGGGATGACCACGCCAAGGGTGCCGCCCACGGCGATCGCGCCAGTGCTCAACGCAGAGTCGTAGCGGTAACGGCGCATTTCCGGAAGCGCGATGGTGCCCATGGTCGCCGTGGTCGCCGAGTTGGAGCCGCAAATTGCCGAAAATCCGGCGCAAGCAGCGATGGTGGTGTTGGCCAAGCCACCCGGCAGTCGCCCCACCCACTTGTAGGCCGCATCGTAGAGGCGCTCCGTAACGCCGGCTCGGTAGGCGAACTGCCCCATCAGGACGAACAGCGGAATGACGCTCAGGCCATAGGAGGAGAACTGCTCCCAGACATTCGTCGACAACAGATGGGTCGCCGCCGGGATGGAGATCAGGTAGGCATTGCCGAGCAGGCCCGCCAACAGCATGGCGAACGCGATCGGCATGCCGAGGGCCATAAACAGGAACATCACTACCAGGCCGACGAGGGCGGCAGAAGTCGGATCCAAGGTGCTTCTTCTCCTGATTCTCCGGTGAGCGGCTAAGGGCGGGACCGCTACGTGTCGAGCAATTTCCCTGCGGAGCGGAGAAAATCGATCAACAGGGCCAGCGTCAGACCGGCGCAGCCCGCGGCCACCAGGTAAACCCAAGGGTAGACAATCGCCTGCAGGGTTTCCGACAGAGACCCCGTTTGTTGCAGTACACGGCCGTAACGCACCACATACCAGGTGACGGCCGTGAACAGCAATAGCGACAGCAGGCTTGTCAGCAGTTCGACTGCTGTCTTCGAGCGCCGACCGAGATGAACCACCACCAGATCCATGGCGACATGGCCGCGCTGCTGTTGTACCGAGCCCAGCGCCAGCGCTATCGCGGCGGCCGATAGCCAGCCGATTATTTCATAGGATCCGGCGACGGGATGTCCCAGCGCGCGCAGTATCATGCCGGCGACCGAGAACAGCATCATCGCGGCCAGAGTCAGGCCGGCAGCCCAGACCAGCACCCGGTTGACGAGCGCGCTCAGCTTCTCCAGCGCTCTCGTGGCCGCACCCGGCCCGGGGCCGGGTGCGGCCGGCTGGGCAATTTCGTCCCCGGCGGTTTGCTCCATGGAAGTGCTTACTCCTTGGAGAACTGGTCGCGCAGTTCGCGCAGCCGCGTCAAGAAGCGCTCCGCCGGCAGACCTTTGGCCGTCATTTCGCTGACCCACTGCGCCGCCATCGGTTTCAGCTTGGCATCCCATTTGGCGCGCTCGTCCGCTGTCAGGGAAATAATCTGCAGGTTGTGCTCTTTCTTGGCCCACTTCAGCGCGGCACCGACGTTCTCGTTGTCGTGGTAATGGCCGGTCCAGGTCGGCATTTCAGACGCGAGTTCTTCGATCACTTTCTGCACATCGGGGGGCAGTTTCTCCCAGCGCTTACGGTCCATTACCGCCGCAAAAGTGACGACCACGGTCGGATAGT
>CAZRMO010000078.1:0-17982 GCA_964601155.1 uncultured Enterobacteriaceae bacterium
ACAGCGGTCACCGTCGATCTAAAGACCAACGTTGCCTTTAGCCGAAAACCGGGCGACCACCCAAGCCCGTAGACCGGCTCCTGGGCAACCCCGGCGCGTCGCTCCCGGCAGAACCTCACCGCCGGTTCGAAACCAGGCCGTGCTCCAGCGCCTCGGGCAAGCACAGGGGCGCGGATTTACCCGGCTCGCGGCGGGATGCCTTCGTTATGCGGCGGAATCCCGGATGCCGCCTTGACTGCGCTTTGTCAAACACGCCCGTTTCGTGCGCAAGTAGAATGCGCTATCGACTTGCCGAGCGGAGGCTATCGTGACCACGCAGCTGCAGAAACCCCTTATCAACCATCAACTCGCCGGCACCGACGTCGCTTCGGTGAGCAAGTCCGTTGTCAACCGTCTGGTGTTTTCGGTGGGCAAGGACGACATCACGGCGACCACGCGCGACTGGTTTCATGCCACCGCGTTCATGACGCGCGATCGCCTGATCGAGCGCTGGATGGAAACCATGCGCAGTTATTACGTCGCCGACGCGAAGCGGGTGTACTACCTGTCGATGGAATTCCTGATGGGGCGCACGCTGATGAACAGCCTGCTCAACCTCGGCTTCGAGCCGGCGTGCAGCGAGGCGCTGCGCCAGAACGGCGTCGATCTGCGCCAGGTGCGCGAAATGGAATTCGACGCCGCGCTGGGCAACGGCGGCCTGGGGCGGCTGGCGGCTTGCTTCCTGGATTCGATGGCGACGCTGAACCTGCCCGGCTTCGGCTACGGCATACGCTACGAGTACGGCATGTTTTCGCAGCGCATCGAGGGCGGGCGGCAGGTGGAACACCCGGACAACTGGCTGCGCTACGGCAACCCCTGGGAGTTTCCGCGCCCGGAGGTGCTCTACCACGTCAAGTTCGGCGGACGCGTGGTGGAGTTTTCCGACGAAGACGGCGCGAAGCGCCACCACTGGGTGGACACCGACGACGTCATGGCGATGGCCTATGACAGTCCCATCCCCGGCTATGCGACGCCCACTGTAAACAACATGCGCCTGTGGGCGGCCAAGGCGTCGCGCGACTTCGACCTGAAATATTTCAACGAGGGCAATTACATCAAGGCGGTGGAGGACAAAAACGAATCGGAAAACCTGTCGAAGGTGCTCTACCCGCAGGATTCCACCACCATGGGCCGCGAGCTGCGCCTGAAGCAGCAATATTTCTTCGTCTGCGCATCGCTGCAGGACATCCTGCGCCGCTACAGCAGATTCCACGAAGGCTTCGACGCGCTTCCGGACAAAGTCGCAATCCAGCTCAATGACACCCACCCCTCGATCGCGATCCCCGAGCTGATGCGCATCCTCGTCGACCTGAACCACCTGGATTGGGACAAGGCCTGGGACATCACCACCCGCACCTTCTCCTACACGAACCATACGCTGATGTCGGAGGCCCTGGAAACCTGGCCGGTCGAGATGTTCGAGCAACTGCTGCCGCGCCACCTGCAGATCATCTACGAAATCAACCAGCGCTTCCTCACAGGCGTGATGCACAGCTTTCCCGGCGACAGTGAAATGCGCCAGCGCATGTCGATCATCGGCGAAGGTAAGGTCAAGCGCGTACGCATGGCGCATCTCGCCGTCGTCGGCAGCCACAAGGTAAACGGGGTGGCGCAAATCCATACCGAGCTCATGAAGCACACCATATTTGCCGATTTCGACCGCTATTTCCCCGGCAAGATCATCAACCTGACCAATGGCATCACGCCGCGGCGCTGGCTGAACCAGACCAACCCGGGGTTTGCAGCCCTGATCACTTCGCGCATCGGTGACGGCTGGATCAAGGATCTCAGCCAGCTGCGGCGCCTGATTCCGCTGGCCGAGGACGCGCAGTTCCGCCAGGAATTCGCCGCGGTGAAGCGCGCCAACAAACACGGATTGGCGGCGGAACTCAAACTCAGCCTGGGCATCGAGGTCGATGCCGATTCGCTGTTCGACGTGCAGGTCAAGCGCATCCACGAATACAAGCGCCAGCTGCTCAACCTGCTGCACGTCGTGACCCTGTACAAGCGCCTGTGCGACGACCCGCAGCGCGACAGCGTGCCGCGCACCGTGATCTTCGGCGGCAAGGCGGCGCCCGGCTATGCCATGGCCAAGCTGATCATCAAGCTGATCAACGACGTCGCCGAGATCGTCAATAACGACGTGCGTGTGCACGGAAAGCTGAAGCTCGCGTTCGTGCCCAATTACGGCGTCTCCGTGGCCGAGTGCATCATTCCCGCGGCGGATTTGTCCGAGCAGATTTCCACTGCGGGCACCGAAGCTTCGGGCACCGGCAACATGAAGCTGGCGCTGAACGGGGCGCTGACCATAGGCACCCTGGACGGCGCCAACGTCGAAATCCTTGAGGAAGTCGGCGAGGACAACATTTTCATTTTCGGGCTGACCACCGACGGGGTCGCCAAGCTGCGCGCCGCCGGCTACCGCCCGGCGGACTACTATCACGCCAACGATGAATTGCGCCAGGTGCTCGACATGATAGGCGGCGGCTATTTTTCGCCGGAGGAAACCGGCCGGTTCAAGCCCGTCGTGGACAATCTGCTCGCCGGCGACCAATACCTGCTGCTCGCGGACTATGCGTCCTACGTCGCCTGCCAGGCAAAGGTCGAAGCCGTCTACCGCGATCCGGAGCAATGGCAGCGCAAAGCCATCCTCAACGTGGCCAATATGGGAAAGTTCTCGAGCGATCGCACCATCGCCCAATACGCCGAGCAGGTGTGGCAGGCGAAGCCCGTATCGCGTTGAAGCGCGAGTTTTCGTGGCTTGACAGCGCAGGCGCACTCCAGCAACCTTTCGATCATGTTCCGCATAGGCAATGGCGCCGGCTTCTCCGGCGACCGCATCGACGCGCCCGGTCCGGTGGTGGACACCCTGATCGCGCGCGGCGGGCCGGCCGCGATGTTCTTCGAGGTGCTGGGCGAGCGCACCATCGCGCTGGCGCAGTTGGAGAAGCGGCGCGACCCGGCTCGCGGCTATGAGCCCATGCTCGAGCGCCTGCTCGAGCCGATCCTGGAAAAGTGCGCGCGCCACGACATCGCCGTCATCGGCAATTTCGGCGCGGCCAACCCCGCGGGCGCGGCGCGCGCGGTCGCGGGGTTGGCCGAAGGCCTGGGTTTCGGCGGCCTGCGCATCGGCGTGGTCGAAGGCGACGACCTGAGCGGGAGCATCGACCTCACCGGTCTCGAGATGCACGAAGCCGACGCGCAGCTCGATCAGAGCGGCGGCGCGATGGTGTCGGCCAATGCCTATCTGTCGGCACAGCCGATCGTCGAGGCGCTGCGTTCGGGCGCGCAGATCGTGGTCACCGGGCGCTGCGGCGATCCGTCGCTGGCGCTCGCGCCGCTGATCCACCACTACGGCTGGAGCGCGGACGACTGGGATCGCCTCGCGCTCGGTTCGGCCGTGGGGCACCTGCTCGAATGCGGTTCGCAGGTCACCGGCGGCGTCTATTACGACCCCGGCTACAAGGACATCCCCGACCCCGCGAACATCGGCTTTCCGATCGCCGAGGTGGGCGCCGACGGGCGCATCGTGATCACCAAGGCCGACGACACCGGCGGCGTGGTGAATCTGCCGGTGGTGAAGGAGCAGCTGCTCTACGAAGTGCACGATCCGGCTAACTACATCACGCCGGACGTGACGCTGGATTTTTCCGGCGTCAGCCTGCGCCAGGACGGCGCGGATCGTGTCGAAGTGCTGGGCGTGCGCGGCAAGCCGGCGCCGGAGCACCTGAAGGCCACGGTCTGCTTCGAAGGCGGCTGGCTGGGCGAGGGCGAGATCTCGGTCGCCGGGCCGAACTGCCTCGCGCGCGCGAAAAGCATCGCAGAGGTGCTGCTGGAGCGGCTGCGCCGGCGCAAGCTCAAGGTGCATTCCCGCGTCGATCTGATCGGCATCGCCAGCGTGCACGACGACGACAGCGGCACGCTGTGGCGCGCCTACAGCGGACGCGAGCCGCCGGAAATCCGTGTGCGCCTCGCGGTGGCGGGCGATGCGCACGACGAGGTCGAGCAGGCCGCGCGCGAAGCGCTCGCGCTTTTGTGCTGCGGGCCAGCCGGCTCGGGCGGGGCGCGCTGGCGCACGGCGCAGCGCATCCGCACTCAGTCCTACCTCGTGCCGCGCGCGAGCGTGGAACCGCGCGTCAGCGTAAAACCTGCGGGAGCGTGGCTCTGATGGACGAGCTTGACGAAATCGTCACGGTGCCGCTGCACGCGGTCGCGCACGGACGCGCCGGCGACAAGGGCAACCGGCTGAATATCAGCATCATCCCGTACGAGGCGGAAACCTACGCGCTGCTCGCCGCGCAGCTGACCCCCGAGCGCGTGCTGGCGCTGTTCGCCCACCGGCGCGCGGCGCAAGTGCTGCGCCACGACCTGCCGCTGCTGCACGCCTTCAACTTCGTCATTGACGACGTGCTCGAAGGCGGCGTCAACGGCAGCCTCAACCTCGACAGCCACGGCAAGACCAACTCCTACCGTCTCTTGGGCCTGCAGGTGGAAGTACCGCGCCGGCTGGTGCGCGTGCCGCGGCGCAGGCGCCAAGACCATGCCGCCCCGTGAGGGCGATCCGGTTCATGCTCTAGCCCGAACCGACCACTGAATACGCGGCCGCGTTGTCCTCGAGCCAGCGGCGCGCGAGGCCGCTTTCCTGCCGCCGCGGGTGGAAGTCCCGCCGCAGGTAGGCCAGCCAGGGCTTCAGCACGGCGCGCGCGAGACCCTGCCGGCCAAGCAGCCAGCGCGCCGCGCTCGCCCATGTGCGCCAGCGCCACAACTCGCCCTCGCGCTTGAGATTGTCCGCGGTCTGGCGCAGGAGGTCGCTGATGAAAATCAGGGTCACGCGGCGGAACCAGGTGATGCGCCAGGCGTGGCTGCCGTCCAGTGCCTGGTAGACATCGAACGCCGTGCTCCTGTGCTCGGACTCTTCCGCGCTGTGCCACTGCCACATCGTAGCCAGGCGCGGCTCGCTGCCGGCGAGCAGTTGCGGCGTGCCGAGTATCCATTCGGCGAGGATCGCGGTGTAGTGTTCATAGGCAGCGGTGATGGCCAGAAGATGGCGCGGGTCGGCGTCGGCCAGCAGCGCGAGGCGCGCCGCGGCACGCGCTTCCCATGCGTTCACCATGCCCTGGCGCTCGAGATGTGCGTTGAAAAGCCCGTGGATGCGCCGGTGCGTCGCCTCCTGGCCGACGAAGCCCTGCACCTCGGCCCGGAACTTTTCCTGCTGCTCGGGCTGCAGGACCTTGAAGCCGCCCTTCACCGCATCTATGAAGAACTGCTCGCCGATGGGAAAGCTCATCGACAGCGCATCGAACATCGCGCTCAGAAAAGCGTCGCCGCCGCACCAGTGGCGCGCGAACGGCGTATCGAGGTCGATCAGCAGTCGGCGCACCGACAGTTCGATCATGCGAAATCCTTGTTCGTGTCGACGCAAGCTCCGAAGCCCGTCGTTCCGGGGCCGGAGATTCCGCTTCTTGCCCGATGAAAAGCAGATTCCTCGCTGCACTCGGAATGACAGGATTCTAGCAAGTTCGGTTCGCGCCCGAGCGCGCGTTTCCATAGCGGTGTCCCATCGGCTATGATCTGGCCACAGATGACGATGCAGGATCGAGCAATGGCGACACGCCGCGACGGTTTTACCATGATGGAGCTGATGGTGGTCCTCGCGATTGTCGGCATCCTGGCCTTGATCGCGGCCCCCAGCTATATGGACCAGATGATCAGAAAGCAGATCGTCGACGCGGTGCCCCTCGCCGATATCGCGAAGGCGCCGGTAGCGGCTGCGTGGTCCCTGATGCACGCTTTCCCGCACGACAACGCCGCCGCGGGCTTGCCGGTCGCCGACAAAATCGTGAACAATTACATCAGCGCGGTGTCGGTCCAGGGCGGCGCGATCGACATCACCTTCGGCAACAGCGTGAACAGCGCCATCAAGGGCAAGATCCTCAGCATCCGCCCGGCGGTGGTGGTGGACGCGCCCATCGTCCCGGTCGCCTGGGTGTGCGGCAACGCCGCGGGGCCCGGCAAGATGACGGTCATGGGGGAAAACAAAACCGATATCCCGGCCGCCTATCTTCCGGTCAATTGCCGCGCACCCGGCAAATAGAAGAAAGGACGCGTCGCGCCCGCCAAGGCGGCACTGCGAGCGGAACGAACAAGCGAACATTCGCGCAGCCTGGGTCCTGCGGGAGTATTATTTCCGCGAATATTGTTGGCGTCCGAAAGTAGTGGCTGCAGGCGCAGCCGAATCGGTCGATTAAAACGCAATGGAACAAGGAGAAGAACATGAAACCGGAATGCACAAAACCGGGTCACCGCCTGTTCTGCGCGGCGGTGACGGCTGCGCTGGCCGTGTCGCTGGCAGCCTGCGGGCAGAAGCCCGCGGCCGCTCCGGCCACGGCGAAAATCGAAAGCGCGGCCGACGCGGCTGCGCATCAGGCGAAACAGGCGGCGGCAGAGCAGAAAAAAACCGGGGCGCAAAATGCGCAGGCCGGGGCGGCAAAACAGGCCGCCGACAAAAAGGCGGCTGCGGACAGCGCATTGGCCAGCAAGGTGAAGTCGGCATTGGCAGCGACGCCCGACCTGAAGTATCTGGGCCTGGATGTGAACGCTTCAGACGGCGACGTGACTTTGTTCGGAACCGCGGACTACGACGCGCAGCGCCACGAGGCGCAAAAGGTTGCCGCCGGCGTGCCGGGCGTGAAATCGGTGAAAAATGCGCTGCAGATCGTGCGCGGCTCGTAGCCGCGCCTACTGTCCCGAATCGTTAGTTCGTTGAATGAATGGCTGAGGCGAAAACAAAGGTTCAGACAGAAAAGCGGCGAAATCGGCGCCAGACAAGGCGCAAAGCGCAGCAAGGTTGGGTACCTTGCGAGCATTTGCAACGCCGTATGGCGTCGATTCTCGACGTCTTTTCTTCAGCGAATTAGCGATTCGGGACAGTAATCATGAACAGCAAAACCATCGCCGTACTGCATCCGGGTGAAATGGGCGCCGCCCTCGGCGCCGGTCTCGCCGCGCGCGGGCATCGCGTCATGTGGGCCTCCGCCGGACGCAGCGCGGCAACGCGCAAGCGCGCCGAGCACTACGGACTCGAGGACGTCGAGACGCTGGCGCGCGCGGCGCAGGCAGCCGACATCGTGTTTTCCGTCTGTCCGCCGCATGCGGCGCCTGACTTGGCGCGCGCGGTCGCCGCGAGCGGCTTCGGCGGCGTTTACGTCGATGCCAATGCGGTCTCTCCGGAAACCACGCGCGCGCTGGGACAGGTGATCGAGGCCGCAGGCGCGAGCTACGTCGATGCCGGCATCATCGGTCCACCGCCGATT
Source organism: uncultured Enterobacteriaceae bacterium (assembly GCA_964601155.1). Taxonomy (GTDB): domain Bacteria; phylum Pseudomonadota; class Gammaproteobacteria; order Burkholderiales; family SG8-39; genus 2-12-FULL-64-23. The sequence continues at coordinate 7,353 of CAZRMO010000078.1, forward strand.
CCGGGCGCCAGCGTGCGGCTCTATGCCTGCGGCAGCCGCGCCGGTGAGATCGCGCCGCTGTTCGAGGGCTGCATCATGCAGGCGATCGCGCTCGACGGGCCCGTGGGCGCGGCTTCCGCGCTCAAGGTCTGCTATGCCGCCTGGAACAAGGGCGCGACGGCGCTGCTCGCCGCCATACGCGCGCTGGCCCGGCAGGAGGGTGTCGATGCTGCGCTGATAGCGGAATGGAATACTTCTCTGCCCGATATTCCCAAACGCTCCGAGGCCGTCAGCAGGAACGCGCGCAAGGCTTGGCGCTGGATTGCCGAGATGGAGGAAATTGCGGCGAGCTTCGAGGCTGCGGGGCTACCCGCGGGCTTTCATCTTGCCGCGGCGGACATCTATCGCAAGCTGGAAAGTTTCAAGGATGCCGCCGAACCGCCGGCTCTGGCCGAGGTGACGGCTGCGCTGTCGCGCAGGACCTGAAGGCATCGCTAATAATCCACATCGAGTCATTCCGAGTGAAGCGAGGAATCTGCTTTTCACAAAGCGCAAGAAGCAGATTCTTCGGCCTTCGGCCTCAGAATGACAATTTTTGGGGGTGCCTTTAAGTCGATTTCGGCGATGCAACAGACTCAGCGCGCCTCATGCGCTGAATTCGTGCGATTTCCCCGCGCCCGTTATAATCATCTTGGGAGAATAGGAGGAAGAGGATCATGACAGACATGAGTTACGTGCACGGGGCGTCGGCCGAACCCCTGATAGGCAGCAGCATAGGCGCGTATTTCGACGCGGTATGCGAGCGCTACCCCGAGCGCGAGGCGCTGGTGGTGCGCCACCAGGGCGCGCGCCTGAGCTATAAGGCCTTGCGCGCCGAGGTGGACCGGCTGGCCTGCGGACTGATCCGCCTCGGCCTTCAGCCGGGCGAGCGCGTCGGCATCTGGTCACAGAACAACCTGGAGTGGGTGCTGACGCAATTCGCGACCGCCAAGGCCGGGCTGATCATGGTCAACATCAACCCGGCCTACCGTCGCACCGAGCTGGAGTATGCGCTCAACAAAGTCGGCTGCCGCGCCCTCATCCTGTCGCCGAACTTCAAGGCGAGCGACTACCTCGGCATCCTCAACGAACTCGCGCCGGAGTTGCAGCGTTGCGAGCCCGGCCGCCTGAAGAGCGGCCGCCTGCCGCAGCTGGAGATGGTGATCCGCCTGGGCGAAGCGCGCAGCGCGGGCATGTTCAACTTCGATTCGCTGATGCAGCCGCCAAGCGCCGCGGAACTGGAGCATCTGCAGGCGCTCGGGAAACTGCTGCAATTCGACGACCCGATCAACGTGCAGTTCACCTCCGGCACCACCGGCGCGCCCAAGGGCGCGACCTTGTCGCACCACAACATTCTCAACAACGGCTATTTCATCGGCGAGGCCATGCGCCTGACGCCGGAGGACAGGCTGTGCATACCGGTGCCCCTGTACCACTGCTTCGGCATGGTACTGGGCAACCTGGCTTGCCTGACGCACGGCGCGGCGATGGTTTTCCCGGGCGAAGGCTTCGATCCGCTGGCGACGCTGGAAACCGTCGAAGCGGAGCGCTGCACCGGGCTGCACGGGGTGCCGACGATGTTCATCGCGATGCTCGACCATCCCGAGTTCGCGCGCTTCGACCTGTCGCGGCTGCGCACCGGCATCATGGCCGGAAGCCCCTGTCCGGTGGAGGTGATGAAGCGGGTTGTCGCGCAGATGCACATGGGCGAGGTGACCATCGCCTACGGCATGACCGAAACCTCGCCGGTGTCCTTTCAAAGCTCGGTGGACGACCCGCTCGAGCTGCGCGTGTCCACCGTCGGCCGCATCCAGCCGCACGTCGAGGTGAAGGTCGTGGATACCGAAGGACGCATCGTCCCGCGCGGCGTCACCGGCGAACTGCTGACGCGCGGCTACTCGGTGATGCTGAGTTACTGGGATGACGTGGAGCGCACGCGCGAGGCGATCGATGCCGCCGGTTGGATGCACACCGGAGACCTGGCGACCATCGATGCCGCCGGCTACTGCAACATTGTCGGCCGCCTGAAAGACATGGTGATTCGCGGCGGCGAGAACGTCTACCCGCGCGAGATCGAGGAATTCCTTTACCGCCATCCCAAGATTCAGGATGTGCAGGTGGTCGGCGTGCCCGACCGCAAATACGGCGAGGAGCTGTGCGCATTGATCATTCCGCGCGCCGGAGTGCAAGCGACCGAGGAGGAGATCCGCGACTTCTGCAAGGGCCAGATCGCCCACTACAAGGTGCCGCGCTACATCCGCTTCGTCGAGAGCTTTCCGATGACCATCACCGGCAAGATTCAGAAGTTCCTGATGCGCGAGCAGATGAAGCAGGAGCTGGGCCTGGCCGAGGAGAAGACCGCGTAGTCGCCGCGGCCAGCCAGGGGTCGCGAGCCGTGCTCATGTGCCGAACGCCGACAAACCCGGACACGCGATGAAATACATTGCCTGGCTGCCTCCCGAGGGAACGCATATCCTGGTCGTGCTGTTCCTGTCCTTTCTCATCGGGCTGGAGCGGGAGGAACGCAAGGCCTCCGATGACCGCGTCGCATTTGGCGGGGTGCGCACTTTTCCGCTTATCGGACTGATCGGTTACGCGATGGGTGTGCTGTCCGGCGGCGCAGCCCTGCCGCAGGCTTTAGGGTTTGCCGTGGTTGGGGCGTTCCTGCTGATGTCTTACTGGCATAAGCTCGCCGCCTCCGGATTCTCCGGTATCACCTCCGAGATGTCGGGTCTCGCCACCTATCTGGTCGGCGCTCTGGTCTATCACGAGATGTTATGGGTCGCCACCACGCTGACCGTGGCCAGCATCGTGTTGCTGGAGCTGAAAGTCCACCTGGAAGATATGGCGCAGCGCATCCAGACCACGGACATCCTTACGTTTGCCAAATTCCTGCTGCTTTCGGCGGTGATTCTGCCGCTGCTGCCGAACGAGCAGATCGGCCCGTTCCTGATCAACCCGTTCAAAACCTGGCTGGTGGTCGTGGCGGTGAGCGCGGTTTCGTATGGCAGCTATGTGCTGCAGCGGCTGACCAAAAGTCAAGGCGGCATCATCCTGGCGGCACTGCTCGGCGGTGCGTATTCGTCGACGGTGACGACCGTGGTCCTCGCGCGGCGGTCGACGCGCGAACTGCAGCCCCGCCTGTTTGCGGGCGGCATCCTGATCGCCTCGGGCATGATGTATCTGCGTCTGACGGTGTTGCTGGCGCTGTTCAATCTAGGACTGATGAACCGGCTGGCGCCGTCCTTTCTGCTGCTGGGGGTGCTTGCGATCGGCGCCGGATGGCTGTGGTCCCGCAGCGGAAACGAAAATGCGGCGAAACTGGTGCGCGAGTTCGAGCCCAAGAATCCGCTCGAATTGAGTGCGGCGCTTCTGTTTGCGCTGTTGTTTCTGTTCATGCTGGTGGCAACGCGCCTGGCCATCGAGTACCTGGGGGCGACAGGCGTCTATGCGCTTGCCGCCGTCATGGGCGTCACCGATGTGGATCCGTTCATCCTCGGCCTGACGCAGTCGGCTTCCACGCCAGCCCTGTTGCAGGTGGCCTCGGCCGGGATCGTGATCGCCGCCGCCAGTAACAATGTCGTCAAGGGCGTATATGCCTACGCCTTGTCGCCCCGCCAAACCGGCAGGCAGAGCTTGTTGTTCCTGCTGTGCTTGGCCGCATTGGGCCTGATACCGCTGCTCTGGCTCTGGTAGCAGGCGGCGGCCCTCCCCCGCCGCGGCAGGCCGGCGTACGGTTTCTTCGTCGAAACGCGTGCGACAGGCGTAGTATGCTCGGCATTTTTGCAAGACGCGTCGCAATGAGCTACTCGGTCAGGGAAATCTTCTACACGCTGCAGGGTGAAGGCGCCAACACGGGCCGGCCCGCCGTGTTCCTGCGCTTTGCCGGCTGCAACCTGTGGTCGGGACGCGAGTCGGACCGTGCCGAAGCGGTGTGCCGCTTCTGCGACACCGAGTTCGTCGGCACCGACGGTGATGGCGGCGGCAAGTTCGAGACGCCTGAGGCGCTTGCAAATGCGGTAAACGCTGCGTGGCCTGCTCAAAACGTGGCGCAGCGCTTTGTCGTCTGCACCGGCGGCGAGCCGCTGCTGCAGCTCGATACGGCCCTGGTTGCGGCCCTGCGCACCCGCGGATTCATGGTCGCGGTGGAAACCAATGGCACGCTGGTTCCGCCCGCGGGCGAGCTGTGGCTGACGGTGAGTCCGAAAGCCGGCGCGCCGCTCCAATTAAGGCGCGGCGACGAACTGAAACTGGTCTATCCGCAGCCCGGCGCCGAACCGGAACGCTACGCGCAGCTCGAATTTCGGCACTTCTTTCTGCAGCCCATGGACGGCCCGGACAAGGCGCGCAACACGCGCCTGGCGACCGAGTACTGCCTCGCGCATCCCGGCTGGCGCCTGTCGCTGCAGACCCACAAACTGATAGGAATCCGCTGATGGAAATCTGGAAGGCATTCACCCTCGAATCCGCGCACCGGCTGCCCAACGTGCCGCCCGGGCACAAGTGCGCACGCATCCACGGCCATTCGTTCCGCGTCGAAATCCACGTGCGCGGGCCGGTCGATGCGCGCATAGGCTGGGTGCAGGACTTCGCCGATATTTCGGCCGTGTTCCGGCCGCTGCACGAGCAGCTCGACCACCGCTACCTGAACGAGGTGCCGGGGCTGGAGAACCCGACCAGCGAGCATCTGGCGCAGTGGATATGGACCAGGCTCAAGCCCGCGCTGCCGCTGCTGGCACAAGTCGTAGTGCACGAGACCTGCACCTGTGGCGCAATCTACCGCGGCGAGGACGAAACCGCCGGCAAAGACAAGAAGGCCAAAAGGACAAAGCGATGAGCGGCAGCGCAGGCGGGACAAAGGCTCTGGATTTCATCGTCCGGCGCGACGACTTGCACAGCTGCAAGCTGGTTGCGGCGCCCGCGGCGCAGGAACTGCCGCCGGGGCAGGTGTTGATGCGCATCGACAAATTCGCGCTCACCTCGAACAACGTCACCTACGCCGCCTTCGGCGAGGCCATGTCCTATTGGAACTTCTTTCCCGCGCCGGAGGGCTGGGGCCGCATTCCGGTATGGGGCTTCGGCGACGTCATCGCTTCCAGGCACGAGGCGGTGAAGCCGGGCGAGCGTTTCTACGGCTACTTTCCGATGTCGACCCATGTCGTGCTGCAGCCGGAGCGCGCGAGCGACGCCGGATTTTCCGACGGCGCGGCGCACCGCAAGGCGCTGCACCAGGTGTATAACCAGTACCTGCGCACTGCGACCGACCCAGGCTACGACGCGAGCCGCGAGGACGAGCAGATGCTGCTCAAGCCGCTGTTCGTAACCTCGTTCCTGATCGACGATTTCCTCGCCGACAACGGATTTTTCGGCGCGCGCGCCGTGCTGCTTTCGAGCGCGTCGAGCAAGACCGCCTACGGCACCGCATTCCAGCTCGCGCGCCGCGGCAAGGCGGGCGAACGCTGCGAAGTGATCGGCCTGACTTCGTCCGGCAATATCGCCTTCGTCGAGCGCCTCGGCTGTTACGATCGCGTGATCGCTTACGACCAGATCGATTCGCTGCCCGCCGAGCTTGCGCTGGTGTACGTCGACATGGCGGGCGACGCGGCGCTGCGCGCCGCGCTGCATCATCGCTTCGGCGACAGCATGAAATACAGCTGCTCCGTGGGCGGCACGCACTGGGATGCGCTGGGTAGCGCGGGCCGGCTGCCCGGGCCGCGGCCGACGCTGTTCTTCGCCCCGGCGCAGATCAAGAAGCGCGCGCAGGACTGGGGACCGGCCGAGCTGCAGCGGCGCCTGGCCGAGGCGTGGCTGGCGTTCCTCGGTGCCGCAGGCGCGTGGATGCAGGTGATCCACGGGCGCGGTCCCGCGGCGGTCGAGCGCGTGTACCTCGAAGTGCTGGCGGGGCGCGCGAGACCGGACGAGGGCCAGGTGCTGAGCCTATTCGACTAGGCGACTAGGCGACTAGGCAGCCGGCGCTAGCGCAGGCGCCAACGCCGGGTTTGGCGCTGCTGCTGGTGGCGCCACGGCTGGCGCGCTGATTCGATGCGCACCCGACCGACGGCGCCGGGGGAACCAGAGGGACAGCGCTGTCCGTACCAAACATAGGGAGGAGTCAAATGGATATGCAACTGAATGGGAAGGTAGCCATCGTCACCGGCGGAAACGGCGGCATCGGCCTGGGCATGGCCACCGGCTTGGCGCAAGCCGGAGCGGCGCTGGTGCTCGCCGGACGCAACGCGGCCAAGAATGCCGCCGCGGTGAAGGCCCTGCAGGCGCTGGGCGCGCAGGCCACGGCGGTGGAGGCCGACGTGACCGGGCAGGACGCATGCCGCGCGCTGGTCGAGGCTGCGCTGCATCGATTCGGCCGGCTGGACATACTCGTCAACAACGCCGGCACCAACATCCGCAAGCAACCGCAGGACTACACGCCGGAAGAATGGAAATCCGTGCTCGACACCAACCTCACCAGCGCTTTCCTGTGCAGCCAGGCCGCCTACCCGGCGATGCTGCAGGCGGGCGGCGGCAAGATCATCAACATCGGTTCCATGCTGTCGATCTTCGGCGCCGCATTCGCCGGGCCCTATGGCGCGAGCAAAGGCGGCATGGTGCAGCTGACCAAGTCGCTCGCGAGCGCCTGGGCCAAGGACAATATCCAGGTGAATGCGGTGCTGCCCGGATGGATAGACACGGACCTCACGCGCCAGGCGCGCAAGGACGTCCCCGGCCTGCACGAGCGCGTGCTCGCGCGCACCCCCGCGGGCCGCTGGGGAGACCCGTCGGACTTCGCCGGCATCGCCGTGTTTCTCGCCAGCAGCGCGGCGGATTTCGTCACCGGCGCCACGATCGCGGTCGACGGCGGGTATTCATCGCAGGGATAGTCAAACGCCGCTTCGCGGCCGCCTTCGCGCGCGAATCCGCTTGCAATTCGCCCACGACCGGCATAATATTTGAACCATGGTTCAAAATTTGAATGCCGGTTCCAATAAAGCAGCTTCCGAGCGCATGCGGCGCAAGAGCGAGGCGCGGCGTCTGGACATCCTGCGCGCCGCGGCACGGGTATTCCGCCGCAGCGGCGTCGCCGCCGCCGGCATGCGCGACATCGCCGCAGAGGCGGACCTGTCGCCGGGCAATCTCTATTACTATTTCGCCGGCAAGGACGAACTCCTGTTCTTCTGCCAGGATCGCACCGTGGACCGCATGCTGGAGGCCGCGGAAGCTGCACGCGCGTCGACCCTTCCGATCGCCGAGCAGCTGCGCGCGGTGATCCGCGCCCATCTGCATTACACCCTGGAAGAGCTCGAGGGCGCGACCGCGCACCTGGAAATCGACATGCTGGCGGAGGAATTGCGCCGTTCCATCATCGAAAAGCGCGACAAATACGAGCAGGCGGTGCGCGCGCTCATCGCCAAGGGTGTCAAGCGCGGCGAATTCGCGCCCTGCGACAGCGCGCTGGTCGCGCGCGCGATCCTCGGGGCGCTCAATTGGACTTCGCGCTGGTACCGGCCCGACGGCGCGCAGAGCGTCACTTCGATCGCGGACGGGCTGGCCGATTACCTGGTGCGCGGGATTGCCGCCGCACCTGACGCAGTTTCCACCGGGCCCATGCGGGCCATTTCCGGAGGTAGCAAATGAATGCCGTGCTGAAGAAAATCGATCAAGCCAACGCCCATATCACGCTGCGCGTGAACGGCGAATCGGTTGAAGTCTCGTTCGCGCCCTACAAGACCCTGCTCGAAGTGCTGCGCGAGGATCTCGACCTCACCGGCACCAAGCACGGCTGCGAGCTGGGCGAATGCGGCGCCTGCGCCGTCCTGGTCGACGGCGAGCCGCTCTTGTCCTGCCTCAAGCTGGCGATCGAGTGCGACGGCGCTTCGATCGAAACCATCGAGGGCTTGGCCGAAGGTCCGGAACTGCATCCGCTGCAGGCGGCATTTTCCGACCATGGCGGTTCGCAGTGCGGCTACTGCACTCCGGGTGTCCTGATGACGGCGAAGGGCCTGCTCGACAAGGAGCCCGATCCCAGCCGCGAGCGCATCAAGGAAGCCTTGTCGGGCAACCTGTGCCGCTGCACCGGCTACCAGCAGATCGTCGATTCGGTGGCCGAGGCCGCGCGCACCATCCGCGAACGGGGAGTGAAGGCATGAGCAGGAAGCAGGGGGCCGCCGAAGAGCGGAAGAGGGGCCCCGGCGCGAGCCGGGGATCTGACCTCGTAGGCGGCCAAAGGTGGACGGCGGCCCTGTGTGGCCGGGCTCCGGTCGCATCCCCATCTATCGATGGGGCCCCTGCTCCACATCGCCGGCCACCACCCCCAGCGGGGATGCGACCGGCCGCGAATGCCGCCGGCCTCCGACAGCGGGCCGTCTTGAACCACGAAACGAGATCGGAGGAGGCAGTATGAGTACCGGGAAAAAGCTGGATGTCATCGGCCATCCGCGGCGCCGCGTCGACGGCCGCGACAAGGTAACGGGGCAGCTGCGCTACGCAGACGACCTGAAGCTGCCGCGCATGCTGCACATGAAACTGCTGCGCTCGTCCCATCCGCATGCGCTGATCGAGTCCATGGACATCGCGCGGGCGAGCGCCTATCCGGGCGTGCACCTGGTGCTGACCGGCAAGGATTTTCCGGTTCCCTTCGGCATCATGCCGGTGGCGCAGGACGAATATCCGCTCGCGCCGGAACACGTGCGCTATGTCGGCGATCCGGTGGCCGCGGTGGTGGCGAAGGACGAGCAGACGGCTGCCGAGGCGCTGGCGCTGATCGAAGTGAAATACAAATCGCTGCCGACCATCGCCACGCCCGAGGAAGCGCTGGCGCAGCCGGAGGCGCGCATCCACGACTATACCGACGTAGGCAACATCCATCGCAATCAGGCGTTCGAGTTCGGCGACGTAGCCGAGGCGCTGGAGAAGGCGGACCACATATTCGAGGACATCTTCTTCTACGAAGGCGACAACCACATGGCGATGGAGCAGCACGCCTCGCTCGCAAAAAACGAGGGCGACGGCAAGCTGACGCTATGGACGAGCACGCAGGACCCGCATTATCTGCACCGCCAGCTCGCGCGCGTGCTGCAGATGTCGGCCGCGCACATTCGCGTGATCGCCTGCGACAACGGCGGCGGCTTCGGCGGCAAGTGCGACCCGGCGGGCCACGAATTCGTGGTGTCCAAGGCGGCGCTCATGCTAGGCCGTCCGGTGAAGATCTGCCTCACGCGCGAAGAAGTGTTCTACCTGCACCGCGGCCGTCACCCGGTGCTGATGAAGTTCCGCACCGGCGTGACCAAGGAAGGCAAGCTCACCGGCATGCACCTGCAAACGCTGCTGGACGGCGGCGCCTACGGCTCGCACGGACCGGCGAGCACTTTCTACACCGGCGTGCTCACGCCGCTTACCTATGAGCTGCCGCGCTTCAAGTTCGACGCCTGCAGGGTGTTCACCAACAAGCCCGCCTGCGGCCCCAAGCGCGGCCATGGCACGCCGCAGCCGCGTTTCGGCCAGGAAGTGCAGCTGGACAAGATCGCCGAAAAACTCAAGCTGGATCCGGCGGAGCTGCGCCTCAACATGGTCACAAAATCCAATTCGCTGACCGCGAGCTGGCTCAAGATCGGCAGCAACGGCCTCGCGGAATGCATCCGGCAGGTGGTCGCGGGCTCGGGCTGGAAGCAAAAGCACGGCAAGCTGCCCCAAGGCCGCGGCGTCGGCATCGCCTGCAGTTCCTACATGACCGGCGCCGGCGTGTCGATCTACTGGAACAAGATGCCGCATTCGGGCGTGCAGCTGAGCCTGGACCGCAGCGGACAGGTGACGGTGTTCTGCGGCGCGACCGAGGTCGGCCAGGGTTCGGACGACGTGCTCTCCGCGATCGTGGCGGAAACCCTGGGCATCAGCACCAAGGAGGTGCGCTGCATCACCGGCGATACCGGCATCACCCCGATCGACCTGGGCTCGTACTCGAGCCGGGTCACCATCATGATGGGAAATGCGGCGCTGCAGGCCGCAGGGCGCGCGCGCGAAATGCTGGTCACCGCGGCCGCCGAACAGCTCGAAGTCCTGCCCGAGAGCGTCGTGCTTTCGCGCGGCCGCGTGTTCGCTGCGGGCGACGCCAACAAGAGCATGAGCTTCGCCGAGGCGGTGGTCTACGCCGAAACCAAGTTCGGCACCTTGGGCACTGTGGGCTCGTACACTCCGCCGAAGCCGCCGGGCAAGTTCAAGGCCGCGGGCGTGGGGCCGTCGCCGGCATACTCCTACTCCGCCTGCGTGGTCGAGGTGGAGGTCGACGAGCATACCGGCTGGATCACCGTACCCAAGATCTGGGTAGCGCACGACATCGGACGCGCGCTGAACCCGACGCTTGCGCGCGGTCAGGTCATAGGCGGCATCTACATGGGCCTGGGCGAAGCCTTGATGGAAGAGCAGATATTCCGGCGCCTGCCGGCCAAGCTCTCCAATGCGCTGGTGCACAAGATACCGTCGATGCTCGAATACAAGAGCATCACCTCGCTCGACATGCCCGAGGTCGAGGTATTCCTGGTCGAGGATCCGGATCCGAACTGCCCCTTCGGCGCGAAGGAGGTCGGCCAGGGGCCGCTGCTGCCGGTGATGCCGGCGGTGG
>CAZRMO010000079.1:0-17852 GCA_964601155.1 uncultured Enterobacteriaceae bacterium
GAACAGGACCGCCTGCTGCTGCGCGTGAGCACCGATAACCAGGTCGAGGTACGCCTGTGGCTGACACGGCGGGCACTGCGGCTGCTATGGCCGCTGTTGCTGCAAATGCTGCGCTCCTCGCCGGAAATAGCGCTGCAGAGCAATCCGCAGGCGCGCGATGCCCTTGTCGGCATGCAGCACGAAGTGGCGCTGCGTCAGGCCAATTTCGCCGACACCTTCAAGGAAGCGCCGCGCGAGATGCCGCTGGGTGCGGAGCCCATCCTGGTGGCGCGCATTCAAGCCAAGCAGGACGACCGCGGCAACCAGGTATTGGGACTGCTACCGCAGCAGGGCCAGGGCATACACCTGACCCTGGATAACCGCCTGCTGCATTCTTTGTGCAAGCTGCTGCAAGTCGCCGTAGCCAAGTCCGACTGGGATATCTCACTGGAAATACCGGCGCTCCACGCTCCCGCCGGTGCAGATGGCGCAGTCGCGCCGAAGACGGTGAACTAGTCCAGCGTCTCCAATTCCGCCTGCAGCGCCAGCCATTCTTCTTCAGTCTTGGTCAGTTCGGCGGCAAGTTTCCCTTCACGCACCAGCTCCGACTTGAACTTGTTGGCATCGGCATAGCTTTCCGGGTCACCCAGCCATTTGCCCAACAGCGAGCGCTCGCGCTCGAGCTCGCCCATGCGTCGCTCCAGCTTGGCCAGGCGCAATGCGAGCGGCCGCTTCTGCGCAAAGCGCTGGTTGCGCGCCTCGGCTTCGTCGCGCTTGCGCTGCTTGCGCGTCGACCCCGCCGGCTCGCTGGCTACGCCGCCCGCCTCGCGCTGGCGCAGCCAGTCGCGGTAATCATCCAAATCTCCGTCGAAGGGCTGCACCACGCCATTCGCCACCAGCCACAGGCTGTCGGCGGTTGTGCGCAGCAGGTGCCGGTCATGCGACACGAGCACGATCGCACCCTCGTATTCCTGCAGCGCTAGCGTGAGTGCCTGGCGCATTTCCAGATCCAGGTGATTGGTGGGTTCGTCCAGCAGCAGCAGGTTGGGGCGCTGCCACACCAACAGCGCAAGCGCAAGCCTGGCCTTCTCGCCGCCGGAAAACGGCGCGATGCGTTCTAGCGCCATGTCGCCGCGAAAATCGAAGCCGCCGAGGAAATCGCGCAATTCCTGCTCGCGCGTACGCGCATCGATTCGCCGCAGATGCTGCAGGGGCGATTCGTCCGGCCGTAGTACTTCGATCTGGTGCTGTGCGAAATAGCCGATGGCCAGGCCCTTGCCTTCCAGCCTGCTGCCCGAGAGCGGCGCAAGCGTACCGGCCATGAGCTTGATCAGGGTCGATTTGCCCGCGCCGTTGCGCCCGAGAAGACCGATGCGCGCGCCTGCCGCAATCGCAAACTTGACGTCGGCGAGCACGGTGCGCCCGTCATAGCCGGCGGCGGCGTCCTCCAGCGTGAGCAGCGGATCGGGACCGGCCAGCGGCTCGCGCATGCGAAAGTCGAACGGCGTATCCACGTGCGCCGGGGAGATGACTTCCATCCGCGCCAGCGCCTTAAGCCGGCTCTGCGCCTGGCGCGCCTTGGTGGCCTTGGCGCGAAAGCGCTCAACGTAGGAGTGCAGATGCGCAATCTCGCGCTGCTGTTTTTGGTACGCCGCCTGCTGCTGCGCGAGCTGCATCGCGCGCTGCTCCTCGAACGCCGAGTAGTTCCCCGTGTACAACTTCACCTTGCGCTGTTCTATGGCGAGGATATGCCCGACCGTACCGTCGAGGAAATCGCGGTCGTGCGATATCGCGAGCAGCGTGCCGGCGTAATCGCGCAGCCATTGCTCGAGCCAGATCACCGCATCCAGATCGAGGTGGTTGGTGGGCTCGTCGAGCAGCAGCAGGTCGGAGCGGCACATGAGCGCGCGGGCAAGCTTCAGGCGCATGCGCCAGCCGCCGGAGAAAGCATCCACCGCCTGCTCTATTTCGCCGGCGGCGAAGCCGAGTCCGTGCATCAGGCTGGCGGCACGGCTGCGCGCGGCATAGCCGCCGGCGTGCTCGAATGCTTCGTACAGCACAGCGAGGCGCTCGCCGTCATCCTGTTCGTGCGCTCGCGCCAGCTCCTGTTCGAGCGCGCGCAAGGGCGCGTCGCCGTCGATGACGAACTCGATCGCCGCCTGCATGCTCGCCGGAATTTCCTGCGCCACGTGGGCGACTGTGAGCTTTCCTGGCAGTTCGAGGTCGCCCGCTTCCTGGTGCAACTCGCCCAGCAAAAGCGCGAACAGGCTCGATTTGCCGCAGCCGTTCGGCCCCACCACGCCGATCTTCTGGCCGGCGTGCAAGGTAAGGTCAACGGCTTCGAGCAGCGGCTTGCTGCCGCGCGCGAGCGTGAGTTGGCGAAGGGTGATCATTTGATGTCGCGACTCCCGGCACGCAGGGCGCGGAGGCACCCCTGCAAGCCCAGACCGTCTCCGGCGTTCCCCGCAGCTAGTACCTTGGTCGTGGCCGCAGGCAGCCGCTGCGAGGGCTTGTCCGGATCAACGGCACTACTCGATTTCCTCGGCCGGATCGAGTTTGCGCGCCTCGTCCTCCAGCATCACCGGAATGCCATCGCGGATGTGGAATGCCAGCCGGTCGGCCTTGCACACGAGTTCCTGTTCGGTCTTGCGATAAAGCAAGGGCCCCTTGCAAATCGGGCACACCAGGATATCAAGCAGTCTTGAGTCCATTTAGCTTCGCCAGGATGAAATCGATAAACGCCGGGGCCAGCTCGGCCTCGACCTGCAGCGCGTACCAGTGCCCGCGCGCAAACGCTTCGCATTTTACCGCATCCTTCTCAGTCATAAGCAGCGCTTCGCAATCGCCGTAGTCGAGATCGCTCGCGGTATAAGCGTGATGATCGGGAAAGGCATGATTCACCGTGGTCAAATCGAGGCGCGCCAGTTGGTCGAAAAAGCGCTTTGGATTGCCGATGCCGGCAACGGCATGCAGCTTCTTGCGCAGGAACGCCGCTGCCGGCAAGCGTTCCCGCGGAGCGGCCAGGCAGTGGAAGCTGTCGCCGCGCAGATCCATCCGGAACGCGGGCTTGTGACCTGCGGGCGGTGCCGAGTTGACCACCCAGGCATCGACCCTGCGCGTTGCCGGCTCGCGCAAGGGCCCAGCGGGCAACAGCAATCCGTTGCCGGCGCGGCGCTCGTCCTCTACCGCGATCTCGATGTCGCGCGCGAGGCGGTAGTGCTGCAGTCCGTCGTCGAGCAGCAGCACGTCGCAGTCGGGATGAGCGGCGAGCAGGCCCAGCGCGGCTGCGACGCGGTCGCGGCCTATCCATACCGGACAGCCGCTGGCGCGCGCCAGCAGCAGCGGCTCGTCGCCCACCAGATCCACCGGGCTGGCGGCGGCGACCTCCATCGGCGCCGCGGCGCTGCTGCGGTATCCGCGGCTGACGATGCCAGGCTTGCGGCCGTTTTTTTGCAGCATCGCCGCCAGCCATAGAACCAGCGGTGTCTTGCCTGTGCCGCCCACGACGACGTTGCCTACCACGATCACCGCCACCGGCAATCTGACCGTCGGCAGGGCGCCGCTGCGGTAGGCAAACCGCCGCAACGCCACCAGCAGCCGATACAGCAGGCTCACCGGCCACAAGGCGAGCGACAGCGCGCTCAGGCGATACCAGTGCTGTTCCGGAAAGCTTGCTCCCACTTCGTGCACTCCCCGGCGAGAATCGCTGCAACGGGTTATTTGGTCTGGGTCCGCATCTGCGTGGCGAAGGAAATATGGCCGTAGCCGGCCAGCCTGGACGCTTCCATGATGTTGATCACAGCCTGGTGAGTAGCATTGGCGTCGGCGCTGATCACCACCACCGGATCCTTGAGTTCGCCCGCGGCCCGACGCATCTCATCCGAAAACTCGGTTGCGTCATGGAATACCACCGGCCGGCGGTTGATGGTGTACTGCCCGCCGGCATTGACCGTGACAGTGATTTCATTGGGCCGCTCCAGCAGCTTTTGCGCATTGGCGGTAGGCAAGTTGATCTGCATTTCGGCATATTTCGAATAAGTGGTAGTGATCATCAGGAAAATCAGGATCACCAACAGCACATCTATCAGCGGGATCAGATTGATCTCCAGGTTTTCCCTGGTATGGAACCGCTGGAAATTCATACTTTTTCCTGAAACTGCTGCGGCTTGGCGGAATCGAAGTCCAGACGCTCGCCGTGTATCAGGTCGACCAGCCTGCTCGCCTGCTGCTCCATGTCCACCAGAAAGCTCTCGACTTTGGCGCGGAAATGGCGGTAGAAGATCATCGCCGGAATCGCAATCACCAGGCCAAGCGCGGTGTTATACAGCGCCACCGATATTCCGTGCGCAAGCACCTGGGGATTGGCGCCAGAAGGCGCTTGCGAACCGAAGATTTCGATCATGCCCACCACGGTGCCGAACAAACCCATCAGGGGCGCAATGGTCGCCAGTGTGCCCAGGGTGGTAAGGTAGCGCTCCAGCTCGTGTGACACGGCATGCCCCGCCTCTTCGATGGCTTCCTTCATGACGTGGCGCGGGCTCTGGTGGTTTCTCAGACCGGCAGCCAGCACCTGCCCGAGCGGGGAATCCTTGGCGAGTTGGTCCAGCATGCGCGGATTCACACCCTGCTGCCGATAGGCGTTGACCACCTTACCGAGAAGCTCGGCGGGCACTATTTTTTCTTTGCGCAACATCATCAGCCGCTCGATGATCAGGGCCACCGCAATAATCGAAGCGAGCAACAGCGGATAAATAGGCCAGCCCGCAGCAGTGATCAGCGCAAACAATTGACTCTCCGAAAAATATTTTTACCGGCGTCACTTTAGCTTCTGGCGGACCTTTCGGCAAGGCTTACACGCCGGCTTGCGCAGACCCAATCGCATCTCCCGCGTAGCATCCTTAGCGCATTGCACCGTTCTGCATAGCTTGTACCACGGCCAGTGTTTGCTACGGCGCGCGCCTCGCTTAGCGGTGCACCAAGCTTATACACAAATCGTGTGGGTAAAGTTGTGGATAGCTTGGAGAAAAGCGACATAAGTGAAGTGCACAAAAGACTTTTTTGCGATTGCCTATAAATTGAACCGGGTCTTTTACGTATAAAAAACAGCATGTTATTGGCGCCTGAGACGGAGGCCATTTGCTTATAAAGCGAGCAGGCCGCGCGTAAGGCCTTGCTGTGGATAGTGTAAACTCCGCACATGCCTTCAGAGCCAGATTTGACGCGGCTTTCCAGCCCTCTCCCCGGGGAGATTCTCAGCGTTTCCGCGCTTGCGCGAAGCGTGCGCGATCTGCTCGAACATCGTTATCCGCTGTTGTGGGTGGCAGGCGAAATATCCAATTGCGTACGCGCCAAATCGGGCCACCTGTATTTCTCGCTCAAGGATGAATTGTCGCAGGTGCGCTGCGTAATGTTTCGCAACCGGGGCCAATATCTGGACTGGGAACCGCGCGAAGGACTCAGGGTGGAAGTGCGTGCGCTGGTCACTTTGTATGAAGCACGCGGTGATTTCCAGCTCAACGTGGAGGCCATGCGCCGTGCCGGCCAGGGAGCGCTGTTCGAAGCCTTCCTCAGGCTGCGCGACAAGCTCGACAAGGAAGGCCTGTTCGATGCCGTGCACAAGAAACCGCTGCCGCTCTATCCGCGACGCATAGGCATCGTCACCTCGCCGCAGGCCGCGGCCTTGCGCGATGTGCTCACCACGCTCGCGCGGCGCAATCCCTCCATTCCGATCATCGTCTACCCGGTGCAGGTACAAGGGGAAGCGGCCGCGCAGCAACTCACTGCGGCCGTCGCCACAGCAGCAAAACGCAACGAATGCGATGTTTTGATTCTGTGCCGCGGCGGCGGCTCAATCGAGGACTTGTGGGCGTTCAACGACGAACGATTGGCGCGCGCGATACATGCGTGTCCGATCCCAGTCCTGACCGGGATCGGACACGAGACCGACTTCACCATCGCCGAGTTCGTGGCCGACAGGCGCGCCGCAACACCCACAGCCGCGGCGGAACTGGCGGCGCCGGCGCGCGCGGATCTGCTCGCCGAACTGCGCCGGCAAAGGCAGTCGCTGCAGCGGCAAATGCAGCTCGCACTCGACATACGGGCGCAGCGCGTGGATACCCTGGCGGGGCGCCTGCAGAGCCCGGCGGATCGCCTCGCCGCAAGTGCCGCGCGCCTGGGCGCGGCGCGCGTGCGCCTGGCCGCGGCGCTTGCGTTATGCGCGCGCAATGCGGAGTGGCGTCTCGCACAGGCGGCGCACAGGCTCGCCATGGCTATGCCGAAGCTGGACGCGCTCCAGAACAATATCGAGCAGCTGGAAACCGCGCTCCGCCGCGCTGCCTCGCAAGGACTGAGCGCGCGCGCGGAAGACCTGGCGCGTCTTTCTCTGGGCCTCGCCCATCTGAATCCGGCCGCGGTGCTCGAGCGCGGCTACGCGATCGCGCGCAGGCCGGACGGCAGCGTGGTGGGCACGAGCGCCGGCCTGCGTCCCGGCGACCCCTTGGAACTGACGTTCGCGCGCGGCGTAGCCACGGTCCGCGTCGAGAAACCCCTTTGATACCGCGGACTTCGTTGCCACCGACGGTGCTTATCGCCTACAATCTTAGACCGCGTGTTCGCGACAAACAGACAAGGAGAATCCAGAATGGAACATAAACTGCCGCCGCTGCCTTACGCGATGGATGCATTGCAGCCGCATATCTCCAAAGAAACGCTGGAATTCCATTACGGTAAGCACCATCAGGCCTACGTCACCAATCTGAACAACCTCATCAAGGGCACGGAATTCGAAAACGCGAGCCTCGAGGACATCATCCGGAAAGCTTCGGGTGGCATTTTCAACAATGCGGCCCAGGTGTGGAACCATAGCTTCTACTGGAACTGCCTGTCGCCCAAGGGGGGCAACGCACCCGCCGGAGCGCTTGCTGCTGCGATCGACAAGAAATGGAGTTCGTTCGCCGCGTTCAAGGAGGCTTTCTCCAAGTCGGCGGTGGGCAATTTCGGCTCGGGGTGGACCTGGCTGGTGAAAAAGGCCGACGGTTCGGTCGACATCGCCAACACCAGCAACGCCGCCACGCCGCTGAGCGGAGCAGACCAGCCGCTCATGACCTGCGATGTGTGGGAGCACGCCTATTACATCGACTATCGCAACGCCCGGCCCAAATACGTGGAATCGTTCTGGAACCTGGTGAACTGGGATTTCGTTGCGAAGAACTTCGCCGGCTGATGTGGCGCTGCAGGCGCGCCCCGGCCTGAACGCGCACGCCGACAAGCGATGAAGAACCCGCTGGATTCTCTGCCGGCCACGGTTGCGTGCGGGTTTGCACTGACTCTCGCGCTGTATCTTATCGCGCGCTACGTGATCGCAAGCTGACATGGAAGCCATCCCGGCGCTGGCGCGATGGTTTCATTTCATGGCCGGCATCATGTGGGTCGGCCTGCTGTACTACTTCAACTTCGTGCACATGGCGGCGCTGAAATCCGCCGCTGCCGACGGCAGTGCCGCAGCCATCAATCGTCACGTCACGCCGCGCGCGCTTGCGTGGTTCCGCTGGGCCTCGATCGCAACCTGGCTCACCGGGGCGGCGCTGCTCGGCGGGAATTTCACCGCCGCTTTTGCGCTGAGGCCAGGTCACGTCGCCATAGGCATCGGCGCCTGGCTAGGCACGATCATGCTGGTCAATGTCTGGGCGCTGCTGTGGCCCGCGCAGAAGCAGGCACTCGGGCTGGTGCAGGCGAGCGAGACGCAAAAGACTGCCGCACGCCGGCGAGCTTTCATCGTATCGAGGCTGAACCTGATACTGACGTTCCCGCTGCTGTTCTTCATGGCCGCTGCAGGCCACGCCGCGTCGTATTTCTAACGCGGCTCAGCGCGTGGCAGCGGAGAATCTCTCCAGGCCGCCAATCACCGCGCCGGCACCAATGCCGCGCTTCTTGAACCAGCCCAGATTCATTTCCAGGGCGTAGCGCGTCGGCCGCGACGCGCAATGGGAAGTTTCGGTCAGCGGCTGCATGTCGGCGATGTTGACGATACGCCCGCGCTCATCGATAAACGCGACGCTTAGAGGGATGAGCGTATTTTTCATCCACATGCAGTGGGTCGCGGACTGGTCGAACAAAAACAGCATTCCGGCGCCCTGTGGCATGGACTTGCGCCACATCAGCCCGATCTCACGCGTCCTGGGCGTGTCAGCCACCTCCGCCAGAATCACGTAGATATCCGCATTGAGCAAGACCGTCGGAAGCTCTGGCTGCTGCGCCATGGCTGGTCCGCCGCAGAACATCAAGCCGACGAAGATCGCGCTGCGAATATTTGCCAGCGGCTTCCAGCGACTGCGGGATATGCGCTTCATGGGGCTATGCTCGCTCCGAGACAGAAACAAAAACACCGGCACCGCGGCTAAGCTTGGCGCCGGTTGCCTGCGAATCGCCTAATTCGACTCGGCGGGGTTCCAGAAAGTTGCAATCTCACACGCAATAACGTACCCGAAGGCGCGCTGGTTGACAAACTACCCGCCCTCATCCGGGACCTCGGCCTCACGCCATTGGCCGGGTTCGAGGCCCTCCAGCGTCCAGCGGCCCACCGCCCAGCGGATCAGGCGCAGGGTCGGGTGCCCGACCTTGGCAGTCATGCGTCGCACCTGGCGGTTCTTGCCCTCCTCCAGCTTCAGTTCCAGCCACGCCGTAGGGATGTGCATACGCCGCCGGATTGGCGGGTCGCGCGGCCACAAGCCCTCAGGAGCGTCGATCCGCCGCGCGCCGCACGGCCGCGTGATGAAATCTCCCAGATCCAGCCCCCGGCGCAGCATCTGCAGCGCCGCCTCTTCCGGCACGCCCTCGACCTGTGCCCAATAGGTCTTAGCGAGCTTGTGCCGCGGCTCGGTAATGCGCGCCTGCAGCGCGCCGTCGGCGGTGAGCACCAGCAGCCCCTCGCTGTCCGTGTCCAGCCGCCCTGCCGGATAGACGCCCTGGACCGGAACGTAATCCTTGAGGCAAGGGCGACCGGCGTCCGAGGTAAACTGGCACAGCACACCGTAGGGTTTATTCAAGAGGATCACGGATGCCATGGAACCGGCGACACACGCATCCGCTTTGGGGAGACGAAAGGCACGACGCCCGCGGTTGCGGGCGTCACCTGGATACCGCCACGTGGCGCCTTGAGCGCCAGCGCCTACTTGCTGCCCCAGGGCTTGACCGCTTCCTTGAGTTTATTGTATGCATCGAGGTAACGGGGCCGCTTGCCGCCGTAAACCTTATCAACAATTTCCAACTGCGCATCGAGCCAGCGCGCCAGTTCCTTATTATCCGGATTGGCCGCCTTGTAAGCCTCGTTGATCAGAACAAAATGGATGCGTGGATCGTAGGGCTGCTTTTCCCCGCCTACGGTTTCGTCGCCGGCCAGCAGGCGCAGCAGCATCGCATCAGCAGATCCAAGCGTCTGTTCGTAAATCGGCGCTCCCTCTATGCGGTACATGACGCTCGTCATGTCCTTGCCGTTCTTCATGGTGAAACCCATCTCGCCCCACACCTTGTTCATGTCCATGCCGGGCTTCACATGATCCATTACCTTCTGCCCCCATGCGCGCAACACGTCAGGCGCGTCCGCCATCAGGTCGGTCAGCCGGTCGCCATCGAGGTCGGTTGCGTAGACGATGGAATTGCGCTGCTGCATCATGTCGTGCAGCAGCAGGCCGAAGTTGGTATCGGAAATGTGCTCGTGGATCTCCCCGCCCCAGTTCTCCATGCCGGCCTTGAAGTCCTTCGGCAGCAAGGCAACGATGGCATTGACGTTCTCCCTGTGTTCCTCGTAGGCGTCGACCGAGTAGCGGCGCTTAAGCTGGAACTTCGTGCCCTGCATCAGCCACCGAACGATACCGGCATTGACCGCATCTTCCTGGGCCTGGGTCGGCTTGGTTGCGACGCGTCCGACATAGCCCGTCTCATGCACCATCTTCAGGAACAGGCGAACTGCATACGCCATTCTGACCCCAGGGGTGTTCATCTCCGAATGGACGTTGCCGGTGTCGCGGTCGACACGAAACTTTCTCTTGTCCTGCGAATAGGGCAAGCCGGGCATGAAACGCACGCTGGTGATCGTGCCGTAGGGGCGAACATTGCAATAGACACCTGCCGCCGTGCGCAGCGGCGCATTGGCAGACTTGCCCGCGACCACGACCTTCTTGCCGTTTTCATTGACCATGAAGTCGCCGGCCGTGGACCACTTGAGTGCGGTGTAATCCAGCTTGCCGAACCACTCGAGAGATATCAGCTTCGTGTCATGGCGAAACTGCGCCATCATCGGCACGCCCAGGAACGGCAAGCCAAGAACGTCCAGCGCCATTAACGTACCATTGAGCGCAAACATGTCCGTAAACGCGTGCGCGACCGGTTTCACGTTGCCGTACTGGTTTCCACCCTCCCAGATAATCGCATCTGTGAACCCCTTAGGTTGGACCTTGGAACGTTTGTAGATGTGATCCAAGTAGTTGAAAAGGTCGCCATTTTGTTCTTCCTGCGCGATCTTTAACAGGTCGAGTCGTTCGGTCATTTTGCTTCGTCTCCGTTCGGGTTTGGTCGGTCAGTGATCGGCGCGTTACGCCGTGTATAGAAGAGCGCACGGAAGAAACCGGCAGGCGAGCTCATGCGGCATATACCCTCATGCCTGTGCTATTTTCTTGGCGGTGCACAATCTACTAATTATCTCACTTATTGCCCCTCACTAGAAGTATCGTTCTCGGTTGTGTTCCGGATAGATTCTAGATTCGCTTGGTCGACGAGACGAGACAGAGCCACCCTTGGCCGCTCGAGCCGGAACCGTTTATCCAGTTTCGTTGTCTCAAGTTAAATGAGACCCAGGATTTGCAGGACGTGACCACGGGGATGCATCCAACCCCGGCATTTCTTCACGATCGACAGCGGCACGTGAATGTTCCCCGCACAAGCGCCGGATTTACGACCAATGTAAGTCCAGGTGGGAGGGCCAAAGGAACCCCTGGCCACGAGAGATTCGGGATGTTCTGCCCGCCCGCGCCGCTCGGCGACGCCTTATATCCGATTCTCAATCATCGCTTCGCGCTATCGCCGCGTGCTTCCTTCCCAGGTTCGGTCGCCTTCACGCAATCGCGCTTCGCATTGCTCGCCATGGCCGGTTCGGGGGAGGACCTTCACCTTCAGGAACGCGCCCATGCCGGGCGCAAAGAAAAAAACCGCCCCGTCCCCCAACTGCGGGCCGATTGCCGGCTGTTTTGTAACCGCAATCAAGTCCGGCGCCGTGCAGGCGCCGAATCAGGCTGCGGACTGGATGCTCGAGGCTTGCTTGCCTTTCGGGCCCTGGGTCACTTCGAACTTGACCTTCTGACCTTCTTTGAGCGTCTTAAAGCCGTCCATCTGGATGGCGGAGAAGTGCGCGAACAAATCCTCGCTACCATCGTCGGGCGTGATGAAACCGTAGCCCTTGGCGTCGTTGAACCACTTTACCGTACCTGTTGGCATAAAAACATCCGAAAAAAGTTGCGCGGTAACCCCCTTTTAATGACGCCCTGGATCAACGCGGCTTCGGACCAGCATCCCGCGCGCCGCGCGACGCCGAGCATCAGCCGTTTTTTTACTCAGTTTGCCGACACAAGTCAAGTAGCCGCTGGTCCGCCCGGAACGGACTCGGGGACAGCGGCGCAAGTGAGCATTGCGCCGCGTCGCGACAGCGATTACGATTACATAAAGGCGATGCGCAATTTCGAGCGATAATATAACCGTAGGCGGGATTCCCCGCGGCGCGTTACAGTCAAAATTGACTGGCCGCAGAATCTGGCATAGTGTTCAGGTGGGTGGGCGAGTATGGTGAACCGGGGACGCGAAGGGACCGTTTTAGAGGCGAAGAAGGCCAAGGTCAAACCACCGCCGCTGTTCAAGGTTATGCTGCTGAACGACGACTATACGCCCATGGAATTCGTGATCGTCGTACTGCAGACGTTCTTCAGTCTGAGCCGCGAACAAGCGACACAAATCATGCTGAAGGTGCACCGTGAAGGAGTGGGCGTATGTGGCGTCTATCCCAAGGACGTGGCGGTTACCAAGGTAGAGCAGGTGGGCAGCTTCGCCCGTCAGTATCAACATCCGCTTCAGTGCGTGATGGAGGAAATTGAATGATTGCGCAGGAACTTGAAGTCAGCTTGCACATGGCCTTTGTCGAAGCTCGCCAAAAGCGCCACGAGTTCATCACGGTCGAGCACCTGCTGCTGGCGCTGCTCGACAATCCCACCGCGGCGGAGGTGCTGCGCGCATGTGCCGCCAACATCGACGAACTGCGCAAGAGCCTCTCCGGCTTTGTCGCCGAGCACACCCCTACCGTGGCCGGTACCGAGGAGATCGACACGCAGCCCACGCTCGGATTCCAGCGCGTGATCCAACGCGCCATCCTGCATGTGCAGTCCTCCGGCAAGAAGGAAGTCACCGGCGCCAACGTGCTCGTCGCGATATTCGGCGAGAAAGACTCGCATGCAGTGTACTATCTGCACCAGCAAGGCATCACGCGGCTGGACGTGGTCAACTTTATTTCGCACGGCATCACCAAAACGCCGCAAGCCCAAGGCAGCAAACCGGAGCAAACCGAAGAGCAGCAGGACGAACAGGCCAGCCACGGGGCGCTCGAGACCTACACCCTCAATCTGAATGCCCAGGCCCTGGTGGGCAAGATCGATCCCCTGATCGGCCGCGAACGCGAATTGGAGCGCGTGATCCAGACGCTGTGCCGGCGGCGCAAGAACAACCCGCTGCTGGTGGGCGAAGCCGGCGTGGGCAAGACCGCCATCGCCGAAGGCCTGGCGCGGCGCATCGTCGAGGGCGCGGTACCCGAGGTGCTGGCGCGCTGCCAGGTGTACGCGCTGGACATGGGCGCATTGCTCGCCGGAACCAAATACCGCGGCGACTTCGAGCAGCGCCTAAAAGCGGTGCTAAAGCAGCTGCTCGACAACTGCAACGCCATCCTGTTCATCGATGAGATCCACACGCTGATCGGTGCCGGCGCCGCATCGGGCGGAACCCTGGACGCCTCCAACCTGCTCAAACCGGCGCTTTCCTCCGGGCAGTTGAAGTGCATCGGCGCCACGACCTATAACGAGTACCGCGGCGTATTTGAAAAAGACCACGCCCTGTCGCGCCGTTTCCAGAAAATCGACGTAACCGAACCTTCGGTGGAGGAAACCGTAGCCATCCTGCGCGGGCTGAAAAGCCGTTTCGAAGCGCACCATGGCATCAAGTATTCGGCGGCGGCGCTCACCACCGCAGCCGAGTTGTCGGCGCGTTTCATCAACGACCGGCACTTGCCGGACAAAGCCATCGACGTCATCGACGAGGCCGGCGCGGCGCAGCGCATCCTGCCCAAAACCAAGCAAAAGAAAATCGTGGGCAAGGTCGAGATCGAGGAGATCATCGCTAAAATCGCGCGCATTCCGCCGCGGAGCGTGTCTTCCGACGATCGCGAGTCGCTGAGGAATCTGGACCGCGATCTGAAAGCGGTGGTGTTCGGCCAGGACAAAGCCATCGACGCGCTCGCTGCTTCGATCAAGATGGCGCGCAGCGGCTTGGGTCAGCCGACCAAGCCGATCGGCTCGTTCCTGTTCTCAGGCCCCACCGGCGTCGGCAAGACCGAAGTGGCGCGCCAGCTCGCGTACTGCATGGGCATCGATTTGATCCGCTTCGATATGTCCGAATATATGGAACGCCACGCCGTGTCGCGCCTGATCGGCGCGCCGCCGGGCTATGTCGGCTTCGACCAGGGGGGCCTCTTGACGGAGGCGATCACCAAGAAGCCGCACTGCGTGCTCCTGCTGGATGAGATCGAAAAGGCCCACCCGGATATTTTCAATATCCTGTTGCAGGTGATGGATCACGGCACGCTTACCGACAACAACGGGCGCAAGGCCGATTTCCGCAATGTGGTCATCATCATGACCACCAATGCCGGCGCCGAGGCCCTGAACCGGACCAGCATCGGCTTCAGTCAGTTGCGCACCACCGGTGACGAACTCGCCGAGATCAAGCGCATGTTCACGCCCGAGTTCAGGAACCGGCTGGATGCGATCATCTCCTTCGCCGCGCTCGATCACGAAGTCATCCTGCGCGTGGTGGACAAGTTCCTGATGCAGTTGGAGGAACAGCTGCACGAGAAGAAGGTCGAGGTGGTTTTCACCGACGCGCTCAAGGCGCACCTCGCCGAGCACGGCTTCGATCCGCTCATGGGCGCGCGGCCGATGGCGCGCCTGATTCAGGACACGGTGCGTCGCGCCCTCGCCGACGAGCTGCTGTTCGGGCGCTTGGTGAGCGGCGGCAAAGTCAGCATCGACCTTGATGCAGACGACAAGGTGCGGCTCGTCTTCCCCGACGACGCTCCGGTTACGCCGCCGGTGGCGCAGGAAAGCTGA
This sequence comes from uncultured Enterobacteriaceae bacterium, assembly GCA_964601155.1. Classification (GTDB taxonomy): domain Bacteria; phylum Pseudomonadota; class Gammaproteobacteria; order Burkholderiales; family SG8-39; genus 2-12-FULL-64-23. The sequence goes on from CAZRMO010000079.1 coordinate 14,394, forward strand.
GGCGCTCGCCGCTCCGACGAAAAAGGCCGCAGCAAGCGGCCGCCTCCGGGTCATCGTCGTGGCTCAAACGTTGCCGCTGTCGGCGGCTGGCGGCAATCGCGGCCGGTCGCATCCCCGCAAAGCGGGGCCCCTGCTCCCTGCTCATGCCGCCCCTGTTTCCTTTCCGCAGGGAATAAATCCGAACGCTAGTGCTTGCCGGTGCTCCCGAATCCGCCGGCGCCGCGCTCGCTCGCCGCGAAATCATCGACCGCGTTGAGCTGGACCTGCAGCACCGGCACCACCACCAATTGCGCAATTCGCTCCAGCGGATTGAGGGTGAACGCGCTGCCGCCGCGGTTCCACAGCGACACGAATATCTGCCCCTGGTAATCTGAGTCGATCAACCCGACGAGGTTGCCGAGCACGATGCCGTGCTTGTGCCCCAGCCCAGAGCGCGGCAACACCATGGCAGCAAGCCCTGGGTCGGTGAGATGGATGGCGATGCCACTCGGAATCAGTTCGGTCGCGCCGGGTTTAAGCTCGATCGGCGCGTCGATGCAGGCGCGCAGATCCAGCCCGGCAGCGCCGGCGGTGGCATAGTGCGGCAGATTGCCTTTGAGGCGCGGGTCGAGAATTTTGACGTCAAGTTTGTGCATGTTTGGCAGCTTCGAAGGGAATCAAGGAAACAGCCGGAACGCCGCAGCGATTATCCCGGACATTTCCCGCATTGAAACGCCCCGCTATTTTCTTGGCAACAGCTTGGCGATATGGCCGATGAGCGCGCGCGCGAGCGCTATCTTGGACGCGCGGGGAAGCTCGTGCCGGCCTTCGTCGTCGAACAGGATCAGCTGATTGTCTTCGGCGCCGAACGCGTGCTGCGCGAGGTTGGCGGCAAGCAGCGGCACTTTCTTGCGCCGGCGCTTTGCCTCGGCATAGGCTTCCAGATTCTCCGTCTCCGCGGCGAAACCGACGCAGAACGGCGCATGCCTACGCGCCGCGACGGTCCCCAGGATATCGGGATTGGGCTGCAGCTCCAGCTTTACCTCGCCTGTGCCCTTTTTCATCTTGTGCGGCTTGGCGTCCTTGGGCCGGTAATCGGCGACCGCGGCGACCCCGATGAACACGTCCGCCTTCGCCACCCGCGCCATCACCGCGTCGTACATCTCTTGCGCGGTGGAAACGTCCACGCGCTCCAGGCCTCGCGGCGCAGGCAGGGCAGTGGGACCGCTCACCAGCGTGACTGCCGCGCCCGCTTCGCGTGCAGCGCGCGCCACCGCATAGCCCATTTTTCCGGAACTGGTGTTGGTGATGCTACGCACGGTGTCTATAGGCTCGAAAGTCGGACCTGCCGTCACCAGCACGCGCTTACCTTCCAACAATCGCGGCTGGAAAAAAGCCTCGATTTCCTCGAAGATTTCTTCTGCCTCCAGCATGCGCCCCATGCCGACTTCGCCACAAGCCTGATCGCCGCTCGCGGGTCCGAGAATGGCAATGCCGTCTGTGCTTAATTGCTTCACGTTGCGCTGGGTGGCCGGCTTGCCCCACATCTGCAGATTCATCGCCGGCGCCACCAGCAACGGGCACTCGCGCGCCAGACACAGCGTAGACAGCAGGTCGTCGCACAGGCCGTGCGCAAGCTTGGCGAGGAAATCTGCGCTGGCCGGAGCGACCAGGATTACATCGCAGCCGCGCGATAGCTCGATGTGCGCCATATTATTGGGCACGCTTGCGTCCCACAGGTCGCTATGCACGGGGTTTCCCGACAGCGCCTGCATCGTGACCGGCGTAATGAACCGGCCGGCCGCCGCTGTCATCACCACTCGCACTTGCGCACCCGCCTGCCCCAGCAGTCGGGCCAGTTCGGCGGCCTTATAGGCGGCGATCCCGCCGCTCAAGCCGAGTACGATGCGCTTGCCCGCGATACCGGTCATCGAAATCAGCGACCACGAGTAGAATAAGAAAGCAGATTTTACGCCAATTGGGAGGGCGGTACATGGCGATCACCGACTGGCCGGCCCTGGAACGGCCGAGGGAGAAGCTGCTGCAAATGGGCGCTGCGAGCTTGTCCGACGCAGAATTGCTGGCTATTTTTTTGCGTACTGGCGTGCGCGGCAAGAGCGCAGTCGACCTGGCGCGCGAACTGCTCGCGCACTGTGGCAGCCTGGGCGCCTTGTTCGCACTCAAGCGCAGCGAACTCGATAGCCTGCCTGGCCTAGGCGACGCCAAACTTTCCCAGTTGCAGGCGGTGCTGGAGATGGCGCGCCGCGCGCTTGCGGAAACGCTGCGCACGGGCGATGCCCTGGGCTCGCCCGCGGCCGTGCGCGATTTTCTGCGGCTGACGCTGGCAAATCGCGAACACGAGGTGTTTCTGATGGTATTGCTGGACGCGCAGAACCGGGTTCTCATCTGCGAGGAATTGTTCCGCGGCACGCTTACCCAAACCAGCGTATACCCGCGCGAAGTGGTGAAGTGCGCCCTGGAGCACAATGCGGCCGCAGTGATCCTCGCGCACAACCATCCGTCCGGCGTAGCCGAACCCAGCCATGCCGATCAGGTGCTGACCCAGTCGCTCAAGCAAGCCTTGGCTCTGGTCGACGTACGGGTTCTGGACCACTTCATCGTCGCGGGCAATTCGGCGCTCTCCTTCGCCGAACGCGGCTTACTCTGAATGGCGGTCTTTCCGCGGCAAGGGATTCGACGCGGAGACTATTTGAGCTTGCAGATACCGGAAAGATTCCGCTTCCGGATCCTGCAGCGTCTGCGAAACAAGCAGTTGTGTAGCGTCGCGCACGGCGCCCGCTCTTCCAACCAGAAGAATTTCTGCTTGAGATTCCGCGAGATACTAGCGTATAATCCACGCTTTTCCGAATTCGGAGTACCGCCATGGCACGCGTATGCCAAGTAACCGGCAAGAAGCCGATGTCCGGGCACAATGTGTCCCACGCCAACAACCGGACCAATCGCCGCTTTCTGCCTAATTTGCATTATCGCCGCTTCTGGGTTGAGAGCGAGAACCGCTGGATCAGCCTGCGCGTCTCTGCTAACGGACTGCGCACCATCGACAAGAAGGGCATAGACGCAGTCCTGAAAGAACTGCGCGCCAAAGGGGAGATTTAATCATGCGCGACAAGATCAAGTTGGAATCCACCGCCGGCACCGGCCACTTCTACACCACCAGCAAAAACAAGCGCACCATGCCGGACAAGATGGAAATCATCAAGTTCGACCCCAAGGTCCGCAGGCATGTCCTCTACAAAGAGACCAAACTCAAATAGATGCAGCAGGGATCAAGGAATAAAGGCCGCTGACGCGGCCTTTTTCATTTTGAGCGTGTCGGTGCCGTCCCGCTACGCGTAACAGCGCAGCCTGAGAGAGAACTCCTCCAGCTGCCGAATGCCGCTTGCCTCGGCGCGCCGGCACCAGTCCCACCTTGGGGCTGCGAACAAAAAGCCCGCTGTACGCGGGCCTTTTGTTGGCAGC
>CAZRMO010000080.1:0-17628 GCA_964601155.1 uncultured Enterobacteriaceae bacterium
TCAGAGCGGCGTATAGTTATTCGATTCACAGGCATCGGCCGCCAAGAGACGCTGATCAACAGCAAGACGCGTTTGCCTGAGCGGTCGCCGTTCCCGAGCGCAGGAGACCTTCACTGCCGTTCGTGCGGACCCGACCCGGAGAATGAGCGTGAAAGCGGATAACTGCGACGACAGCATCGAACGTAGGCGACTGGATTTCATCCAGCGCGTCGGCTGCGTAGGCTATTGGGAATACGATGCGGCGAAACGGTCGATGTTTCTGCCCGATGCTTCGCTGGCTCTTCTGGCTTCTATCGCAGGCGCTCCTCCAGATGCCGCGCGGTCGTTCATGGGCGCGTTGTCCGATATCGAGCGCCAGCGCGTTCAGGTCGTCTTCGATCAGGCCATTGCCAAGCGCTTGCCGTTCAATATCCAGGTCGAACTGGCGCGCGGCGACGGCGAGCGCGCCTACCTCGTGGTTCGAGGTGCCCCTGTCGATGACGAGCTAAGTCCGCCGCGTCTGGCCGGCACCTTCCAGGACATCACGAACGAGAAGCAGCGCGAAGCCAGACACGAAAAGGTCGTCACGCAGCTGCAGGCCCTGCTCGATGCGCTGCCGCAGGGAGTCAGCGTCATCGACAAGGACCTCCGCCTCATCCTCTGGAACCGGCGATTTCACGAAATCATGGATCTTCCTCAGAGCATGGTATTCAAGAATGCCAAATTCGAGGACTTTAGCCGTCTCAACGCCGAGCGCGGCGAATACGGCCCCGGCGATCCCGAAGAGCAGGTGCGGAGCATAGTCGCGCGTGCCCGCCAGTTCGTGCCGCACCGCTTCGAGCGGCAACTGACGGGTGGGCGCACGGTCCGGGTGGAAGGTTTTCCCTTCAAATCCGATGGGGAAATAGCGGGATTCGTCACCACCTACACCGATATCACGGGGCAGAAGCAAAGCGAGGACGAGCTCATGCGCCAGCGCGACGCGATGAAAACCATCATCGATAATTTTCCCGGCGGGATCTCGCTGTGCGATGCCGGCCTCAGGTTTACCGCATACAACGAGCGGTTCAAGGACTTGCTCGATTTCCCGCCCTCTCTTTTCGCCAAGGGCTGGGTCGATTTCGAGGACCTTGCCCGCTTCAATGCCAACCGAGGCGAATACGGCCCGGGCGATATGGAAGAGCAGGTGCAGGCCGTCGTCGCGCGCGCACGGAATTTCGAGCCCCACCATTTCGAGCGTGTCCGGCCGAACGGGCGATGGCTTGAAATACGCGGCACGCCCATCGCCAGCGGCGGTTTCGTCACCAGCTACATCGACATCACCGAGCGCAAACAGATGGAAGACCAGGTGCGTCAGCTGGCGTTCTTCGATCCGCTCACCAAACTGCCCAACCGCCGCCTGCTCAACGACCGGCTCACCCGGGCCATGGCCGCCAGCAAGCGCAGCGCTTGCTATGGCGCAGTGATGGTCCTCGATCTGGACAACTTCAAGTCGCTAAATGACACGCATGGTCATCCGGTTGGCGATTTGCTGCTGATCGAGGTTGCAAGGCGACTGACAAGCTGCGTGCGCGAGAGCGACACCGTGGCGCGCTTCGGCGGCGATGAGTTTGTGTTGCTGCTGAGCGATTTGGACGAGGATAAAGCCATATCGGCCTCGCAGGCCGGCACCGTCGCCGAGAAGATTCGCACCAGCTTGTCTGCGCCCTACCGGCTCGACATCGGCAGCGATGTAAAGGCAGATGCCGCGGTCGAGCATCGCTGCACTGCAAGCATCGGCGCTGTGTTGTTCGTCAAACATGAAATCGCCCAGGACGACATCTTCAGACGTGCCGATGCGGCAATGTATCGGGCCAAAGAGGCCGGGCGTAATTCGGTCCGGTTTTACGACCCGAATGCGCCGCTGTCTTGCGCGCAGGAGAGTAGTCCATGAATTCCCCCTATCGCACCCGCGTCGTCATCATGGGCGCGGCCGGGCGCGATTTCCACAACTTCAACGTCGTCTATCGCGACGATCCGGCGTACGAGGTCGTGGCCTTCACTGCGGCGCAGATTCCGGGCATCGCGGGGCGCCGTTATCCGACCGTGCTCGCGGGCCCGCTCTACCCGGAGGGCATAGAAATCGTGCCCGAACCGGAACTCGAAGCGCTGATCCGCGAACGCGAAGTCGAGCAGATCGTGTTCGCCTACAGCGACCTCACTCATGCCGAAGTCATGCACCTCGCCTCGCGCGCGCTCGCGGCCGGCGCCGATTTCACGCTGCTCGGCCCGAGCCGGACCATGATCGCGGCGGGCGTGCCGGTGATCGCGGTATCGGCGGTGCGCACCGGCTGCGGCAAGTCCCCGGTCAGCCGCTGGTTGTCGCTCGAATTGCGCCGCCGCGGCCTGCGCGCGGCGGTGGTGCGCCATCCCATGCCCTATGGCGATCTCGCGCGCCAGAGCGTGCAGCGTTTCGCGACGCGCGAAGATCTGGCGCGCGCGGCCTGCACCGTGGAGGAGCGCGAGGAGTACGAGCCGCATCTCGCCGCCGGCAACATCGTCTACGCCGGCGTCGATTACGTCGGCATCATCGAGGCGGCCGGGCGCGAATCCGATATCATCCTGTGGGACGGCGGCAACAACGACTTTCCCTTCGTGCGCCCCGACCTGCACATCGTGCTGGTCGATCCCTTGCGCCCGGGCCACGAAACCGCCTACCACCCGGGCGAAACCGTGCTGCGCATGGCCGACGTGGTGCTGCTCGCCAAGGCCGACGCGGCCGATGCCGGCGCGGTGCGGCAGGTGACGGAGAATGCGCGCCGCGTCAATCCGCGCGCCGCAATCCTGCGCGGCTCCATGCCGGTGCGCCTGGACGATGCGGCGGCCGTGCGCGGAAAGCGCGTGCTGGTGATCGAAGACGGCCCCACCATCACCCACGGCGGCATGCCCCACGGCGCGGGCTATGTCGCTGCAAGCGCCGCCGGCGCGGCGGAGATCGTGGATCCACGTGCGTCCGCCGCACCCGAGATCGCCGCGGTCTATGCGCTTTATCCGCACATCGGCCCGGTGCTGCCGGCGGAAGGCTATTCGCAGTCGCAGCTGGAAGCGCTGCGCCAGACCATCAACGGCGCCCGGGCCGAGCTGGTGGTGTCCGCGACGCCGATCGACCTCGCGGCGCTGATCGCGCTAGACAAGCCGGTGGTGCGCGCGCGCTACGAATTCGTCGACAGCGAAATACCGGGGGTCGCCGCCGAACTCGATCGCTTTCTCGCGGGGCGCGGGGCCTAGCAATCGTGCTATCAATCACAACCCGCGCGCGAGCTTGCCCTATTGCGCGGCCGGGACGACAATGAGCCAGTGCTTGCGCGAATATCCGGGACGAACATGATAGGTAGACGCCGGTTTATCAAGGCCTTGGGGGCGTTGCCGCTCGCCGCCTGCATGCCCGGCATCGGCAAGGCCGGAGCCCAGCCCGATTTTCAGAAGCTGAAAGCCGGCTACGCGCTGCGGCTCCACCGAATCCTTGCTGCAGGCGAGCTGCCTTATATCGACATCGAGAGTTCGTGCAATTCCACCAGGCTCGACATCGATTCCTTTGCGCGTGATCTGGACCGGCTCAACATCGGGCTGATGGCACTCTCCGCCGATATCGGCAAGGGCCGGTTCAAGCGCGGCGTTCGCTTCGACGACCTGTCCGATCGCCTGATCGCCGCATACCCGGACCGTTTCATTCCCGTCGGCAACGGCGGCCAGGCCCCGGCGCTGACGCAGGCGACGGACGAGTTCCTCGACGCGCAGGAAGCCGCCGCCATGAGCCGGCGCATCCTGCTGCTGGGCGAGTACGAATTCCGCCACTACCCTTCCTCCAGGCAGGCCAAACGCGGCGAGACGGACCGCGACGCCATCATCCCCATCGACGGCCCGATCGGACATCGCGTGTTCGGCATGAGCGAAAAGACCGGATTGCCGTTCCAGATTCATTACGAGATCGAAGATGCGCTGCTGGCGCCGCTGGAACAGATGCTGCAACGCTATCCGCGCGCGAAAGTAATCTGGTGCCACCTCGCGCAGGTACGCTATATCGAACGCGCCAGCCGCTACTCGCCCGCCTATGTCGGCGACTTGATCGCGCGTTTTCCCAATCTGTATTTCGACACCGCTTTCGGAGACGCAAGCTCGATCTATCGGTTGAGCAACCAGCGGCATTCGCGCATCTGGGCCGGCGACGGCAGCCTGAAGTCAGAATGGCGCGACCTGATCGTCGCCCACCCGCAGCGATTTCTTTCGGCTCTGGACCTGGGTGGAGACCGCATGGACCGGATCGGCGAATACGATCGAAGGCACCGCAATTTCCTGCAGCGCCTGCCGACCGAAACGCGGCATCAGGTGGCGTACCGCAGCGCCTGGTCGCTGTTGTTCGAGGAAGAGTTCGCCTGATCGGCGCGGGTCTGCCCCCTCCGATCCGCGCCTGCTTCCTCTCGCCTAAGCTCAAGCGCGCGCAGGCGCGCGTGGACGCCGGATGGCCCGGCAAAGGTAGCGATAGCGGCGATCGCAAGCTTGCCCTCGGCCTGCGCGCCGGGTCGCTTGCGTAATTGCGGTGTAATTCGATGCCACTCGCGATGCCGCTCGCGCTGGTTGAGGAATCCGGCGCGTTAGCGTAGCCTGTCGGCGCTGCACCCCGCCGCCTGGATCGCGCCGGGGTTGTTTCAGGCACCCGTTTGTTGTTCCACCAATAAAAATGCCCCATGTCTTACAGCAAGTTGTGGATGGGATCTGCGTTGATTAGCCATGATGGCGTCGACGCAGCGTGCAGCTGCCCGGCCAGGCAAGGCATCGCATGCAAACTCGTCCGGGCGATGACGGTATCTCGTAAAAATGAGCGGCTGCAATGATTGCGGCACACCCGGCTATGCCGCGACAGACGGAAACGTTCCCGGGACGAAGTGGCTGAAGCAATTGCGCGCAAAGCAGCTACGCCCCCCGAGCGTCGTCGCTGCCGGTCGCGCTAGTCCGATGGAGAAACAGGTGCCGCGCAAGCTCATCAGCTCAGGTTCAAGCTTCGAAGCCCAGATCGGGTACTCGCGTGCCGTGGTCGACGGCGAATGGGTCTTCGTCTCGGGAACCACCGGTTTCGATTACGCGACGATGACCATCTCCGAGGATATCGTCGCGCAGACCGAACAATGCATCAAGAACATGGCGCAGGCGCTGCAACAGGCGGGGTCCTGCCTCGAGGACGTAGTCCGCGTGACTTATGTCCTGCCGCAGGCCGCACAATTCGAACAATGCTGGCCGGTTCTGCGAAAATACTTCGGCGAGATTCGGCCCGCGGCCACGATGATTTCGGCCGGTTTGGCCGATCCGCGGATGCGCATCGAGATCGAGGTTACGGCGAAAAAACGCTCCGGCTCACACCAACAGGAAAAATGATGTCCAATACAGGCGTGTTCCAAGCCACACGCCACGCGCGCCGGTGAACCATTCGGCTCTGCGCTACTTTCGACCTGTGCTCGCGCCGGCCGCGATCCTGCTTGCGGTCGTGCTCGCACTGGCCGCCGGGCCGGCGCTGCCGCCCTCGCTCTCGGGCCTGAAGACGCTCGGGCCCAGCGTGCTGCTGCTGCTCGGAACAGGCATGGGCGTATGGTTCAATCGCGGCCGCACCTTTATCGCGCTCGCCTCGCTGCTCGCCGCCTTTGCCGGCTACAGCTTCGCGCTCGATTTCGGTACCGCCAGCTTCGCCGCGCACGCGGTGTACACCGCAGCCGCCATTTTGGTTCCGCTCAACTTCCTCCTGGCGCTGGCTTTCCCGGAGCGCGGCATATCCCACCATTTCAACTATCGCTGGCTCATGCTGGCCGTGGTGGAAATCCTGTTCGTCGCCTGGGTAGCGAGCGCCGGCCACAGTAGCCTGTCCGGTACGGTGTGGCAGGAGCTGCTGCGGCATTGGTTGCTCAGATCGCCTCCGGCGCCTGTCCTGGGCCGGCTGCTGTTCGCCGCCGCCTTCGTCGCCGCCGTGGCCAGGGCATGGCCGAAAGTACCGGAGGCCGAGACGCGCCCGCTCGACATCGGCCTCGCGGCCGCGCTGGTGGCATTTTTCATCGCCTGCGAATGGGTGGACACCTCCGGCGCCTTCCCGGTGTTCGTGACGGCCGCGGGTGCCATCCTGCTGGTGTCTCTGCTGCAGGAGTCACACCGCCTCGCGTTCCGCGACGAGCTGACCGGCCTGCCCAGCCGCCGCGCGCTGGAAGAGCGGCTGCACGGTCTCGGCCCGGCACACGCGATCGCGATGCTCGACGTGGACCACTTCAAGCAATTCAACGACACCCACGGACACGACATCGGCGACCAGGTGTTGCGGCTGGTGGCCGCGCGCCTGGCGCAGGCGACAGGCGGCGGCACCGCATACCGCTACGGCGGCGAGGAGTTCTGCATCCTGTTTCCCGAGACGACGCTGGCCGAGGCGCTGCCGCACGTCGAAAAGCTCCGCGCCGACATCGCCGCCTACGAGATGGCCGTGCGCCGGGACGACAGACCGAAAGATCCTGAGACCGGAACCAGGCTGCGCAGCTTGCGATCCGCCGAGAAGACGCTGTCGGTAACGGTGAGCATAGGCATCGCCGAGCCCGGCGACCAGCTTTCGACACCGGCCGAAGTTCTGCGCGGCGCCGACCAGGCGCTGTACCGGGCGAAGCAAGGCGGACGCAATCGGGTCAGCAGTTGAGTCGCCGACGTGGCCTGCGCGCGGCGCGGCCGCTCGAACCCGACGATTTGGTCTAGTAGGGGCATTGCGAAGACGGGTTGCGCAAGCGTGTGCAAAGCCTTAGCTTTGCGTTAACGCCCGAACATTTACTCGCTGGAGGCGCCCATGTCTGAAGTACGACGTCTCGACCTCTCCGTCATCGACGATGCGAAACGACCCTTCGTCACCGAATGGCTTCGAGACCGGAGCGCTTTCCACACCTGGTTCTCCTCGCTCGTCACAGGCAGCTTCGTCGTCATCACGATATTCGGCAGCAAGCCCGGCTTCGGCACGCCGGGCGCGGTCTTTCTGTCCATCGCCGTGGTCTTGCTCCTGCTGTCTCTGCTGTGCAACCTGGTTTGCGTATGGTCCATTCCGAGCTGGAAGTACCGCGTGAGCACGGGTGCGCTGCAGGACGCCACTGCAATGCGCCTCGAACTCTCGATTACGGCGTGGATCGGCGTAATCTCCTTTGTGTGCGGTCTTACGCTCGCCTTCATCGGAAACATGCCGGCATGAAACCAGCCCTGGTCCCACAGCTCGGACGCGATGGCGAAAAAGCGCGTTCCCCCCGGCACCACGTTCCGCGCGCAACCGAGAGGTGCAAATGGTCGTGCGCGTAGTCAGGCTGGGCAGCCCCAGGCTCAAGGACGAAGGCACCCGCATCGGCACCGTCCGCCGCCCGCCGCGCGGCGTGCCCAAGACGGCCTTCGCCTCGCAGAACTGGTACGACGTGTGGTTTCCGAATCTCGCGCCCAGCGTCGAAACGATGAAACTCGGGCAGGCGGCGGCGTCCGCGCGCGACTGGCTCGCGTTCGCGAAAAAATACCGGGCCGAGATGGCGACTCCCGAAAACGGCCGCACGCTCGACGTGCTCGCGAAGCTGTCGCAGCACGCGAACTTCTCCGTCGGCTGCTACTGCGAGGACGAATCGCACTGCCACCGCTCCGTCCTGCGCGCCCTGCTCGCCGAGAAGGGCGCGAAAATCGGATAAGCCCCTCTTCGGGCAACGCGTCCGGGCCGCCTTGACGCACCCCCAAAACCGGCGGAACATCTTCCGTAAGGCGTCGCTGCAATGTCCATTGCGCGCACACCGAATACCCGGCGCGCACCTCGCGTCCAGACACGATCGGGTCCAGCCAAAGGCGGACGCCTTGCTTAACGGCGTGCAGAGGGCCGGTGGGTTTCCCCATCCAGAAGTAAGCACACACAACAGGAGGTGATCATGGGTGTATTGAACGACGTTTTAAGCGCCGGCGTAGCATCCGGTGCGGCCCCCGGCTTAGTTGCCATGACCGGCAACGCCGCCGGCGTCAAATGGAGCGGTGCCGCGGGCGAGCGCGCTCCCGGCCAGCCGATGACCGAGGACACGGTGTTTCGCATATTTTCGATGACCAAGGCGATCGGCTCGACTGCGGCGATGATCCTGATCGACCGCGGCAAGCTGGACCCTAATGCGCCGGTCGACAGCATCCTTCCCGACTTCGCGAAGATCCAGGTGCTCGAAGGCTTCGACGGCGACACGCCGCGGCTGCGTGCGCCGAAGTCGCGCGCCACCATCCGCCAGCTCGCCACGCACACTTCGGGACTGGTGTATGAATTCTGGAATCCGGACATCCCGGTCTGGATGCAGAAGACCGGCCATCCGTCGATCCTCTCCGGGCTGAAGGCCTCGCTGTTCTATCCGATGGTGTTCGATCCGGGGACCCGCTGGGACTACGGCATCGGCATCGACTGGCTGTGCCAGGCCGTCGAGGCCGTCGACGGGCGCAAGATCGACAAGTTCTGCCAGGAGGAGATCTTCGCTCCCCTCGGCATGACAAGCAGCGCATTCGAATGCGAAGGCGCGCTCGCCCAGCGCCTGGCCTCGGTCAGCGCACGTGGCGAGGACGGCAAGTTCGCGCCGTTCGAGCTGGCGCCGCCGCCGCATCCGGAGTTCTACGGCATGGGCCACGCCTTGTACTCGACCGCCGGCGACTATATGCGCTTCCTGCGCATGTTCCTGAACAAGGGTGCGCTCGAGGGCAAGCGCGTGCTGAGCGAGAAAGGCGTCGCGACCATGCTCGCGAACCATATCGGCGAGCTGCGCGTGGGCAAGATGACGACCGTGGTGCCGCCCGTCACCGCCGACGTCGACTTGTTTCCGGGTACGCCGAAGACGCACAGCCTGGGCTTCCTGCGCGTCGAGCAAGACGTGCCGGGCATGCGCTCCGCCGGCTCGCAGGGCTGGGCCGGCGTGCTCAACACGCATTTCTGGTTCGACCCGGCCAAGGACGTCGCCGGGATTATCATGACGCAGACGCTGCCCTTCGTCGAACCGCGCTTCCTGGACGTTTATGGGAAGTTCGAGCGCGCCGTCTACACGGCAGGCTGAGCGCGCCGGCGATCCCCGCATCGGAGCGCCTGGAACACGGCGTCGGCAAGCCGAACAAGACCGACGCCGAGATTGCCGCCGCTGCGAAGCGCGCGGCGCTGCGGCTGGTGCGCGAGCACGGCCTTGTGCTGGACGACATCATCTTCGACGTTTCGATCAGCGCCTTGATCGCCGATACCGCCGGGCGGCGAACTGTAAGCCCGTTGCAATGTGAATTGCCGTTGAGCAATCGAAAAATTCGAGGTACGCTAGCCGGATGGACAAGAAGGACCTCCTCGTCGCCACCGCCGTGCTGCTGTCGCTTGCCTGGTCCGCGTGCACTTCCGGCAATATCAAGCGCGCCGCATACGAGGCGGCTTACGAGAAGGGCTGCGATCGCGTTGGTGTGAACTGCGTTCCCGAGCACCCGACGACCTACGCGGACTACAGCAGCGACAGAGAGCGCCTGACGCGTCCGGACGCTCGTTGAAGCGCGCGCCGCTCAGTTCGGATCATTCGCGCACCGCCGATGCCACGGCGCGGTTGAGAATTTGTGGGATTGACGCTACCCTCGGACAATCTTCACCGCCTCGGGGTAGCCTGCCTGTGCAGCTCGAATCGTGATAATCGAGCTCGCCAAATCCGCGGGCCTGTTGCTGGTCCTGCTCAATCCCTTCCTGGTGATCATCTACCTGGTCGACATGGTCGAAACTCTCGACCGCAGGGAATTTTCCCAGATCATGATCCGCGCGGGTCTGATCGCCACCGCGGTGTTCTGCGGCTTCGCCGTACTCGGCGACGCCATATTCTCCGACGTGGTGCAAGCGCAATTTGCCTCGTTTCAGATATTCGGGGGGGTGGTGTTTCTGCTCATCGGCCTGCAGTTCGTGTTTCACGGCCCGACGGCGATCGAAATACTGCGGGGCAAGTCGGAAAACCTCGCCGGCGCAGTCGCCATGCCCGTGCTCATCGGTCCGGGCACCATCAGCGCCAGCGTTGTGATCGGCCAGCGCCTGAATGCGCTGAGTGCATGCGCCGCCGTCATCGCTGCGGTTGGCTTTTTCGTCGTCGTCATACTGCTACTCAAGGCGCTGCACGACTTCGTGCGCCCGCGCCAGGCGTCCCTCGTGAAGCGCTACATAGAGATCGCCGGACGCATCATGGCACTGATCGTCGGAACCCTGTCCGTAGAGATGATCATGCAGGGAATGCTGACCTGGTCGCAGAGATTCTGAGCGTCAGCGGCCGAACGCAGTGTCGCCCTCTTCCATACGGAAATAAGGCCGGGTCGCTGCAAGGCCCTTCGCGGCTCAGCCTTTGAGGCCGGGCATGGAAAAACCGCACTGCTCGAGTTCCGCGATCAGCGCCTTAGATTGTCCGTCATCGACCGCCACCAGCGGCGGGCGCACCGTGGCCCAGCCGGGATGGCCGCTCCAGTACGCGACCGCGCGCTTCATCGCCGGGATCATGGGGTATTTCTGGAAGATGTTGCGTATGCGGTCCAGGCCTTTCTGCATTTCATCTGCGGCGTCCGATTTCCATTCGGCGTAGAGCTTGTGGATAGCCGCCGGGTTGACGTTCGCGGTGGCGCTGATGCAGCCCTTGCCGCCATTGCGCAGGCCGGCGAGCAGGAAGGTCTCGCTCCCCGGGAACACGTCGAAGCCTTCCTTGGCGAAGGCGTCCAGCGTAGCCTTGGTGTTGTTCCAGTCGCCGGAGGAATCCTTGGTGCCGGCGATGTTCTTGGGATAGGCCTTGAGCAGGCGCTCGATCAGCTTCAGGCTGATCGGCACCTGGCTCACCTGCGGGATGTGATACAGGTAAATCTGCAGGCGCGCATCGCCCACGCGCTCCACGATCTCGGCGTAATTGCGGAACAATCCCTCGTCGGACACGCCCTTGTAGTAGAACGGCGGCAACATCAGCGTGCCGGCGCAGCCGAGCTTCACAGCGTGCGCGGTGAGTCGCACCGAGTCGGTGAACGCGCAGCAGCCGGTGCCGGGCATCATGCGCGCCGGATCGACCCCGGCCTCCACCAGCTTTTCCAGCAATTGCATGCGCTCGTCCACGGCGAGCGAGTTCGCCTCGGAATTGGTGCCGAACACCGCCAGGCCGACGTTATTCGCGACCAGCCATTTGCACTGGCGGATGAAGCGCTCGGTGTCGGGGCTGAGGTCAGACTTGAACGGGGTGACGACCGGGGACAGTACTCCCGTGATGCGTTGGCTCATGTTGCTTGCTCCAATTTGCGTAACGAATATGGTTGCATAGGCCGCTTGCTCAGGCCTTGCGCAGGAAATCGAAATCGCAGCCCTGCTCGGCCTGCAGCACGCTGCGCATGTACAGCTTGGCGTAACCGCGCCCGGCCGCAGGCGCAAGCAGGCGGTGGCCCTCGCGCCGCCGCGCGAGTTCGGCTTCGTCCACCAGCAGTTCGAGTTTGCGCTGCGATACCGACAGGCGGATGCGGTCTCCGTTCCGCACCAGCGCGAGCGGCCCGCCGATCGCCGCCTCGGGCGAGACGTGCAGCACGATGGTGCCGAATGCGGTGCCGCTCATGCGCGCATCGGATATGCGCACCATGTCCTTCACGCCGGCGCGCGAGAGCTTGGCCGGGATCGGCAGGTAGCCCGCCTCGGGCATGGCGTAGCCGCTTTTCGGTCCGGCGTTCTGCAGCACCAGGAAATCGTCGGCGGTGACGTCCAGATCGGGCGCGTCGATGCGCGCGGCAAGATCGTCCAGCGATTCGAACACCACTGCGCGCCCCTCGCGCTCGAACAGCTTCGGGTCTGCGGCGGAGGCCTTGATCAGCGCGCCTGCCGGCGCGAGATTGCCGCGCAGCACGGCGATGCCGCCCTGCGCATAGATCGGATTGGCGCGCGCGCGGATCACGTCCTGCGCGAAGGGCGCGGCGGCGCCGTCCAGTTCTTCTCCCAGGCTGCGCCCGGTGACGGTGAGTGCATCCAGGTGCAGCAGCGGCCTCAACTCGCGCAGCAGCGCCGGCATGCCGCCGGCCTTGTGAAAATCCTCCATGTAGTGCAGCCCCGAAGGCTTCAGGTCGACCAGCACCGGCGTGTCGCGCCCGAGCGCGTCGAGGCGGTCCAGGTCGAGTGCAATGCCGAGGCGCCCGGCAATGGCGGTGAGGTGAATGATGCCGTTGGTGGAGCCGCCAATCGCGAGCAGCACCCGCAGCGCGTTCTCGAACGCCTTTTCGGTGAGGATGCGATCCGGCGTCAGGCCGGAACCCGCCATTTCCACCGCCACCGCGCCGCTGCGCTCGGCGATGCGGATGCGGTCCGCGGTCACCGCCGGCGGCGAGGCGCCTCCCGGCAGCATCATGCCCAGCGCCTCGGTGACGCAGGCCATGGTGCTGGCCGTTCCCATCACCGAACAGGTGCCGACGCTGGCCACCAGTTGGTTGTTCACGCGCGCCACTTCGCCTTCGTCGATCTCCTGCGCGCGGAAGCGCGCCCAGTAGCGGCGGCAGTCGGTGCAGGCGCCGACGCGCACGCCGTCGTGCGAACCGGTCAGCATCGCCCCGGTCACGAGCGCGATCGCCGGCAGGCCGGCAGAGGCCGCGCCCATCAGCAGCGCCGGCACGGTCTTGTCGCAGCCGCCGATCAGCACCACCGCGTCCATCGGCTGGGCGCGGATCATTTCCTCGACGTCCATCGACATCAGGTTGCGCAGGAACATCGAGGTGGGCGAAGCGAAGCTCTCGTGGATGGAAATGACCGGGAATTCCATGGGCAGACCGCCGGCGAGCATTACGCCGCGCTTTACCGCCTCGATGAGTTGCGCGCTATTGCCGTGGCAAGGGTTGTAGGCACTGCCGGTGTCGACGATGCCGACGATGCGCCGGTCGAGCGCGTCGTCGGTGTAGCCCGCCCCCTTGATGAAGGCCTTGCGCAGGAACAGCGAAAAGCCGCTGTCGCCGTAGCTGGTGAGGCCTTTGTGCAAGCCTTTCTTGTCCTCGCTCAAGATTTTTCCAGTGCCGAAATGAAGCGGGTTAGTCGATGCTGCTCGGGTCGCCGTCGAATTCCATGGGCGTGAAGAAGCCGCCGTGGAACTGCGCCGAGATTTCGTTTTCCTTTTCCCCGCGCGCGAGGATTTCCGCCGCGTAGATTTCGGAGTCGTCCTGCGGCAGGTAGCCGAGGAATTTCACGTTGCTGTTGTCCCAGCGGCTGCGCAGGTTGTTCGACACGCCGTAGACTACGACGAAATGGTAATCGGGATGGTCGATGCAGCGCGCGGCCAGCTGCACCATGTCGCGGTGGCTGATCCAGGTGAGAAGCTGCCTCGCATTGTCGGGCCGGTCCGGGTTGCGGAACGTGCCGATGCGCAGGCAGGCGACCGACATGCCGTGCTTGTCGGCATACAGGCGCCCGAGCGCCTCGCCGAACACTTTGGACACGCCGTAGCGCGTGTCCGGCCGTGGCTGCACCTGGTCGTCGATGAAGCGCTCGCGCCGGTGAAAACCCACCGCATGGTTGGAACTGGCGAACACCACACGCTTCACGCCCGCGCGCCGCGCCGCCTCGAACACGTTATAGCAACCGATGATGTTCGCCGGCAGGATTACTTCCCACGCATCCTCGATCGCCCGGCCGCCGAGGTGCACCACGCAGTCCACCCCCTGCATCATCGCGTCGCAGGCCACGGCGTCGCCGATGTCGGCCTGCACCAGCTCCTCGCCCGGCGCGGCCTCGCCCAGCGGCGCGATGTCCGTCAGGCGTAAGCGGTATTTGCCGCGGTAGGCCGCGCGCAGCACGCTGCCGATGGCGCCCGCGGCACCCGTGATCAATATGCGCTTCAATTTGCCTCCGTCGAAGGACGCAGTTTACCCCATGTGCAACGCGACCATCCGCGCCGCCCGCCGGCGCGTAATATAAGATAGGGCTTTGAGCACTCTCGGGAAACTGAAATGAATAGCCGCTACGACCTGCTGATCCGCAACGCCTCGATCATCGACGGCTCGCGCCGGCCGCGCTTCGCCGGCGACATCGGCGTGCGCGGCGGGCGCATCGCCGACATCGGCCGGCTGAACGAGGCGCGCGCCGACGTCGAAATCGACGCGCAAGGCAAGATCGCCGCGCCCGGTTTCATCGATGCGCATACGCACGACGATCGCCTGCTTTCGTCCGATCCGGCAATGACGCCCAAGGTGAGCCAGGGCGTAACCAGCGTCGTCACCGGCAACTGCGGCATTAGCCTCGCACCCCTGGTCGATGCCTCGCCGCCGCCGCCGCTCGATCTCATCGACGACGGCGGCGCCTTCCGTTTCCCGGATTTCACCTCCTTCCTCGAGGAACTGGAGAGCCGGCCCGCGGCGGCCAATGCCGCCTGCCTCGTGGGCCACACCACCCTGCGCGTCGCCACCATGAGCCGGCTCGACCGCGCCGCGACGCCTGATGAAACCGCGCGCATGCAGGCGCTCGCGCGCGCAGCGCTCGCCGCCGGCGCGGTCGGCCTTTCGACCGGCACCTACTATCCGCCCGCAGCCCATGCCACGACCGAAGAGATCATCGCGGTGGCGCAGCCGCTCAAGGAGTACGGCGGGCGCTATGTGACGCATATGCGGGACGAGGACGACGACATCGTGCCCGCCATGGAGGAAAGCTTTCGCATCGGGCGCGAGCTCGGTGTGCCGGTGATCATCTCGCACCATAAAGTCGTGGGACCGCGCAATCGCGGACGTTCCGTGGAGACCCTGGCGCTGCTGCGCAAGACAGGCGAACGGCAGCGCGTGTGCCTGGATTGCTACCCCTATACCGCTTCCTCAACCGTGCTGAGCACGGACCGCATCGCGCTTTCCAGCCGTATCCTTATTACCTGGTCCAAGCCGCATCCGGAACTCGCCGGCATGGAACTGACGCAGGCGGCCGAGCGGCTCGGCGTGTCGCAGGAGCAGGCGGTGACCGCGCTCAACCCAGCGGGTGCAATCTACTTTTCCATGGATGAAGCCGACGTGCAGCGCATCCTGCAGTTCGATGAAACCATGGTCGGCTCCGATGGCCTGCCGCACGACGCGAAGCCGCATCCGCGGCTGTGGGGCACGTTCGCGCGCGTGCTCGGCCACTACTGCCGCGACCTGCACCTGTTTCCGCTGGAGACCGCGATCTACAAGATGACCGGGCTTACCGCGCGCAACTTCGGACTAAAGGAGCGCGGCCTGCTGCAGCCCGGCTACTGGGCCGACATCACCATTTTCGATGCCGGGGAGATCGGCGACGCGGCGAACTTCGACAAGCCGGCGCAGGCGGCGCGCGGCATCGACAGCGTGATCGTCAACGGCCTGCCGGTGTGGCGCGAGGGGCGTAGCACCGGCGAGCGCCCGGGGCGGGTGCTGCGCGCGGGCGCGGCAAACGGCGTCATCGCCGGGCGGACGCAATGAAAAGCCGCATGAGGACCGCGACCGCAAGGCCGGCAATGGCCAGCCTAATGCGCGAGTAGCGCAATTATCCAGAAGCCCATTCCTCCGACTGCAGACAAGCCCGCCACGGCGAATAACCATACCCGCCCGGTCAGTATCGTTACGGACGCGACGCTGATCGCTATTTGCAGCAGCGTCAGGGCAAAGCCATAGTTCAGACGCGGCCGCCTCAATTCGGCGCTTTTTCTGTCCGTCACCCGGACTTGAGCTTCGAACTCGTTTGCCTTCGCCTGAATCTCGTCTTTCTGCTTGGTGTACTTGGCAAGCTTTTCATCATAGGCGGCGTGCTCTGCCTCCGGCGTCAGTGCCTTGGCCAATTCCATCAGATGCGCTTTGGTGCTGACCTGCTGGTAGTAAGACCACTGGTTGGACGCCTCCGCCTTCTTTAGCACGGCCTCGTTCTTGAGAAGGATGGCTTCATTGGCCGTTTCACTCGCTTCATGACCCACGATTGCGCCAAAAGTGGCCATGATCGCGGTAAAAATCGCGACCCATTGCGCAAGTCCGCGCTCCGGGCCGTGCGGGTGGTGCGGCACGTGAACTTCGTGGCTGCTCATTGCGTTTTTCTCCTGCTGATTTTCGAAACACCCATAAGCGGTCGAACCCTTATACCTCCCCTGCCACCGGGGCAAAGCGAATGCTTTGCGTTCGGAGCCAGTTTCGAGTTTCCCGCATCAACGGGAAATTGGCGCAGCCGGCAACGCGGTATTGTATTGAATATCCTCATAGCGACCGACTTAATTTTTTGCGGAGCGGGAGATCGCGCGTGGTTCCACTAAGGGCGCCACCAAGCCAAGGGATCAAGTCCGCACCATCGATACCGACAGACTCCGGTATCCGCCATCGGTGGCGGGCCTAAGCGGTGACCAATGGTCCGCGCATCCGCGTACCGCCTTGCCAAAATCGCTACGCCGCGCCGTGTTCCTGATAAAGTAAGCTTTATCGATAGGCCGCTGCTGCTGCAGCGGAGGCTAAAAGCGATTAGCGAGGGCATGCCGCCATGGCGGAACGCGAGCCGGATAGTGAACTCTTCGAGCACGCCGACCCGCTCGACGCTCTCAATCGGGGTGTATCGCTCGATGAGAAACTCGCGGCGATCCACGAGGCCCTGTATGCGCAGATCGGCTTCGTGGACCGAATCTCGGTCGCGGCGTACGACGCAGCCAGCGACATGCTGAAGACATTCCTCGCCAGTTCGCCGGGGCGCAACCATCTGGTGCGCTACGAGGCGCGCCTCGCCGATTCGCCCTCGCTCGCGGAGATCCTGCGGGCCGGCCGTCCGCGCGTCGTCAACAATCTCGAACTTTTCCGGCAGGGGCGGCACCTGCACACCAGGGTCATCGCCGAGGAGGGATACCGCTGGAGCTATACCGTGCCCATGTATCTGGACGGCTCGTTCTGGGGATTCGTCTTCTTCAACTCGCGCAGTCCGGGCGCTCTGGCCGAATCGGCGCTGCGCACGCTGGACGTGTATGGCCACCTGATCTCGGCCATCGTTACCGCGGAAATGCTCGCGGTGCGCATTCTCGCTGCGGCGGTCAAGACGGCCCACGACATAGTGCACTTCCGCGACCCGGAAACCGGCGGCCACATCGACCGCATGGCCCGTTACGCACGCCTGATCGCCCAGCACCTCGCGGCGACCGGTGCCGCCGTGCTGGACGATGCGGCGATCGAGCGCATTTTCGAATTCGCTCCGCTGCATGACATCGGCAAGCTCGCATTGCCCGACCGCATCCTGCTCAAGCCGGCCCGGCTGTCGGAAGCGGAGCGCGAGGAGATGAAACAGCATACGGTGCGCGGCCTGGAGATGATCGACGCGATCGTACACAATTTCGGATTGGAGCACCTCGACGGCCTGGACTTGTTGCGCCACATCGCCGAGTCGCATCACGAAAGCATGGACGGGAGCGGTTACCCCCACAGCTTGCACGACGCGGAGATCCCCCTGGAGGCGCGCATCGTTGCCGTCGCGGACGTGTTCGATGCCCTCACCAGTTCGCGCCCCTACAAGCCCTCGTGGACCAACGATGAGGCCTTTGCCTGGCTGCGCAAGCTTTCGCGCTCGAAGTTCGACCAGGACTGCGTCGACGCGCTGCTGTACAACGCACAGAAGGTGAAGGAGATCCAGGCGCAGTTCCGGGACCCCGG
>CAZRMO010000081.1:0-5657 GCA_964601155.1 uncultured Enterobacteriaceae bacterium
CGCAAGCGCTTCGAGCTCGAGCTCGCGCCCGAGGGCACGCCGTTCCAGCGCTCAGTGTGGAAAGCGATCTCCACGGTAAGCTTCGGCCAGACCGTCACCTACGCGGAGCTTGCGCGCAGGGCAGGGCACCCGGGCAGCGCGCGCGCCGCGGGCGCCGCGACCGGCCGCAACCCGATCGGGGTCATCGTTCCCTGCCACCGCATCGTCGGCGCGGACGGCAGCCTGACGGGATATGCCGGCGGGCTGGACGTCAAGCGCGCGCTGCTCGCACTCGAATCGGGGAATATTGAACTGCCCCTGACCGCTTAGCAGGGCAATGATGCGCGGCCGCTGTTAGACTGCCGACCACATGAATGAACCGCGCTACGCATGGGTCGTCGTCTGGGCCGCTTTCGCCAGCCTCGCTGTTATCTTCGGCGTCGCCTATTCCTTCGCGGCCTTGTTCCAGTCCTTCGCGACGGAATTCGCCGCGCGGCGCGCCGACGTGTCGCTGGTGTTCGGCCTGTCCGGTCTGATCTACTTCACGCTGGGCGTGGGTGGCGGCATGCTGGCGGACCACTACGGTCCGCGCGCGGTGTGCAGCGCCGGGATGCTGTGCATCGCGGGCGGCCTCGTCGCCACCAGCCTCGCGCATTCGATCGTCATGGTGTACCTCGCCTACGGCGTCGGCATCGGCGTGGGCATCGCGCTGGTCTATTCCCCGGCCATCGCCTGCGTGCAGCCCTGGTTCATGCGCCGGCGCGGCCTGGCTGCGGGCATTGCCAGCGCCGGCATCGGCGCCGGGACGCTCGTCGTGCCGCTCGTCGTGGCGGGCGCGATCGCCTGGCTGAACTGGCGCGACGCGCTGCGCGTGCTCGCGCTGGGCGTGCTTATCGTCGGCGTCGGCGCAACGCTGCTGCTGAAGCGCGCGCCGCATGCCATGCGCTCGGCGGCGGGCGCGGCCCCCGGCGCAAGCCTGCGCGAAGCGCTGCGCAGCAGCGGCTTCTGGTGGCTCTACCTGTCGGTGGTCGCGGGCGGGCCGACGATGTTCATTCCCTTCGCGCACGTCTCGGCCGCGGCACGCGACCTGGGCATCGACGAAGCGCGCGCCGTGGGCTTGGTCGGGCTGATCGGCATCGGCAGCCTGGTCGGACGCTTCACCATCGGCGCCGCGGCAGACCGCATGGGCCGCAGCCTCACGCTCGCACTGATGCAGGCGTCGATGGGCGCTTCCTTCCTCGTGTGGCACGCGGCGGGCGGCTACGCGGCGCTTGCGTTGTTCGCGCTCTGGTTCGGCCTCTCCTATGGCGGTATCGTATCGCTGCTGCCGGCGCTGTGCATGGACCTGTTCGGCGCGCGCGCCGTCTCGAGCATCATTGGCGCGCTGTACACCGGCGCCGCGGTGGGCAACCTGCTCGGGCCCACGCTCGCCGGCGCGGTGTTCGACCGAACCGGCAGTTACGGCCCGGTGATCTGGGCCTGCATCGCATTGTCGATGGTGGCCACACTGGCGTCGACGCGGCTGATCCGACCGCGGCAGGTGTCTTACTGAAGACCGGATTTTTGCGCCGCGGCCGAACGTCCCTTTTGGCTAAAATTGTCGCTCATTCTGTCCGGCCAGGCATCTGGCCAAAGCGCCCGAAGTTTAGTGTCTCTAATGCCCGAGGTGATCCATGCCCTGCGACTCCAGTGTCCTTAAAGCAGCACCCCTATTCGCCTTGCTCGACGAGGAAGAGTTGGCCGTTCTCGCGAGTCAGGTTGAATTTCGACACTTTGCGGCACGCCAGCGAATTTACAAGATCGGTGATCCCAGCGAACGCGCTTTCATCATGCTGTCCGGGTCCGTTCGGGTAACCACCATTGACGATGACAATCAGATTGTCCTTCTGGATATGCCAGCTCAAGGCGACATATTCGGTTTTGCGTCGATGCTGGCGCAGTCGCCTCACCAAACCGATGCCATCGCTGATACGGACACCGAATGCATCGAAGTGGACCGTAAGGACATCACCGTTTTGCTGCACAAGAAGCCCGACGCCGGCCTCGATCTGATGAGTGTCCTGGGCAAGCAATTCCATGCCGCGGAAAGACTGGTTCGTATTCGTGCCGCGCGCAACCCGAATGATTTGATCGAGGAGGCGGAAACATTGGGTGAACGCGTTGCCGATGTCGTGGCGTCCTTCGGTGGCTCATGGGCATTCATTATTCTCTTCGCGATGGTCCTTGCCGCGTACACGGCTATCAACGTTGAACTCGGCAACGGTGCGTGGGATCCTTACCCGTTCATCCTGCTCAATCTCTTCCTTTCGATGCTCGCCGCGATACAAGCGCCAGTCATCATGATGAGTCAGAATCGCCAGGACAAGAAGGATCGCCTGCGGAGCGAACTCGATTTCGATGTCAATCGCCGAGCGCATTCGGAGATTCAGGGCCTCGCCCACAGACTCAATCTGCTGCATGACAAGATCGACGATGTAGACGAGCTGTTGCGCAAGCCCAAGGGTGCTTAGTGGTCAACGGTGGGGAGTTTGCGCGGCGCGGCGCTTGTTATATCTGTGCGACCTTCCTAAGGACTGCTTTCTATTCATAACATCGGCATTACTGATGTACACTCCGCCGTTCGCGCCTTACCGCAAACAGGGATAGCTCTCACGCCACGCCTTGCGAAATCCCGCTCGGCTGCTTGGGCAATATTCCGTTTCATGGGCTCCTGCCAAAATTCCGACGACTACATTTTTTCGAAGACTTTCTATGACGCATCTGCTCGATCCACTAAGTTTCAGCCACGGACCAGTCATGAAGAACCGCTTCATGCTGGCTCCCCTGACAAACCAACAAAGCCATGAAGACGGCCGCTTGTCCGATGAGGAGTTCCGCTGGCTCACCATGCGCGCCGAGGGCGGGTTTGGGCTGACGATGACCTGTGCCTCGCACGTGCAGGCGAACGGGAAAGGATTTTCCGGGCAGCTTGGCGTATGGTCAGACGACCACGTTCCGGGATTGCAGCGCCTGGCGAGTGCGATCAAGGCACAACAGAGCATTGCAGTCCTGCAGCTGCATCACGCCGGCATGCGCTCGCCCGCGGAATTGATTGGTGGCGCACCGGTATGTCCGTCCGATAACGAGAAGACCGGCGCGCGCGGACTGACGCACGCCGAAGTGAAGCGCTTGATCGACGACTTTATCGCGGCTGCGGTGCGTGCGGAGCAGGCCGGTTTCGACGGTGTGGAACTGCATGGCGCGCACAGCTATATCCTGTGCCAGTTCTTCAGCGCAGAAGTCAATCACCGGGACGACGAGTACGGCGGCTCTCTCGAGAACCGGTCCCGTATCCTGTTCGAGATCATCGACGGCATTCGCAGCCGGTGCCGCAAGAATTTCATGCTGGGGGTGCGGCTGACGCCGGAGCGCTTCGGCGTTAAGCTCGGCGAGGCCATCGAACTGGCGCAGCGGGTACTGGCCGTAGACAGGATCGACTTCCTCGATATGTCGCTATGGGACGTGTTCAAACAGCCCGAGGAAGCCGAATTCCAGGGGCGCACGCTGATGAGCTATTTCACGGAACTGGATCGACACAATGTCCGTCTCGGCGTCGCAGGCAAGATTCGCACGCCGCAGGACGCCGAGGCCACGCTTGCCGCTGGCGCCGACTGGATCATGCTCGGGCGCGCAGCGATGCTGCAACATGATTTTCCGAATCGTTACAAGGCGGATCCCGCGTTCAAGCCGGTAGAGATGCCGGTGCCCCGCCAGTATCTGAGGGACGAAGGTCTGTCAGAGAAGTTCCAGGCGTACATCCAAGGCAGATGGCCGGAATTCTTCGCGGACTGATAGCTTGTATGGAATGCAGGTCGCCAGCGTTATCGCCGCGTTGCCACAAAGGGAAAAAAACTCCGATCAGCAGCGAGGAAGTGCCGGGCTACGACGTCGTGGGCCAGGAATTGGAACAGTTCGCCGATACCAAGCATCCCGTCGTTAAAACGGCCCACGAGGTCGAGCGCCGTTTCGACTAGTTGTCGATGGGCGGCGGCGTGTTCCGCCGTGTCGGGAAATCCTGCTGCCGCGATGATCGCTTCCTCATCTCGAAAATGCTGGACGACATCACGAACGATGACGTCAATGTAGGCGGCTATCTCGTGAGCGGGCTTGCCTGAGAGGGAAGCTGTCAACAGCTTGCTGGTTTGAGCGAGCAGCGCGCGATGCTGCGCATCAATGACCGCATTTCCGCATTCGTAGGCCGGTTGCCAAACCAGTTGAACAAAATTCCCCAGACTCTTTTCATGAGGGTCAGCCTGCAAAAATGACTCCGACGCAACCTGAACCTGGTTGCGACCATTCCGCTTGGCCCTGTAAAGAGCCATGTCTGCCGCACGCAGCAGACTCTCGGTATTCTCGTAGGAGCCATTGCTTAGTGCCGCAACGCCGGCACTGATCGTGACTTTGCCAAAAGGCGATGGCTCGTGCCTCATGTCGAGCGCCTCGATGGCGTGGCGCACTGTTTCGGTCAATCGCCTCGCCGCCGCGGCATCGGTGTCCGGGAGTATCAACAGGAATTCCTCACCGCCGTAGCGCGCCGCCAGATCGCCTCCCCGCTGCGCACCAGCCTGCAGGATGCGGGCCACGCTCTTAAGGCAATCGTCTCCCCTCTGGTGTCCATAGCGATCGTTGAATGTCTTGAACAGATCAACGTCAAGCATTACCAGCGACAGCGGGCTTGCGTTACGCTTGGCCCTGGGCCATTCCTTGCTGAGCACTTCGTCGATTCGGCGTCGATTGGCGAGGCCGGTTAGTTGATCATGTGTCGCGGAGCGGCGATTGCGATCTTCGGCCTGCTCCTTGCTCATTACCAATAGTCCGATGGCGACCAGTATTGTCGCAACAATCGCTGCAAGGTAAGAGATAACCTGAACCTGGTTGGACGCAAACATTGACACCTTGTCCGCCTGTCCCGTTGCCGCCAGGAAAGCGCGGAAAATGAATATCGGAACCACCGGCGCCAGTCCAATTGCAACGAAATACTGACCCCGACCAACCGTCGCTCGCCGACCCTGGTTCAGCGCCACTAGGATCAGGATGGTTTGAGCGACATAGATAATACTGCTGACGACGACCCGCATCGTAAGGTTGTCCCGGAAAGGGAGAAATGCGATCGAAATGACGACCACCGGAAGCCATATCAGTCTGCGCGGCGGCTGTCTCTGTTGAAACTGGAACAAGCCTTCGGCGAACACGGCCCACGAGGCGGAAAGAATTGTGGCGGCAACAGCGGTGGAGGCGAAATCGCTGATCTTGCCGCGCAAGCCGAATAATGCGAAGGACAAGGTGTGCAAGGCCAGCGCGATAGCCCAGAGATAGAGGCCATCTCGGTTGGCGCGAGATGCGCCCGCGGCCAAGGAAACGGTCAGCGTTGCGTTGACTGCGAGGATCGCCAGGAATATCGTAGGGCTGTGTGGTTCCATCAACAGATGCTTTTCTGGATTCGGCTACCTGCGCTGGGCAGGTCGCCTTCGGCAATTCGACGGGTGGTTTTTCGGCAGGGATCGGGCCGTCCGATAGTTTGAACCTGTGTAGTCATGCCGGGAGAAGGAACTTCGATGCATTCCAGGCGTCGAATGTATCACTTTTCGATTCCATCGGTTGATCACGGGCATGCGCTGGGTGGCAGTTTTCGGTTCCCG
>CAZRMO010000081.1:5757-17506 GCA_964601155.1 uncultured Enterobacteriaceae bacterium
CGACCAACACCGACACCCATAGGTAGTAGCGGAACGCTTTATGGCAACCAAATCTAGGGCTTACAACGCCGAGGACATCGAGATCCTGGAGGATCTGTCGCCGATCTTGCACCGGCCGGGGATGTATACCGACCCGTCCAATCCGAACCATGCTCTGGTGGAGGTGATCGACAATTCCTCGGACGAGGGCCTGGCGGGCTTCGCCAAGAATATTTCCGTCGTGCTGTACGAAGACGGCTCGGCCGAGGTCGCCGACGATGGCCGCGGCATCCCGGTCGACATCCATCCGAAGAAGAAGGTGCCGGCGGTGCAGGTGATTTTCACGACGCTGCATTCGGGCGGAAAATTCAGGAAGACCGATGCGGATGCGGCCTATCGCATCGCGGGCGGTCTGCACGGCGTCGGCATCTGCGTCACCAACGCGCTCGCGACCCGGCTCGAAGTCGAGGTCAGGCGCGACGGCGCCGCCCATCGGCTGGTGTTCGCCGACAACGGCAAGGTGAAGGAGCCGCTGAAGAAGATCGGCGCCACCGCCCCGCGCGAGAGCGGCACGCGCATCCGCTTCTGGCCCGACCCGAAGTATTTCGATTCGCCCAAGATCGTGGTCGCCGACATCGCGGCGCTGCTGCGCGCAAAGGCGATGCTGCTGCCGGGGGTGCGCTTCACGCTCGGCATCGAAAAGAACGGCAAGATCGAGCAGAGCGAGTGGCACTTTCCAGAGGGCATCCGCGGCTATTTCGCCAGCGCCGTGGCGGGCCTGGAACCGGTGGCGGAGACCTTCTTCGGCGAGCGCTACATTGCCGCACAGTCGGAATCGGACAGCTTTGCCGAGGGCGAGGGCGCACTGTGGGCGATCGCCTGGACGCCCGAAGGCGAGGTGGTGGCCGAATCCTACGTCAACATGATCCCGACGCGCCACGGTGGCACCCATGTCTCCGGCTTGCGCGAGGGCGTATACAACGCGATCCGGAATTTCATCGACCTGCACGCCATGGGACAGCGCGGCATCAAGATCGTGCCCGAGGACGTGTGGTCGCGCGCCTCCTACGTGCTGTCGGTGAAAATGCTCGATCCGCAGTTCAAGGGCCAGGTGAAGAACGAGCTGATTTCACGCGACGGCGTCAAGCTCATTGCGCAGATGGTGCGCGACCCGTTCGAGCTGTGGCTGAACCGGCACGTGGACGAGGGCAAGCGCATCGCCGAGCTGGTAATGCGCCAGGCGATGACGCGCACGCGCGCGGCGCAGAAAGTCGAGCGGCGCAAGAGTTCGGGCGTGGCGGTGCTCCCGGGCAAGCTCACCGACTGCGCCTCCGACGATCCGGAGCGCAACGAACTGTTCATCGTCGAGGGTGACTCCGCCGGCGGTTCGGCCAAGCAGGCGCGCGACAAGGAGTTCCAGGCGGTGCTGCCCCTGAAAGGCAAGCCCAAGAACACCTGGCAGGATTCGCCCGATACGCTGTACTCGAACAAGGAGATCGAGGCGATCGCGCTCGCGATCGGCATCGACCATCACGCGCGCGGCGGGACGGTGGACATGTCGCGCCTGCGCTATCGCAAGATCATCATCATGGCCGATGCCGACGTCGACGGCGCGCACATCCAGGTGCTGCTCTTGACCCTGTTCTTCCGCCATTTTTCGCGGCTGATCGAAACCGGCTGCGTCTACGTGGCGCAGCCGCCGCTGTTCCGCATCGACGTGCCTTCGATGGGCAAGGGCAAGCCCGCGCGCAAGCTCTATGCGCTGGACAAGCAGGAACTCGCGGCGATCGAGGCCAAGCTGCAGGACGAGGGCATGGAAGAGGGAAAATGGGCGGTGAGCCGCTTCAAGGGTCTGGGCGAAATGAGCCCGGAGCAGCTGTGGGAGACCACGCTTAATCCGGACACGCGGCGCATGCTGCCGGTGCAGGTCGAAGACGTGGCGCTGGAAGCCGACCGCATCGTGTTCAACATGATGATGGGCAGGGAGAATGCTTCGCAGCGGCGCGAGTGGATGGAAACTTACGGTAATCTCGTCGATGCGGACATCTCATGAGGGCGCGTGAATTTGTCGTTCCGAGGCCAAGCGACGGGGAATCTGTTTTTCTTTTGAAAAGCAGATATTTAGCGAAGTTTATCCCCGGAGGGGGACTCGGAATCACAATGGATGGCAGGTGGATTGAAATTTAGCTGCAGGAACCAGTGCAATGGGTAATCAGAACGATTTGTTTGAAGGCCTCGCGATGACCGCTGCGGAGAATGCCTTGAAGCCGGCGGCAGAAGCGGCGGGCAGCCTGCCAGGCGAGAAGAGCGTGGACTCCGGCGCCGGTGCGCCGCCGGCGGCAAAAGGCGGCGGTTCGGGCGGCGGCGGCAAGGAGCCGCCGGATTTCGCGCCGCTCGCGGGCGAATTCGGCGACACGCTGCCGCTGGCGAAATACGCCGCGCTGCAATACCTGCAGTATGCGGTGAGCACGGTCAAGGACCGCGCGCTGCCGCGCGTCGCCGACGGGCAGAAGCCGGTGCAGGCGCGCATCCTCTACGCCATGTGGGAAATGAACGGCCGCGCCGGCACGCCGCGCAAGAAGTCCGCGCGCGTGGTCGGCGACGTGCTGGGCAAATTTCATCCGCACGGCGACGCCTCGGTCTACGACGCGATGGTGCGCATAGCGCAGGACTTCAGCCTGCGCTATCCGCTGGTGGACGGCGAGGGCAATTTCGGCTCGCTCGACGGCGACGCGCCGGCGGCGATGCGCTACACGGAGGCGCGCCTGACCAAGTTCGCCGAAGTGCTGCTGGCCGAACTCGACAGCGGCACCGTGGATTTCGCGCCGAATTACGACGGCAGCATGGTCGAGCCGCAGCTGTTGCCGGCGCGGCTGCCGGTGGTGCTGCTGAATGGCGCCTCGGGCATCGCCGTGGGCATGGCGACCGAGATCCCGAGCCACAACCTGACCGAAGTCGCGAATGCCGCGATCGCGCTGATCCGCGATCCGGAATTGACGCTGGCCGGCGTGATGAAATACATCAAGGGCCCGGACTTCCCCGGCGGGGGACAGATCATCACGCCGCGCGCGGAGATGCGCGAGGCCTACGCCAACGGGCGCGGCTCGGTGCGCGTGCGCGCGCGCTGGAGCATAGAGCGGCTCGCGCGCGGGCAATGGCAGGTGGTGGTGCACGAACTGCCGCCGGGCGCCTCCTCGCGCAAAGTGCTGGAGGAAATCGAGGCGATCACCAACCCGCAGCCGCGCTCGGGCAAGAAATCGCTCACGCCCGATCAGCAGCGCGAGAAGCAGCTGATGCTGTCGATGCTCGATCGCGCGCGCGACGAGTCCGACCGCACGCACCCGGTGCGCCTGGTGTTCGAGCCGAAGTCCTCGCGCCAGGACGAAAGCGAGTTCATCAATCTCATGCTGGCGAAAACCAGCTTGGAGACCAACGCCTCGATCAACCTGGTGATGGTAGGGCTGGACGGGCGGCCCACGGGCAAGAATCTGAAGAACATCCTCGCCGAGTGGCTGGAATTCCGCTTCGCCACGGTGACGCGGCGCTCGAGATTCCGCCTGGACAAGGTGCTCGACCGCATCCACGTGCTCGAAGGGCGCCTGCTGGTGCTGCTGAACGTGGACAAGGTGATCAAGCTGATCCGCAATTCGGACGATCCCAAGCCCGATCTGATGCGCGCGTTCAAGCTCACCGAGCGCCAGGCCGAGGACATCCTGGAAATGCGTCTGCGCCAGTTGGCCAAGCTCGAGCACATCAAGCTGGAAAAGGAACTTGAGGGCTTAAGCAAAGAGCAGAAAGGCCTGGAGAAAGTGCTCGGCAGCCGCAAGACGCTGGAAGCGCTGGTGATCGAGGAAATCGAGGCCGACGTCAAGGCCTTCGGCGACAAGCGCCGCACGGTAATCGAAGAATCGGAAAAGGCGGTGCTCGAGACGCCGGTGCTGGACGAACCGGTGACGGTGATTTTCTCGAAGAACGGCTGGGTGCGCGCGCGCCAGGGCCACGGCGTCGATGCGGCCACGCTCTCGTTCAAAGAGGGCGACAGTCTTGCCGCGCTTATACCGTGTCGCACCGTGGATCCGGTGATTTTCCTCGATTCGGGAGGTCGCGCCTACAGTGTCGATGCGGCAACCCTGCCCAGTGCGCGGGGCGACGGCGTGCCGGCTTCGTCTCTGGTGGAAGTGCAGGGCGGGGCCAAGATCATGCATTGCCTTGCGGGCAAGGCCGATACCAAGGTGCTGGTCGCCTCCAGCGGCGGTTACGGTTTCCTGTGCAGCATCGGCGACATGGTTTCGAACCGCCGCGCCGGGCGCGAATTCATGAGCGTCGAGGCTGGGGAGACGCCGCTGGCACCCTGCGTTTACGACGAGGCGGCGGGGAATCACGTGATCGCGCTGTCCGGCGAGGGCCGGCTGCTCGCCTTCGACATTGCCGAATTGCGCGTCATGTCCAAGGGGCGCGGCGTGATCCTCATGGGGCTGGAAAAGGGCGAGAAGTTGCTCGCGGCCGCGGTGGCGCGGCTGATATCGGTCACGGTCAGCGGCATCGGTCGCGGCGGCAAGGAAAAGGCGTTGGAGATCAAGGGCGAAAAGCTGCGCCACCATGTGGGCCACCGCGCGCGCATGGGACGGGTGCTGCCGGAGAAACTCAAGCCGCCGAAAGGCCTCTCGGTTCCGCCCAAGCTGCAACCGGACGGCAAATAGCCCGAATAATTCTGCTGCGATGCGGTAAAATTACGCCTTTTTAGGCCGAACGGCGCGCAGCATTATGGCTCTGATAGTCCAGAAATTCGGCGGTACCTCCGTGGGCTCGCCCGAGCGCATCAAGAACGTCGCCAAGCGCGTCGCCCGCTGGAAAGCGCAGGGGCACCAGGTCGTGGTGGTCCCCTCCGCCATGTCTGGGGAAACCAACCGGCTGATCGCGCTGGCCAGGGAAATCTCGCCCCAACCCGATCCGCGCGAACTCGATGTGGTCGCCTCCACCGGCGAGCAGGTCACTATCGGCCTGTTGTCGATGGCGCTGATGGAACTGGGCGTGAAAGCGAAAAGCTACACCGGCGCCCAGGTCAAAGTGATGACCGACAGCGCGTTCACCAAGGCGCGCATCGAGCGCATCGACGAGAATCGCATGCGCACCGATCTCGACGCCGGCTTCGTGGTCGTGGTCGCCGGCTTCCAGGGTGTGGACGCAGCCGGCAACATCACCACGCTGGGACGCGGCGGCTCCGACACCTCGGCGGTGGCGCTGGCGGCGGCGCTCAAGGCGGACGAATGCCAGATCTACACCGACGTGGACGGGGTCTACACCACCGACCCGCGCATCGTACCCGAGGCGCGGCGACTGGACACCGTCACCTTCGAGGAAATGCTCGAAATGGCGAGCCAGGGCTCCAAAGTGCTGCAGATCCGCTCGGTGGAGTTTGCCGGAAAATACAAAGTGAAGCTGCGCGTGCTGTCCTCCTTCGAAGAGAAGGAAGGCCCGGGCACGCTGATTACGTTTGAGGAAGACGAGAAAATGGAAAAAGCCATCATTTCCGGCATCGCATTCAGCCGCGACGAAGCCAAGATCACTGTCATGGGCGTGCCCGACCGCCCTGGCATCGCCTACCAGATTCTCGGCCCGGTGGGCGAGGCGAACATCGACGTTGACATGATCATCCAGAACGCGAGCGTCGACAACATGACCGACTTCTCATTCACCGTGCCGCGCACCGACTACGTCAAGGCGATGGACGTGCTGAACAAGCAGGTGAAGGAGCACATCAAGGCGAGCGACATCCGCGGCGATGCCAAGGTGTGCAAGGTCTCCCTGGTGGGCGTGGGCATGCGCACCCACGCCGGCGTCGCGGGCAGGATGTTCCGCACGCTCGCAGAGGAGGGCATCAACATTCAGATGATCTCTACGTCCGAAATCAAGATCGCCGTGGTGGTGGACGAGAAATACATGGAGCTTGCGGTTCGGGCGCTGCACAAGGCGTTCGACCTGGACCAGCCGCAATAATCCTGCCGGTCCTTCAACGCCGGCGGACGCGCATGCTATAGTTTCACCCTGATCCGGAGAGGTGGCCGAGTGGTCGAAGGCGCGCCCCTGCTAAGGGCGTATATGGCTTAAACCGTATCGAGGGTTCGAATCCCTCCCTCTCCGCCAAGTAAAAAAGCCCCCGTGCGGGGCTTTTTTATTTGGCAAAGAGTGGAGGGTACTTCGAGAACCCTCCGGTTCGACCAGCGGCGTCCGGGGGACGCCGCGCAGGACGCCGAGTCGCCGGGGCGACTCGGCGGTCCCGAAACGCATTGCGTTTCGGGATGTCTGGATTGCCCTCAGGCGAGCCAGACACAATCCCTCCCGTCACCTAGCGTTGCATCGGCAGCAAGCAGCCGCAGCAACCCGGCGAACATGGCGGGCTGCATTCGGCGGCAACGGCTGTGCGGCCCGATTTCGTTGTCGTCCTGCCGCCAGGCAGCGATGGCCGTACTGGCTTGCGGCAGTGTCTCGAACCAATGCTCGTTCAGGCATTCGTCCGGGAACGACGCTCACGTCGTGCCGAACGTGCCTTTGATTAACGGATCTTGGCGGCTTGGCGGCGTCCAAACCGCAATCGTGCGAACCTTGGCTGACGCGGGCGTGAAGGTAAGGCTAATCTCGGGCGTAATCGCGCCCTCAGTCAATGGTGGCGAATCCGTTGATACTTGCACCCCGGCCGCGCCGACGCGCGCAGATTTCACGTAATCGACGGCACTAGGACCGGTTGACATTCAGCACATGAGCGCGACGGGGGTAATTTGGGATGCAGCGCAAGGAACGCCAAGAACTCTTTCACCATATGTGCGCTACCACACAGACTAAACCTACGTATTGTGGTTAGCGGAGCGAAGAGAGATACTTGCGTTGCAGTGGCATCCCGGTGGAGCAATACGGGAGCCTACGGATCCATGGAGGGAAGCCATGAAAACGTGCGTCGCGGCATTGCTGTTGCTGGTTTGCGGCATTTGCTTTTCCCAGGGGCTGCCGACGCGCAAGCCTGAGCCTCCTGCGGCATATCCGACGGAAAGCCAACTGCTTACGGCGATCGAAAACGCCGCGAAGCTGGCGAAAGCGGAAGGCCTCGATGTGGAAATATTCGATGCGCAAAAGGTCGGCATGACGCAACCCCTGCTTGCTGCGCGATTGAACGTTGCGACAGACACCTGCCAGATTTTCTACAACACGAAGCCGGAAGACGGGCTGACCCAGTATTTCGCAACCATTGCCCCAAACGAGCTGCCCGTGCTGTTGACCGCTATGGCAGTGCACGAGGTGGCGCATTGCATCGAGTATCGCGAAGCCTATGTGCGTAAGCGCTTCGACAAGATATTGCCGCCCGGATTCAGGAGTGACAGCATGACGGTTCAGGGCTACATGGGGGCAGTGAAAAGCCGCACGTTGCGAACATGGCGTGAAGCGCTCGCGGACATCGCCTCACTGCTCTACCTGAAACAGGCGACACCGAACCATTGGCTGGAATTGGCGAAGGGGGTGGCCGCGATGCGCCACGACCTCGCGCGCAAGTGGCCCGGGCACGACACTTCGCCCTGGCTGTACAGGGTCATCGCCGCGGGCGCGAACGTGCCCCGGAACCAGAGTCTGTTCGAGACTGCACTCCAATTGCGCCGGCTATACCGTCCTGGCGATTAAGAGCGCGTTCAACCGCCGGCGCGCATAAAATGGGCCGAGCAATCGATCCGCTGTCATTCCAGACTCGATTCGATGCCCGACCTTGGTCGTCCTTACTGAGCCGGCACGATTACGACGGTGCCGCTTGTAGCACCTTTTGCACCAGTATGACCGGTTGCGCCCGTGTATCCAGTTTTGCCGGTATGTCCGGTTGCGCCGGTATCGCCGGTTGCACCTGTACTACCGGTTGCGCCCGTGTATCCGGTTGCTCCGGTTGCGCCCGTGTATCCGGTTGCGCCGGTATCTCCGGTTGCGCCAGTCCCGCCGCTCGCACCAGTACGTCCGGTTGCGCCGGTATCTCCGCTCGCGCCGGCATACCCGGTTGCGCCGGTAGCTCCAGTCGCGCCCTGCGGTCCGGCCGGACCTGTAGGTAGCGTAATACATCCACCCAGAGCAAGGGCCACCGCTCCTGCGATAAACAGTTTCGAATATTTCATGATGATTTCCTTTATTTGCCTACCAAGAACTACGCACGTTATTGTGAGCAGTCACCCAGAGTTGATCAGTTTCTGGCGACATTGATCAGCGTCGGCAGATCAGGCCATCGCTGCTGCAACACCGCATCCGCAGCCGGCCTGCACGCATAAGTGCGGGCGTGCATCCTGTTGGCGCGTTGCGATTGCCAATGAGGCTACGCGATGTTCCCGGCCGCATCGGTGCGCTGGCGCGCATAGCGAGGATTGTCTGCAGGGTCAATGCTGCGCGCCGCAGCTTAAATCTTCGATTCGATGTAGGAATAGACGAAGTTCGACCCGCCGTCGACATTGCCGAGCAGTTGCGAGGTGCCGAAGATTCCCGAGCGATGGGAAACGCCAAAGCCGAAGTAAGTTTCGCGCAGGGAGCGAACCGGGAAACTTTTTGCCGGGACGCGCATGGCCTTAAGCTCACCGCTGCGTAGTATGGGCAGATTTTCCGCCTGGATCACCCGCGCGCCGGGGTCATCGTCGTTGCCGAACCCGCCGACTTTCGCGTTCGGCGGCAGGTGTGTGGGCACGATGTCGGCGAAGTGGCAGGCGTAGCGGTATGGTTTCAGTGCGGCATCGACGAGATTATAATGACAGCTCCTCTTCAGCTTCTGAACAACCTTGAAGCTGAACCCCACAATCACAAACGCCGGAGTTTCTGCATGTCAAATCGCAAGCGCTTGGGTGTCTCGGCGGCGGATTATGGAAAGCTGATCGGCGTAAGCGGCCAAACGGTGTACGCATGGGAGCAGGGCGTTTCACGACCGAGAAAGGCCCAGCTCGCTGCCTTCGTCGCCATTCGCGGTTTGGGAAAGACAGAAGCCAAGGCGCGATTGGAACAGCTGCGTGCGAAGGCTGCCAAGGGGCCCAAGAAGAAAGGGTAGTCCTCATGTTTATTCCGCCACTCATTCTCCTGCCATTTCTCATCGGCTTGGCAATATATCGGCTGTACCAACTGCCTCGAAGGCTTCGGTCCGGCCAGTTGCGATTCAGCCCGCGGCATCGGCCCTTCCTCCCGCTCTTCACCACCGCAGCGTACTTGACGCTGCTAGCCTATACAAGCGGATTGCTTGTTGCCATTGCCCGCACAGTGCTGAACGCAAATTTCTCCATCCCAGGATTGGCTCCGGAACTGTACGCGGTTGCCGCGTATCCATTTGTCTACTTGGGAGCGGAGTGGGTCTTTTACCACGGGCTCAAGCCAATCGAGATGTCTAATCGTTGAAGCGCGGGGGAGCGGCTGTCGTGCACGACAATTGGAAACGCTGGTCGGGAAAGCAATATGCGATGATGTCGAAACGAATCAACGGGGAGTGGGCCATGGGCATTTTTGATACGGTTCGTGATACGGTCTTAGATAAGACGAAGGAACTAAAGAGTGGATATGACCAGCGCAAGAGGGCGGAAAAGGAAGACCGGCTCAACATAAAAGAGGTCGAACTCAAGGCCAAGGAAAAAACTCTCGAAGACAAGGAACGAGAGCTTCAGTCCCGCGCTGCGAGTCTGAGCAAGAGAGAAAAAGCGGTTCTCAGAAAGGAGAAGAGGCCTTTGTACGTTCTTCTGATCTGCCTCCTTTTGTCCGGTGCTATTGTCATCTGGGTCTGGCATAACTACGAATTTACGAAACGAGTACAGCCGGAAATCAAGGGCCCAGCGGCGACCGCCTATACGGCCCCTCATTGAGGAGGCTTCCTTAGTCGACTCAAGGAGAGCAGCAAATGAAAAATACCGGTCCTCAGCTGGTGCCGCGAATTGCGCTCGCCGCCGTTGTGGCAATAATCGTCGCGTGCTCATGGCTCGCCCCGCTGGATTCAACCGCTAATCAGCAGGTGGACGCCGGTCTCAAGAGGTCGTTGGTCACCTTTGCGACCGCGAGAGCGCTCAATGCCGTAATTTCAGTCGTTCAGGGAACGGAGGTTGCAATCGAACCGGCAGGAGTTGGGGTAGTTCTTACCCCGGGACAGGTGCTCGACCCCATCAACGATTTGGTGGAGAATTTTTCCAAATTGATGCTGGTCGCCAGCATTTCCTTTGGTGTTCAGAAGGTGCTCCTGAGCATCGGGGCGTACTGGATGGTATCCCTGTTGCTGACGATAGCTGCGCTCGCTTGGGGGTTCCTCTATCTTCGCCGCAAGCCGACGCCTCTTTGGCTTTCCAGGATATTTATTATTTTGCTGATGACGCGCTTCGCGGTGCCGGTAGTAAGCATTGGATCTGATGCGCTGTTCCACAAATTTATGGCCAGCGACTATGCGTCGAGTCAACAGGCCATCGGCGTAGCGTCTGAAAATCTCGCTAAGCTCAACCCCCCAGAGGCGGTCGCCAACAACAGCCAGGGAATGGTACAAAAGTTCAAGGATTGGTGGTCGAACAACGGAAATGTGAAAACGCGCTTCCAGGAGTTGAAAGAGACCGTAGAACGGGCAACGGAGCGCATCATCAAGCTGATGGTGATTTTCTTGCTGCAAACGCTGGTTATCCCCTTGTTATTGCTATGGGTTCTGTACGGGGTAGCCCGGGGAGCTTTCGAGCGGCCAACGCTAACGTCCTCGTAAGCGAGCCGGCAGTTGGTCGAAGGTCAGCCTTGACCTCGGCTCGCAGTTCTTTGGTGGCAATAGGCCTTTCCCTCTCAGTGGAGGCGGCCACCCTGGTCCGCCGCTTCCGCCCGGGATTGAAGTGGGGTACCTATTTTGCGGGCACCGGAACCGGTTCCTCTGTGCGGGATTGCGCGCGCCTGTGCGTATTCGGGAGGACCTGGAGCCTTAAGTTCGCCTTAAGTCGGATACGGTAAGGTCAATCCAACGGTATTCCCATATCAGCCCCGACAGAACGGAGGCGCTTCATGAAAACCGGAACACATACATTTGCGGCACTGGTCGCGGGATCGTGTTTCGCGCTGGCGGCCGTAGCATCCATCACTGCGTCGCGTGAAAGGATCAAGGCGACGTCGACCACGGCCAGGGCGAGCATCGGCAAGATGATCCCCGGTAGCGCGGTCGAAAGATCTGGCAGCGGGATGGCCAGCCGCGTGGACGAAAGCTTCCTCAAATGGATCCCGGTCGTGGTGCCGCTGCTTGCGGTCCTGCTCGCAGTCGGGACGTACTTCATTTTGGGGATGATCGGCTGACAAGGACCACGGCTATGCCTTGTGCAGCAGGCCGCTGAAAAAGCTAATTCGAAGCGCGGGGCGATTGGCAGTGAACTTAGGACGAATCGAAGCATCAATTTGCAGGGAGTAGTACGCCCAAACAGATGCACGCGAAACAATAAAATCCGCACGCAATCGGCAAGGATTGCCGGACAGGGCGCGCGCATTTCTGGAGGGCAAAAGTCAAGTTCGAAAGGAGTTAGACAAATGGAAGATGGGAACCAGAATGACCGCAAGTCCGGGCGCCGCAGTTTCCTCAAAGCAGCCGCCGTTGCAGGTGTGGCACCAATCGTATTTCCCTTCATCGGGAACGCGCAGGCCGCGGAGCCGATCAAGTTCGGCCTGGACGATCCGTTCACCGGCACCTACGCTGAACTCGGCACGCACGAGAAAATCGGCTGCGAGCTGGCGATCGAGGAGATTAACAGGAAGGGCGGCATTATGGGCCGCC
>CAZRMO010000082.1:0-17300 GCA_964601155.1 uncultured Enterobacteriaceae bacterium
GGCGGTGCCGTTTCCGGACGATATCGTCCGGCGCCAGCGCAGTCTTGTGGCTTCGCTCGCGGCGTCTGCATGAAGGTGGAGCCCGACGCCGGCGGGTCCGCGGCGATTCTCGCCGGCGAGCGCCGCGCGCTGGCGCGCGCCATGTCGGCCGTCGAGAACGAGACCGCAGAGGGCAAGGCGCTGCTGCACCAGTTGCAGCCGCATCTGGGGCGCGCGCATGTGCTCGGCGTTACCGGCCCCCCCGGCGCGGGCAAGTCCACGCTGGTCAACGCGCTCATCGGCGCGTGGCTGGCGCGCGGCGCCCGGGTCGGCGTCGTGGCGGTCGACCCCTCCAGCCCATTTTCCGGCGGCGCCATCCTCGGCGACCGCATCCGCATGGGCGAGCATCAGGCGCACGAGCGTGTGTTCATCCGTTCGCTCGCCTCGCGCGGCCATGGCGGCGGCCTGTCGCGCACCGCGGCGCGGGTGGTCGACCTGCTCGATGCCGCCGGCTACGAGCAGATCATCGTCGAGACTGTGGGCGCGGGTCAGTCCGAGGTCGAGGTGGCGGAAGTCGCCGATACGCGCATCGTGGTGTGCCCGCCCGGGCTCGGCGACGAGGTGCAGGCGCTCAAGGCCGGCATACTCGAAATCGCCGATATTCTGGTGGTGAACAAGGCCGACCTGCCGCAGGCCGAGCGCACCGAGCGCGAATTGCTGGCGATGCTGTCGCTGCGCCATTACGACGATTGGACGCCGCAGGTGCTGCGCACCGTCGCCACCAGCGGCGCGGGCGTGGCGGAACTCGCCGACCTGATCGAGCGGCATGCGGCCGCCTGCTCCGGCCAGCGGCGCGCGCACGGCGGACGCGTGCGCCGCCTGATTGCAGCGAGCGCGGCTGACTGGGTAAAGCGGCGCGTCGAGAGCCTGGACAGCGCCGAGTTCGATCTGCTGTGCGCTGCGGTGCAAAGAGGCGAAATGGATTACGCGGCTGCCGATATCCGCGCGGTGCAGTTCATCCTCGACGCCCTGAACAAAGACTGATCGTCCGACCCTCGCCTCAAGCCCCGACCCGCGCTCATCGCGCGCGGATCAGCGGAACAGGTAGACAGGGCTGGACCAGGCGAGATGGCCGTCTTCCTGGGTGACGCAAACATACAAGGCGTTGTCGCCGCTGGTCTTCAGCCGGATGCGCCGGCTCAGGCGCATCCGCGTCGCCGGATTTTCGTCCGGCAGACGGAACAGGCGCATGCGCCGGCGGATGCCGCCCTTGGAATCGAACACCAGGTCCTCGCGGCCGATGTCGGCGATGCGCACCTCCGTTTTCACCAGACCGGTATCGATCGAGATCGATCCCGACTGCGCGTCGCCGAGCAGGATGTCGGCGCCGCCGAAACCGCCGGTGGTGAGCGCTTTCCAGCGCAGCGCGCCGGTGCCGACACGCTCGATCTGCTTGTCCAGATTCCACATGTTGATCGGCCGCACGCGCTCGATGGTGTTCCCCTGCAACGTCGCAGTGCCGTCCCATATCGACTGGCGTCCGCGTCCGCGGTACTCCGAGCCCTCCCAGATAAGCCGGATGCGCCTGCCCAGGTCGCCGCTTGCATAGGGGCGTGCCGTTTCGACCAGATCGAGCCCGTTGCGGATCTCGATGCGCTCGATCGGCGCGGATGCGAC
Source organism: uncultured Enterobacteriaceae bacterium (assembly GCA_964601155.1). GTDB lineage: Bacteria > Pseudomonadota > Gammaproteobacteria > Burkholderiales > SG8-39 > 2-12-FULL-64-23. The sequence goes on from CAZRMO010000082.1 coordinate 1,657, forward strand.
TACGTCGAATGCGAAATCCACCTCGCTGTCGCCGCAGTGCAGGATGTCGCCCATCATGGCCGAGCGCACCGGGTGCGACTGCGTCGGGCCCAGATTGGGGTCCTGATCGAACAGCTGCGCCTCGCCGTCGAAGCTGATCGAGGTGTCGAGTATGGTGCGGCAGCCGGTGGTGGCGTAATGGTGGCGCCGGCGCAGGGACTCGAACAGGCCGCGCCGCGTCAGCTCCGGCGCGAGCAGGCAGGTCAGGCCGCCGTAGGCGCCGAACAGCGACGCACCCGGATGGCTGGCGCCGTGCCGGCCCTTGTGGCCGTCGGAATTGGCGACGATGCCGACGCGGTATCCCTGTCGCAGCGCGTCCTCGAGCAGCCACTCGAACGTGCCCCAGTCGGAATGGATCTCGACGCTGCGCTCGATGCGCGCATCGTGGCTCATCGTGATGTCGGCGTAGCGCCCGCCGATATGCGCGAACACCACGCAGTCCTCGTCTTTCAGCGCCCGGAAAAGATCGTCCGCGCTGTTGGCGTCGGTGGCAAGGTCGGAAAGATCTTCGATCAGCGCGTGGTGCGAGCGGTGGATTTGCCGGCCTTCCTGCATGAACAGCACATTGCGGTCGCCGCCGAGTCCGGTGTTGCCGGACCATTCGTAACCCGGAAAAAAGACGAAGCTGCCGTCGCGGTTGAATTGCGCCGAAAGGCGGTTGAGTTCCTGCCAGAACGGCGTGGTGATCTGGAAATCATTGCCTTGGTGGCTCATCGCGTCGAGGAACGCGCAGTCGCGCGCGAACTCGATGAATTCCAGCGCGGGATTGGTGCCGATGGTTTCCTCGGACTGGCCGTGCAGATCGGCCCAATAGGGCAGCAACGGCGCGGCCTCGGCGATGCGCAGCGGGTTCGAGCGGCACACGATGCGGCCGGCGTCGTCTAACACCTCGATGTGCAGTTCGCCCGGCGTCGCCACTGACAATCCGTCGATGCGGTAGGCGCGCTGGCCGCGGCGCGCCTCGATCTGCGCGGGCAGCCCGGTCACCGGCATGCTCGCCCTGAGCGTGAAGCGGCCTTCGGCCTGCGCGGTGGGATTGCCCCACTTGTCCTCGCCCTTGAAGCCCAGCGCGAACGCCTGGCCGACCCGGCGCAGCGTCGGCAGGATGGCCTTGTACAGCACCGGCGGCCCGGCGACGATGGCGATATGGGGCTGCTGCGGCAGTTCGACGTAGTTGTAGGTGGCGCACGCGTCCACCAGGACCTTGAATTCGAAGGTCGATTCCTGGAAGGTCTGCACGCGTATGCCCGGAGAGCCGCCGCGCGTATCGCCCAGCCGCAGCGTGATGGTGTCGCCTTCGCGCAGAAAGCCGCGCTGCACGCGGATGAATATGGTCTTGTCCCAGGGCCGGACGTTGTCCTTCTGATCGTAGCGCAGCTCGAGTACCGCGCCGTTCGAGGCTTCGGCGCTGACGTAGTTGGGCGCCTTCGGATCGGCGAACTGCGGCTTGCCGGTGTCGGAAGCGAAGCGGTGGACGACTTTGAGCGAGCCGGTGTCGTCAATGCCGAAGTACCCCGCCGTGTAGGTCAGCACAAACGAAGCATAGCTGCCGGCTTCGAATTCGCCTGTGGGCGCGATGGTTGCGTGGCCGACGCGGTCGGCGAGGTAGGTCGAGTGGAAGGCATTGTTGCGCATGGGGAATGCATCCATTGAAGGCGGACCGAAATTCTACAGTGGATTGCGCAATCGATCCCGCGCAAGAGCTGGCGGTTTCAGGGTATCCTGCCCATCCTTCCCCGGCCAATCCCGAGCGCGATACCCATCACATGACAGGCAATCGATGACGAACAGGCAGCAGGGCTTTCCGGCGTCGATCCTGTGGGTGCTGGTCGCGCTCACGCTGGGCTGGGGATTCAACTGGCCGATGATCAAGCTGGCGCTTACCGAGGTGCCGGTGCTGAGTTTTCGCAGCGTGTGCCTGCTCGGCGGAGCAACCGGCCTGTTCGCCATCGCGGCTTGGTCGCGTCTGCCGCGGCGGGTGCCGCGCGGCCAATGGAGCAGGCTGCTGCTGATGTCGACGTTCAACATCACGATCTGGAATATCTGTATCACCTACGGCATCCGCTACATGCCTTCCGGACGCGCGGCCATTCTCGCCTTCACCATGCCGCTGTGGGGCGTGCTGCTCTCTGCCTGGCTGCTGCACGAACGCATTACGGCACGTCGCGCCCTCGGCGTCGTCCTCGGCATGGGCGCGATACTGCTGTTGCTGTCGAACGAGTTGCGGACGGTGCAGGCGGCGCCCAAGGGCACGCTGCTGATTTTGGGCGGCGCGCTCAGCTGGGCGATCGGTACGGTGCTGATGAAACGCTATCCCGTCGACCTGCCGGTCACCTCGCTGACAGCTTGGCAGCTGCTGCTCGGCGGCATCCCGATCTACGCCGGCGCGCTTGCGTTCGACCTGCACCGCCTGCACCCGCTGACCTTGTGGCCCGCCGTTGCGGTCGCCTACAATGTCGTGATCGCATTCGTGTTCTGCTATTGGGCCTGGTACAAAGTCGTGACCTCGGTGCCGGTGGGCGTGTCTACATTGTCGACGCTGATGATTCCGGTGGTGGGCGTATTCAGCGGCATGCTGGTGCTCTCGGAGCAGCCGCGCTGGCAGGATTTCGCAGCGCTCGGACTGGTACTGCTGGCGCTTGCCACGGTGATGCTGCCGCCGGGTGTGCTCCGAGCGTTGTTGCGCAGGAGGCGCTAGTGTCCCGAATCGCCAATTCGCTGAAGAAAAGACGACGAGAAACTAGGGCGCAGGCAAGCGGCGCCGGCGTGGGATGTGCTGGGCATCCCAATGCGCGAGCGCCCACTGCCAGAATTCGGCAAGCGACGCGCGACCTAGCTGCATGGGCGGTGCCTGGCCGAGAAAATCCATGACTTGGGCTAGCGCCGGTACCGGATCGCACGCGTCCACCGGCGGCGCCAGCGTCTGCTTCGACAGTTTCTCCCCGGCGGCATTTACCGCTGCCGGCAGGTGCAGGTAGCGCGGCGTGGGCAGGCCGAGCAGGCGCTGCAGGTAGATTTGCCGCGGCGTCGAATCGAGCAGGTCGGTGCCGCGCACCACGTCGGTAATTAACTGTTCGCCGTCATCGACAACCACAGCGAGCTGGTAGGCATAAGGCCCGTCGGCGCGCCGCAGCACGAAGTCGCCGACTTCGGCGGCGAGATCCTGTCGTATCGGCCCCTGCAGGATGTCCTCGAATGCGATTATGGCCTCATCGACGTACAGGCGCATGGCGCGAGGCGCTTTGCCCGACGCAATGCCCATGCGGCAGGTGCCCGGGTAGATCCGCGCGCCGTCCGGACCCAGGCTGGAATCTGCGATTTCACGCCGGGTGCAGCCGCAGGCGTAGACCATGCCTTGGGCTTCAAGCTGCGCAAGCGCAGCGCGATAGGCTTCACCGCGCCGGCTTTGGTACAGCGGCTGGCCGTCCCAGCCCATGCCGCAGGCTTCGAGCGTGCGCAGCATCGCGTCGGCAGCGCCCGGCTGCTCGCGCGGCGGATCGAGGTCTTCCATGCGCAGCAGCCACTCGCCGCCGCGGCGCTTCGCCTCGAGGTAGCTGCCTACGGCGGCGACCAGCGAGCCGAAGTGCAGCCCCCCGGTGGGCGAGGGGGCGAAGCGGCCGCGATAGGGTTCCATGGCTCGATTCTATGCAAGAGGGGGTGCGTTGCGTGAGGATTTTTGCAAGTGGCGCCGGGCGTTACTGTGATACATCCATCAGCCGGCCCAGGCGGCGCGCGCGGGCTGTTTTGATACAATTGCCATTGGACAAATCTACCGGGAGATGCGCATGGCAACCGTGGAGCTCAACAAGGACAACTTCGAACAGGTCGTCACCGGCAACGACGTGGTGATCGTCGATTTCTGGGCGCCATGGTGCGCGCCCTGCCGCGCTTTCGCGCCGACCTTCGAGCAGGCCTCCGAGCAGCACGCCGACGTGGTGTTCGCCAAGGTGAACACCGAGGAGGAGCAGGAGGTTGCGGGCGCGTTCAACATTCGCTCTATCCCGACCCTGATGGTGTTTCGCGAGAAAGTGATCCTGTATGCGGAGGCGGGCTCGCTGCCGGCGCCGGCGTTGGAGCAGGTGATCACACAGGCCAAAGGCATCGACATGGCCGCTGTGCACCGCGAAATCGCCGAGCGCGGCGACGAAGGCTGACACCGTTTCATTCGCCCGAGAAGGACGCCCATGGCCGCTCCGAGCACCGCCCGCTGGGAGACGTGATGCGCGCGCGCAAAGCCGTGTACTTCGCCAGCCAGCAGGCGCGTGCAACGGTTTGACGCGCAGACGCGGCATATTCGGAAAGCTGCTGCACCTCGCGGTCGCAGTTTTCGCGCTGGCGGCACTGACCATCGTTATCGGAGCACCCATGGGACTGTTCAGCGGTACACGCCCGGAAAATCTTGGAGTGCACGACGGGCGCCTTGCTCCGCCCAAGCGCACGCCCAACAACGTCAGCAGCCAGACCGACAAGAAAACCGACGCGGAGCATTACATCGAGCCTTTGCACTACACGGGCGACGCGCGCCGGGCCTGGGCGGCGCTGCGCCGGATCGTCGAAAGCATGCCGCGCGTCACGGTGGTGAAAGCGGAGCCGAACTATCTCTACGCAGAATTCACCAGCAAACTGATGGGCTTTGTCGACGACACCGAGTTCTACCTGGACGAGAAGGCCGGCGTGATCCAGGTGCGTTCGGCCTCACGTGTGGGGCGAAGCGATTTCGGCGTCAACCGCGCGCGCATCGAATACATACGCGCGAAGCTGGCGCGGACGCAGTCCTAGAATTAGCGCTCAGTAGCGCAGCAGCGACGCGCGCACTTCCTGGTTTTCCAAGCGCTTGAGGAACCAGCGCAGCGCCTTGCCTTTCTCGCGCGAACGCCAGGCGTAGTAGAGGTTGCCGGCGGGCTTGATTTCCTCCACTGCCTTCGCCACCAGGCGTTTGGCCTTGATCAGCGGGGCCGCCGCATGCGCCGGCAGATAGCCGCAGCCCAGGCCGGCTAGATGCGCCGCCACCTTGGACTCCAGGTCGGGAACCGTAAGCACGTCCTGGCCAGTCAACAGGCCGACGGAGCGCGGCGCCAGACTGCGCGAGCTGTCGCCGATGGCGACGGCGCGATGGGCGAGAATCTGTTCGGGCGTGAGCGGCTCGGGCAGTGCGGCGAGGGGATGGCTGGGCGCGACGGCGAATACGAAGTCCTTGTAGCCGAGCATGCGGATGGTGTAGCCGCCGCCGGGGGGCGCGTCGCCCGAAACGCCCAGAGCCAGTTCCGCACGTCCGGACACCAGCGCGTCCCAGGTGCCGGCGAGCACCTCGTGCGCGAGGCGTATGCGCGTACCCGATTCCTCGGCGTAGAACTCCTTGATCATCGGGAACAGCTGCGGCGCCGGGATCATGTCGTCGAGCGCGATGCGCAACTCCGTTTCCCAGCCGGTGGCGACGCGCTTGACGCGGCATTCGAGTTCGCCGGCGGCGCGCAGCAGCTGCCGGCCTTCCTGCATCAATTCCCATCCCGCCGGCGTCAGTCGCGCGCGGTGGCCGCTGCGGTCGAACAGGGCGACGTCCAGATCCTGTTCCAGCTTCTGCACCGTATAGGTGAGGGCGGAGGGTACGCGGTGCAGTTCGGACGCCGCCGCGGCAAAGCTGCCCAGCCGCTCGATCGCGTCCATTACCAGCAGCGCGTCCAGGCTCAGTTTCATCGTCCGGATGGATGTTCAATAATTTTGATCGACTGAGTGAAAAGTATCCGCTTTTATTCCAATCACGGCAAGCCTACCATGTGCGTTACGGGTTCAAAGTATCAGAATCAATCAATAGGAGACCGGCATGCTGCAGGTTCGCAAGAGCAAGGAGCGCGGCTACGCCGACCACGGCTGGTTGAAGTCTTTCCACACTTTTTCCTTTGCCGATTATCATGATCCCAAGCACATGGGATTCGGCAGCCTGCGCGTGATCAACGAGGACCGCATTCTCCCGGGCAGCGGTTTCGGCACCCACGGCCACCGCGACATGGAAATCATCAGCTACGTCCTCGAAGGCGCGCTGGCGCACGAAGACAACATGGGCAACGGCTCCAGCATCGTGCCCGGCGACGTGCAGCGCATGAGTGCGGGCAAGGGTGTGCTCCACTCGGAGTACAACCATTCGAAGGACGGCGTGACGCACTTCCTGCAAATCTGGATCGAACCCGATGTCACCGGCATCCGGCCGAGCTACGAGCAGAAGCATTTCGACGCGGCGTCCAAGCGCGGGCGTTTGCGCCTGATCGCCTCGAGCGACGCGCGCGAGGGTTCGGTGCTGATCCACCAGGATGCGTCCGTGTACGCAGCGCTGCTCGACGGTGCCGAGCGCATCAGCTACGCGCTGGCACCCGCGCGCAAGGCGTATGTGCATGTGGCTCGCGGCAAGCTCACAGCCAACGGCCAGCCGCTGCAAGCAGGCGACGCGCTCAAGGCGAGCGGCGTGGATGAGATCGTGCTGGAAAAGGGCGAGCAGGCGGAAGTCATCCTGTTCGATTTGGCCTGATTTGCGATGCTTTAAAGGAAGAAGCGCGTGAACACCAAGCTGCTCAGGAACGTGTCGATCATTGCCGGCATGCCGGCTCCCTCTGCATTCGGCTTCGACCGCTTCAGCTTCGACGCCGAGATCGGCGCATAAGCGAGCGGACGAGATGGGTATGCTGGTGAAAGGCATATGGCAGGACCGCGCCTATGCGACTCCGGAGGGCGAGTTTATACGAGACGATTCGGTGTTTCGCAACAGAGTTACGGCCGACGGCGCATCGGGGCTTCGCGCCGAAGCTCAGCGCTACCATCTGTACGCTTCGCTCGCCTGCCCATGGGCGCACCGCACGCTGATCGTGCGCACCCTGAAGGGGCTAGAGGACGCAATCACGCTGTCGATCGTCGATCCCTACATGGGCGACGGAGGATGGGCCTTTACCGGGCGCCGCGGCTGCACCGATGATGACGTCAACGGCGCAGCCTACCTGCGCGAAGTCTATCTGAAGGCGAAGGGCGACTACAGCGGGCGCGTGACCGTGCCTGTGCTCTGGGATAGGAAGACGCGCACGATAGTCAGCAACGAGTCCGCAGAGATCATCCGCATGTTCAACTCCGAGTTCGACGCGCTCGCTTCACGCGAGCTGCAGGACCTGTATCCGCCAGCGCTGCGAACACAGATCGAGCGCTGGAACGCGATCATCTACCGCACGGTGAACAACGGGGTCTACCGCGCGGGGTTTGCCACCACGCAGGACAAATACGAAACGGCTGTGCGCGAGCTGTTTGCGACCCTGGATGTGCTCGAACGGCATCTTGGCGAAAACCGTTATCTGTGCGGCGGTGTTGTCACCGAGGCGGACTGGCGACTTTTTACAACGCTGGTGCGCTTTGACGCCGTGTACCACGGGCATTTCAAGTGTAATCTGCGGCGGCTCGTGGACTACGACAATCTTTGGGCATACGCACGCGAGTTGTACCAGGTCCCCGGGGTCGCCGGGACCGTCGACCTGGAGCAGATCAAGGAGCATTATTACCGCAGTCATCCCCGCATCAATCCCACTGGCGTGGTGCCGGTGGGGCCGATGCTCGATTTCGCGGCACCGCACGGGCGCGCGGGGCAAGGAGCGCGCGGCGCTGCCTGACGCAGTTGCGCGCTATCCTGCAGACGGTGAACGTGCTGGTGCCGTCGGAGCAGTTCGCGCTGGGCCGCGCGCACGAGGCCTTCGACGAAGTCGGCGGACTGAAGGACGCGAAGCGGCAGACCGCGCTCGCTGTTTTGGCGAAGCGCCTGGTCGAGGTCGGCGCCAAGCTGGCTGCCTGAGCCGCATCCGATTGGCGCCCCCATAGCCGATCCAGACAATACAATCCGGTTTCGGACGGGGCGATGTTGCGCCCGACTATCGGTGTCGCTGTTCAGCTGAGGGGTCGCCATGCATTTGCTCGAACAGGCTGCAATTTTCCTGCTGGCCGCGGTGTTGCTGGTGCCGCTGTTCCGCCGGCTGGGGCTGGGCGCGGTTCTCGGTTACCTTGCTTCCGGCATGGCCATCGGTCCCTGGGGCCTGGGATTGATCGGCGAGGTGCAGGCAACGATGAACTTCGCCGAATTCGGCGTGGTGCTGCTGCTGTTCCTGATCGGCCTCGAACTGCAGCCGAGCCGGCTGTGGGTGCTGCGCCGGCCGGTATTCGGGCTGGGCGGCGCGCAGGTGGCGGTGACCACGCTGGCGCTGCTCGCCGCCTGTCTGCTTTTCGGCCTGGACTGGCGCGCCGCGCTGGTAGTCGGATTCGGCCTGGCCATGTCCTCTACGGCGCTGGTAATTTCATCGCTCGCCGAGCGCGGCCAGCTCGGCGAGCGCCATGGCCGCAACGCCTTCGCCGTTCTGCTGTTCCAGGACCTGTCGGTGATCCCGATGCTGGCGCTGTTGCCGCTGCTGGCGTCGAACGCGGCGCATGCGGGCGGCAACTGGATCGCGGCGCTCAAGGGCGTGGCCGTGATTCTCGCGGTAATCGCCGGCAGCCGACTGGTGGTGCGCCCGCTGCTCAAGCGCGCTGCAAGCTACGGTGGGCGCGAGGTGTTCACCGCGGCGGCTTTGCTCCTCGTGATCGGCGCCGCGCTGATCATGGAGAGAATCGGCCTGTCGGCCTCGCTCGGCGCTTTTCTCGCCGGCGTGCTGCTCGCCGATTCGGAGTTCCGCCACGAGCTCGAGGCGGACATCGAGCCGTTCAAGGGCCTGCTGCTCGGCTTGTTTTTCATCGCCGTGGGCATGAGCGCCAATCTCGACCTTGTGTGGCAGCGGCCGCTGGCGGTTTTCGGGCTGGCCCTGGGTTTGATGGCGGCGAAGTTCATGCTCATGTACCTGATCGCGCGCGCCGGCGGTTCGCCGAACGATACGGCGCAGCGGCTGGCCGTGGCGCTCGCCCAAGGCGGGGAGTTCGCGTTCGTGCTGTTCGCTGCCGCGGCGGGCCTGGGCGTGTTCGCCATGACCACTGCCGAGCTGCTGGTTATGGTGGTGACTTTGTCGATGCTGCTGGCACCGCCGTTTTTCGCGCTGCACGAGCGCCTGTTCGGCCTCTGGCTGGAGCGGCGCGCGCCGCCGGAGTACGACAGCATAGACGGGCCCGGCAACCCGGTGATCATCGCCGGCTACGGCCGCTTCGGCCAGATCGTATCGCGCGTGCTGCGCATGTGCGGCCTGCCGTTCACCGCCCTGGAAGCGAGCTATCAGCAGGTGGATTTCGTGCGCCGCTTCGGCAGCAACAAGGTTTATTACGGCGATGCATCGCGGCTGGAACTGCTGCACGCAGCCAAGGCAGGCGAGGCCAGGCTGTTCGTTCTGGCGATCGACGATGTCGAAGCTTCGGTCAAGACTGCCGAAGTGGTGCGCCGGCATTTCCCGGACTTGCCGATCCTCGCGCGCGCGCGCAATCGTGTGCATTACTTCCGGCTGCGCGATCTCGGCATCAAGGCGATTCACCGCGAAACCTTTCCGGCGAGCCTGGATGTGGCGCGCCAGGCGCTGCTGCGGCTAGGCTTTGGCGCTGCCTCGGCCGAACACGCGATTGCGCTGTTTCGGGAGCACGACGAAGCTCAGCTCGAGGCGCAATATGCGGTAAAGCACGACGAGGCGCGGCTTATCCAGACCGCCAAAGAGGCGGCCGAGCAATTGCGCGAGCTGTTCGAGGCCGACAGCGCGGGCTCGCTGGCCGAGTTTCCGCGGGGAGCAGCGAACGGCGATCCGCGGCTGACTTGAAGCCTGCGCCGCCGTTTGTGCCGGCCGAGTACATGTTTGGCTTTAGAATGCCGGTATGAAGAACATGGTCGTACTGATTTCGGGCCGCGGCAGCAATATGCAGGCGATGGTCGAAGCCGGTCTCCCGGTCGCGGCGGTGATCAGCAACCGCGCCGACGCGCCCGGGCTGGCGTACGCCGCGGGCCGCGGCATCGTCACGGCCGTCGTCCCTCACCGCGACTATGCCACGCGCGAGGCGTTTGACGCGGCGCTGGCGCAGGTGATCGATGGTTTTCAGCCCGATCTTGTCGCGCTTGCCGGTTTCATGCGCATCCTCACGGAGGGCTTCGTGCAGCGCTACCAGAACCGCATGCTCAACATCCATCCCTCGCTGCTACCGGCCTTCCCCGGGCTGGACACGCACGCGCGGGCGCTCGCAGCCGGGGTGAAGCTGCATGGCTGTACGGTGCATTTCGTCACGGCGCAGCTCGACCATGGACCCATAGTGATCCAGGCGGCGGTGCCGGTGCTGGCCCAAGACGACGAGGCAAGACTCGCCGCACGCGTGCTGGCGCAGGAACATCGCATCTACCCGCTGGCGGCGCGCTGGTTTCTCGACGGGGAGCTGATCGTCGACGGCGCTGTGACGCGTGTAAAGGGGAACCATCCGCAGCAGGTGTACGCGCCGTGATCAGATCGATCGCTTTTATAGCTGCCTGTGTCTTCGCCGGGGCTTGCGCCGCGCAGCCGCCGCACAAGCTGACCCTGACTTACGAGCTCAGCTACAACGGCATAGTTGCTGCGGAGATGACGGATGTGCTGGAGCATGACGGCAAGCGCTTTTCTCTGAGTTCCGAAGGGCGCGGCAAAGGCATAGGCGCGCTGCTTTATCACGGTACCGCCAAGCGCTGGTGCCGCGGCGAGATCACCAGCACTGGCCTGCGCCCGCTGGAGTACCGTGAGCAGCGCGGCGACAAGCCGGCTTCGGTAGCCAAATTCGATTGGATCGGAAAGACGCTGACGCTGGAGCACGACGGCAAGAGCGAGACCACCAGACTGGTACCCGGGATGCAGGATCGGCTGAGTTTTCTCTACAATTTCGCGTTCGAGGCTGCGCCCGATCTGAAGCCGGGCAAGCAGATCAAGGTTACGGCGACCGACGGCAGGGGTTTGACGCGATTTCAATATACCGTCGCCGCACCGGAAATGTTGAAGACCCCGGCAGGCGAGTTCGAAACCGTGCACCTGGTAAAGCAGCGCGAGAACGATGAGGACAAGGGCACGGAACTGTGGTTCGCGCGCGATCGCGATTATCTGCCGGTGCGCATCCTGGTCGTGGATAAGGACGGCGCGCGCCTGGACCAGGTACTGACACACATCGGCAACTGACGCGCCTTGCGCGCCGACGCCCTGAACCATGCCCTTACCCCGGCCCCTTCTTGAGCACAGCGCGACTGCGCTCGCCGCCGTGCTGGAATTCAAACACCCGGCGGATGCCGTCGTGTCGCGCTATCTGCGCGCTCATCCGATTCTCGGTCAGCAGGACCGTGCCTTCGTCGCCGAGACCGTGTTCGCCGCGCTGCGTCGCCTGCGCCTGCTCGAGACGATGACCGGCGGTCGCGACCCGCGCCGGCTGGTGCTGGCCGCGCTGACGCGGCTGCGCGGCCTGAGCCTGCGCGAGCTGGACACGGTATTGAAACCGAGGGAGCGCGAGTGGCTGGCCGAACTCAAGGCGCAAGCGGAGGATGATTCGCTTGCGGTGCGCTGCGATTTTCCCGACTGGCTGCTTGCCAGGCTGCAGCGGCAACACACGGAAGAGGAGTTGCTGGCGCTCGCACACAGCCTGCAGCACGGCGCGCCGCTAGACCTGCGCGTCAACCTGCAAAAAGCTGAGCGCGAGGCAGTGCTCGCGCGCCTGGCGGCCGACGGTATCGCCGCCTGCGCGACGCCTTACTCTCCGGTGGGAATACGCATGGAAGGCAAGCCGCAGATCAACCGGCATGCCTTGTTTCTCGAGGGATCCATAGAAATCCAGGACGAGGGCAGCCAAATTCTGTGCCAGCTGCTTGCGCCGCGCCGCGGCGAGATGGTGGCGGATTTCTGCGCCGGCGCCGGCGGCAAAACTCTGGCGCTCGGAGCGCTGATGCGTTCCAGCGGCAGGCTGTATGCATTCGACATTTCGGAAAAACGCCTCGCGGGTTTGAAGCCGCGTCTGGCGCGTTCGGGTCTTTCCAATGTGCATCCACAATGGATCGCGAGCGAAAGCGACGCGCGCCTGAAGCGCCTCGCGGGCAAGCTCGACCGCGTGCTGGTGGACGCGCCCTGCACCGGACTGGGGACGCTACGGCGCAACCCGGATCTCAAGTGGCGGCAGAACGAACAGGATCTGGTACGGTACCGGGCAAAGCAGGATATGATCCTGCCCGCAGCGGCGAGGCTGGTGAAGCCGGGCGGCCTGATGCTGTATGCGACCTGCAGCCTGCTCGACGAAGAAAACACCGAAGTGGTGGCGTCCTTTCTGGCCGCGCACGCGCAGTTCGAGTTGCGTCCGGCCAACGCCGTGCTGGCGCAGCAGCGCATAGCGCTCGATACCGGGGAATACCTGCGTCTCGCGCCGCACGTGCACGGTACCGACGGTTTTTTCGCGGCCTTGCTGGAAAGAAAGAAATGAGAACATTGCTGCTGCTGTTTGCACTGCTGCAGGCTGGTGCGGCCGGGGCACAGGTCGCGCAGCGGGGTACGCAGGGGCCGGCACTGCGGGAGACGCCGCCGGTATTCGCGGCGCAGGGCACGGTGCAAGTGGCGTTCACGCCCTGGGACAATGCCGAGGCGATGATCGTCGGCTGCGTTCGCCAGGCCAAGCAGCAGATCCTGGTACAGGCCTACAGCTTCACCAGCCGCGTTTTGGCGAAAGCGCTGATCGCAGCCAAAAGGCGCGGCGTGGACGTGCAGGTCATGGCGGACCGCGAACAGACCTTTAACGGTGGGGCGAACCGCATACCGGAGTTGGTCCGGTCCGGCATTCCGGTGATGCTGGAGGTGCGCTACCAGAGCGCGCACAACAAGGTGATGGTCATCGATGCCGGCTCGGCGGATGCTGCGGTTATCACCGGTAGTTACAATTGGACTTACGCCGCGCAATACAAGAATGCCGAAAACGTGCTGATCCTGCGCCACAGCCCCAATATCGCGAATGCCTACGCCGCCAACTGGAGAAGGCATTTCGCGGACGCTTTGCCCTACGCCAAGCCATGAAGCGGCCTTTCAGCAACTTGCTGATAAATGCCTGGATCGACCTGCACGATCCGCAAGTGGTATGGCAGATCGCGATCCTGCTGTTGTGCTTTGTGCTGGCCTGGGCCGCGGGGCGGGCGTTGCGCCTCGGCAACGTCGAGGCGGACGGCATCTGGAAATTCGGTGTCGGCGGCTTGCGGCGCATTCTGTTCCCGGTCGTCGCGTTGATTCCGCTGGCGCTGAGCATCGAACTGCTCAAGCACTGGATCGAGGTCGACCTGTTGCGACTGTTCGTGCCGCTGCTGGTATCGCTATTGCTGGTGCGCCTGTTCTTCTATCTGCTGCGTCACGTGTTCGCACGCGGCAGCATCGCGCGTACTTTCGAGCGGGCGATCGCAGTCCTGGTCTGGGGCGGCTTGGTGCTGTACGTGTCCGGCCTGCTGCCGGACGTGATCAATGTGCTCAACGACATCACGTTCCATCTGGGCACGCAAAAGCTGACGCTGTGGCTGGTGCTGCAAGGGCTGTTCTGGGTGGTGATCACCCTGCTCGCGGCGATGTGGCTCTCCGGCACTATCGAGGCGCGGCTGATGCGGGCCGAATCGCTGCATACCAGCTTGCGCGTGGTGTTTTCGCGCCTGGCCACGGCGCTGTTGCTGCTGCTCGCCGTGATCATAGTGTTGCCCCTTCTTGGCATCGACCTCACGGTGTTGTCGGTGTTTGGCGGCGCCTTGGGCGTCGGCATTGGTCTCGGCTTGCAGAAGATCGCCAGCAATTACGTCAGCGGCTTCATCATCCTGCTCGACCGCTCGATCCGCATCGGCGACCTGATCACCGTGGACAATTTCTACGGCGAGGTGAAAAACATTACCACGCGCTACGTGGTGGTGCGGGCGCTTGATGGGCGCGAGGCCATCATCCCCAACGAGTTGCTAATCGCGACGACGGTACTCAACCACTCCTACTCCAACAGGCAAATACGGATTGCGCTTGACATTCAGATTGCGTATCGGAGCGACCTCGAGCGGGCGATGCAATTGATGGAGGAAGCGGCGCGCAAGCAAAAGCGTGTGCTTGCCGACCCGCCGCCGATGGCGTTCCTGACCAACTTTGCAGACAGCGGGGTCGATCTCCAACTGGGCATCTGGATCGACGATCCGGAGAACGGCGTGCTAGGCATCCGCTCGGAAATCTACCTGGAGATTTGGCGCGCTTTCAAGGAAGTCGGCATCGAGATTCCCTACCCGCAGCGGGAAGTCCGCATTCTCCCCGATGCAGGTGGCGGCGCCGATCGAACTGGGGTCGCGTAGCATTCCACTGAGCGTTTTTGACGTGATTAGCCTTGCGATACGCCGGAATTCACGTAGAATCCCGACCCACTTTGTAATTTCGACGGAGAATTGATGCTCTTTTCCGGGCTGTTCGATTTGCCCTGGTGGGGTCTGGTCATCGTGACTCTGGTCCTGACCCATGTCAGTATCGCCGCTGTAACCATATTCCTGCATCGTCACCAGGCCCATCGCGCGCTGGACCTGCACCCGCTGGCGAGCCATTTCTTCCGTTTTTGGCTGTGCCTGACCACCGGCATGGTGACCAAGGAGTGGGCCGCCATCCATCGCAAGCACCACGCCAAGTGCGAGACCCGCGACGATCCGCACAGCCCGCAGATCTACGGCATCAAGCGCGTACTCTGGGGCGGGGTGTTTCTTTACGTCAAGGAAGCGCACAACCTGCAAACCCTGGAGCGTTACGGCCGCGGCACGCCGGACGACTGGCTGGAGCGCAATGTCTACAGCAACCGCGCCAAGATCGGACTGGTGATCATGGGACTGATCAACATCGCCCTGTTCGGCGTCGTGCCCGGCCTGCTGATTCTGGCAGTGCAGATCGCCTGGATTCCGTTCTGGGCCGCGGGCGTGATCAACGGCATCGGCCATTACTGGGGCTACCGCAACTGGTCCACTGCCGACGCGAGCACGAATATCTGTCCCTGGGGCATACTCATCGGCGGCGAGGAACTGCACAACAACCACCACGCCTATGGCTCATCGGCCAAGCTCTCCAACCGGTGGTACGAGCTTGACATCGGCTGGGTCTATATCCGCGTTCTCGAGATGCTGGGCCTGGCCGAGGTCAAGAAGCTGGCGCCCAGGCCGCGGTTCACCCAGGCCAAGCCGGTGGCTGATTTCGACACCTTGCAGGCGGTGATCACCTGCCGCTATGACGTGCTGGCGAAATATGCCAAATCGCTCAGAAATACCTACGCCGAGGAGTTTCGCGCGCTGCGCCGCCTGGCTCCGCACGACGCCCGGTCGCTGAAACGGCTGAAGCGTTGGCTCAATCGCGACGAGAAGCAAATGCGCGGCGAAGAACGCGCCAAGCTGGCCGAGGCGCTGGCCAAGAGCGAGAAACTGTCGACCGTCTATTCCATGCGCAAGGAATTGGCCGTCCTATGGGAGCGCTCCAACGCCTCGCGTGAGCAGCTGCTGAACCAGTTGCAGGACTGGTGCCGGCGCGCCGAGGCAAGCGGCATTCGGCAGCTGGAGGAGTTCTCCCTCAGGCTGCGCTGTTACGCGTAGCGGGACAGCGCTGCTGCCAACA
Organism: uncultured Enterobacteriaceae bacterium; assembly: GCA_964601155.1. Lineage (GTDB taxonomy): Bacteria > Pseudomonadota > Gammaproteobacteria > Burkholderiales > SG8-39 > 2-12-FULL-64-23. The sequence continues at coordinate 17,256 of CAZRMO010000082.1, forward strand.
AAAGGCCCGCGTACAGCGGGCTTTTTGTTCGCAGCCCCAAGGTGG
>CAZRMO010000083.1:0-17268 GCA_964601155.1 uncultured Enterobacteriaceae bacterium
CAGCATGACTTGACTGCCCGCTTTGGCGACGTTATTTCTACGTCCCCTCGTGGCCTATTCTGTTGAAAAACTCGATGTTTAAAACGAGCTTTTCAATGCGGCTATAAAGCAGGTGCGAATTGTTATTGGTGTTCAGGCGGTTTTTTTGGGACTGTTGGCCCTGACTGCGCTTATGCAGGTACTAAATCGTCGTTTTGTGTAACTGGCGCGAGCCGCTTCGCCATTCGTCGTAGATTTTGCACAGTGGCTGCCATCAGGAACTCATCTTTGGCACCGCTCAAACCTCGCAATCTGAGTCGATCAAGCTTCAGTATTCGCTTGAGATGAGCAAACAACATCTCGACTTTCTTTCTGTCTTTACGTGATTGCTTGTATTCATCGGTCGTGGCGATAGCGCGCGCCACGTCCCTTGCGGATTCATGGACGCTGCGAGTGATCTTCCGAACCGGTGTGTTTGGACAGCAGCGGGACTTCATCGGGCAAATCGCGCAATCCGATTGACTGGACCGATAGATGATGGTGTGGGCCTTGGTGACGTGTGTCCGCGGATTCTGGAATGGGCGCCGTTGTTTGCGCAGAGCGTGGCCCTTCGGGCAGCGGTATTCGTCGGCTTGTTCATTCCACTGGAATTCTGTGCTGGACAAAGTGCTGTCTTGGCGCTGCCTCTTGTCCCACACTGGTACATGCGGCTCGATCGCTTTCTCATCGACCATCCAGCCCAGTATCTCAGCCGCCCCGTAGGCGGTATCACCGACGAGCCGCGTCGGTTTCATGTCAAAGCGTTCCTCGACCCGGTCAATCATCGTTCGTGTGGAATTGACCTCGTCCGTGCGCAATGCCGGCGTTGCCTCGACATCTACGATGATGCCTGCCTTGAGGTCCACCAGATAGTTGGTCGAGTAGGCGTAGAAAGCCGGGCCACCCGGCGCAGCGGTATAACGTGCGCCAGGGTCGGTCAGCGACACTGACTTCGGCGGGGTTTCGGTCGGGTTGGCTGCCTCTAAGGCCGCCACGTATTCGCGTACGGCTCTGGTGGAGCCGTTGCCGCTCTTCCATTGCATCGCGTCCACGCCAGGCACCCCGCGTGCGCGATTGGCGTCAGCTCTTACCACGCTCGCATCGATAGCAAATCCTTCGCCCTCAACCAAGCCTTCGGTCATGCAGCGGCGCAGGACGCTCTCGAAGACATGGCGAAACGCATCGCTCTCACGGAACCGACCATGGCGGTTCTTTGAGAAGGTCGAATGGTCCGGGATTCTGTCTTCCAGCCCAAGACGGCAGAACCAACGATAAGCCAGATTCAGGTGCACTTCTTCGCACAGACGTCGCTCGGAGCGGATGCCGTAACAGTACCCAATAACCAGCATGCGTATCATCAGCTCGGGGGCAGTCGATGGCCGACCCGTGTTGCTGTAGTGCCCAGCAAGGTGCTGACGCAATTCACTGAGATCAAGAAAGCGATCAATACCTCGAAGCAGATGATCGGCGGGAACGTGCTCCTCGAGGCTAAAGGAATAAAACAGACGCTCTTGATTGCCACCTTGTTGACCCATCATCTTGAAGCGCTCCCTCAATGCACTGCAAGATCAGACACTTCGCGCAAAAGAAGATTCAACCTCCAACGGAGTTTTTCAACAGAATAGGCCGAACTGAGACCCTGGGGCACGCGGTCTGCTTAAATTCTGGCGTCACAGCCCGCTCTTCCAAAGCGCGGAACTCAACGGTGCCGGGTCTGGCGCGCGGCAGGGCTTGCGCGAGGCCCTTCTGCAGCAACAGGCTGGCTAGGGTTGGCCAACGTAAAGTACGATCTTTCCCACTGTCCGCCCGGACTGACTGAGGGCGTGAGCCTTGGCCGTGTCCTTCAGCGCGAATTCCGCGCCGACAATCGGCCGCATCGTCCCGGCGTCGACCAGTTCCGCAAGCTGAGCGAGGATTTTGGCATTGGGCTGGATGAAGACGAATGCGCTGCGCGCACCGCATGCCTTGGCCCGCTCTTCGGACGGCCGGCCGACGATTGAAACGAGGATGCCACCGGGCTTGAGCACCGACCACGAAGCCTCCTGAACCTTCCCGCCAACTGTATCGAAAACGACATCGACGCCCTTTACGGCTTGTTCGAACGGCTGCGCCCGGTAGTCGATGGCCTCATCCGCCCCGAGGGACTTCACGAGGGCGACGTTGCGGTCGGACGTGGTCGCAATGACATAGGCTCCGCGCGATTTCGCCAGCTGTATCGCCAGCGAACCGACCCCGCCGGAACCGGCGTGGATCAATACCCGCTGCCCGCCCGTTAGTTTTGCTGCCGTGACAAGCACCTCCCAGGCGGTAATTCCCGCCAAAGGCAGCGTCGCAGCCTCGGCGTGGGAGATCGTCTTCGGCTTGTGCGCCACCTCGTCTTCGTGAATCGCCACAAACTCGGCATAGGTGCCGTTGCGCTTGATGTCGGGGCGGGAAAACACGGCATCACCCACCTTGAAGCGGGACGCCGCCGCGCCAACGGCTTCGACCACACCCGAAACGTCCCAGCCAAGCGTGAGCGGGAAGGAATACGGAATCATCTCCTTCAGGTAACCCTCGCGGATTTTCCAATCGACCGGATTGACCGATGCCGCAACCACCCGCACTAGGATGTCGTGCGGGCCGATGCTCGGCACCGGCGCGTCTTCGTAGGCAAGTACCCCCGCATCGCCATATGAATGAATTCGGACTGCTTTCATGAAATTCTCCGTAATGCTGAGCGCGCCCGGCCGGAGCTGTGGCGTCGCCGCCGTCTCGCTGCCGATGGGCGCGATCAGCGTCCTTTCCACTCCGGCTTGCGCTTTGCGACGAACGCGTCTATGCCTTCCCGGGCGTCCTCGGTGATCATGTTGCAAGCCATCGTTTCGCTCGCCAGGTCGTAAGCCTCCTCCAGCCCCAGTTCGAGCTGCCGGTAGAACGCCTGCTTGCCGAGCTTGATTGCGACCGGCGTCTTAGCGAGGATCGAGTCGGTCAACTTCTTGATCTCGGCGTCGAGCTGCTCCGGCGCGACGACGCGGTTCACCAGGCCGCGCGCGAGCGCAGATTGCGCATCGATGAAATCGCCGGTGAGCAGCATTTCGAGCGCCTGCTTGCGCCCCAGATTGCGCGCGAGGCCGACAGACGGCGTCGAGCAGAACAAGCCCAGATTCACGCCCGAAACGGCGAAGCGCGCGTTGTCGGCGGCCACCGCGAGGTCGCACATCGAAACCAGCTGGCAGCCCGCCGCCGTGGCGATGCCGTGCACGCGCGCGATCACCGGCTGCGGCAGGCGCACCAGCTTGAGCATGAGTTCGCTGCACTGGCGAAACAGCGCCTTCTGGAAATCCTTGCTCGCGTCGGAGCGCATTTCCTTCAAGTCGTGCCCGGCGCAGAACGCCTTGCCGGCGCCAGCCATGATCACCACGCGCACGCTGTCATCGGCGGCGATGCGATCGAGTTCGGCCTGCAGTTCGCTCATCAGCGCCTGCGACAGGGAATTGAACTGCGTCGGCCGGTTGAGCGTCAGCGTGACCACGCCGCCCTCGTCCCGCCGCAACAATAGGGGCTCTGCCGCCACCGCTTGGGTATTTGCATTCATCGTCATGTCTCCTCTGCTGTTCTAATCGATCGCTTGCGCCGACTTCGCCTGCTGGCGCAGCACGAACTTCTGGATTTTGCCGGTCGAAGTCTTGGGCAATTCGCCGAATACCACCGCCCGCGGCACCTTGAAGCGCGCCAGATGGCCGCGGCAATGCTCGATGATCTCCTCCGCCGTCGCTTGCGCGCCGGGCTTGAGCTCGACGAACACGCAGGGCGTCTCGCCCCATTTCGGATCGGGCCGCGCCACCGCCGCCGCGGCGAGCACCGCCGGATGGCGGTACAGCGCCTCCTCGATCTCGAGCGAGGAAATATTCTCGCCGCCGGAAATGATGATGTCCTTGGAGCGGTCCTTGATCTTTATGTAGCCGTCGGGCTGCATCACCGCCAGATCGCCCGAATGGAACCAGCCGCCGGCGAACGCCTCGGCGGTCGCCTTGGGGTTCTTCAGATAACCCTTCATGGTGATATTGCCGCGGAACATGATTTCACCCATGGTCTCGCCGTCCGCCGGCACCGGCTTCATGGTCTCGGCGTCCATGACTGTCAGTCCCTCCTCCATCAGGTAGCGCACGCCCTGGCGGCCGTTGCGCTCGGCGCGCTTGCCCACATCGAGCGCATCCCACTCCCCGTGCTTGGAGCACACCGTCGCCGGCCCGTAGGTTTCGGTAAGGCCGTAGATGTGCACCAGGTCGAAGCCGATTTTCTCCATGCCCTCTATCATCGCCGCCGGCGGCGCCGCGCCGGCCACCATCGCCGACACCTTGTGGGCGATGCCTTCGCGCAGCTTCGGATCGGCGTTGATCAGTCCGGTATGCACGATGGGCGCACCGCAATAATGCGTGACCCCGTGCTCCTTGATCAGCCTGAAGATCTGCACCGGGTCGACCTTGCGCAAACAGACGTTGACGCCGGCGTTGGCGGCCATGGTCCAGGGAAAACACCAGCCGTTGCAATGGAACATGGGCAGGGTCCACAGATAGACCGAATGCTGCGGCATGCCCCAGGTGACGATATTGCACACGGCGTTCAGATAGGCGCCGCGATGGTGATACACCACGCCCTTGGGATTGCCCGTGGTGCCGGAGGTGTAATTGAGCGAAATCGCGTTCCATTCGTCCGTCGGCGGCTGCCAGGCGTAATCCGGATCGCCCCCTGCAAGAAGGGCCTCGTAGTCCGTCTCTCCGAGGCGTTCGCCCGGGCCTGAATATTCCGGGTCGTCGATGTCGATCACCAGCGGACGCCGCTCGACCAGCGCCAGCGCCTGCGCGATGGTCGGGGAAAACTCCCGGTCCGCGATCAGCACCTTTGCCTCGCCGTGATTCAGCATGAACGCAATCGTTTCCGCGTCGAGGCGGGTGTTGAGCGTATTCAGCACCGCGCCCGTCATGGGCACGCCGAAATGGCATTCGAACATCTCCGGCGTGTTGGCCGCCATGACCGCCACCGTGTCGCCGATGCCTATGCCACGCGCGGCCAGCGCCGAGGCGAGCCGCCGGCTGCGCGCATAGGTTTGGCTCCAGTTGTAGCGGCGCGCCCCATGCACCACGGCGGTCCGCTCGGGATAGACATAGGCCGCGCGCTCGATGAAACCGAGTGGCGTCAGCGGCGCATGATTTGCCGGATTGCGGTCGAGGTCCGTATCGTAGGCGTTGGCGCGTTCCATGGGCATTCCGAATGGAAAAAGACAGGCGGACCAATCTACCACAACTCGCGCGCGGACCAAACCGCAGCACCGCGCGTGCCACGCCCACCAGGCTTGCGCCAACGGCGGCTGCGCACACCCCCGTGTCAGCGTCGGCGCGGCCCGCCGCCGAGGCCGAGCAGCGCCAGCACAAAGCGCCCGAAGCAGCCCACATCGAGGACCAGCGGCAGCAATATCCACAGCCACGGCCAGTGCACGTGCCAGCCCCCCTTGAGCAATGCGCCGACGCTGAAAAACGCTGCGACCGAGCCGATCAATCCGGGCAGCAGCGGGATGCCGCCGTAACGCGTCCCGGCCGGCGCCTTGCGGAACCTGCGCCAGGCGGCGAAATTGACCCCTGCGCCGACGAGGAAGAACATCCAGCCCATCGAGAACAGGGTCAGCCCAAGCAGCGTTCCGCCCGTCATATCCCGGCCAGGATAGCGCAAGCGCGGCGCCGCGCCGAGACCGCCCCGCGCCGCGCGTGCAAGTGCGCGTGTCTCAGTGTGCCGCCCCTGGTGCCGCGTCCGGCGCCGTCTCCGGCGCGGACCCGGCGTGCGCAGCAGACTTGTCCGCCGCCAGATAAGTGTAGATCGCCGGCACCACGTAGAGGGAGAACAGGGCGCCGATCGCCAGACCCGAGGCGATGACCAGCCCCATGTCGAAGCGGCTCAAGGAGCCTGGTCCCACGGCAAAGATCAGCGGCATGGCCCCGAACACCATCGCCCCGCTGGTCATCAGGATCGGCCGCAGCCGGATGCTGGACGCCTTCTGCACCGCGGCGGCGCGGTCCAGCCCCTCGGTTTCCTGGATCACGTTCGCGAACTGCACGATCAGGATGCCCTGCTTGGTGATCAGGCCGATGAGCGTGACCAGGCCGACCTCGGTGTAAATGTTGAGCGTAGCGGCACCCAGGTACAGGAACACCAGCGCGCCGGAGATCGCCAGCGGCACGGTGACCATCACGATCAGCGGGTCGCGGAAGCTTTCGAACTGCGCCGCAAGCAGCAGGTACACGAGCACGATAGAGAGCGCGAACGTCACCAGGAAGGTATTGCCCTGCTGGATGTACTGGCGCGACTGGCCGGCGTAGTCGGTACTGAAGCCGGGCGGGAGATCCTTTTGTGCCTGCGCATGCAGGTCGTCGAGCGCCTTGCCGAGCGTCACGCCGGGGGCCATCACGCCCTCGATGGTAGCCGAATTGAGCTGCTGCATCTGCGGCAGGAACTCGGGCGTCACGCGCGTCTCCACCGAAATCAGCGTCGAAAGCGGGATCAAGCCGCCGGCCGCGTCGCGCACGTAGTATTCGCGCAGCTTGGACGGATCGGCGCGGAAGCGGTCCGGCACCTGCGGAATCACTTCGTAGCTGCGCCCGCTCAGGTTGAAGCGGTTGACGTAGCCGCCGCTCAGCAAGGGCGCGAGATTGCGGCCGAGACTGGCCATGGTGATGCCGAGGTCCCCCGCCAGGCTGCGGTTGATTTTCACCAGCACCTCTGGATTGTCGTATTGCAGGTCCTTGGTGAGGAATGCGAAGTCGCCGCTTTGCATCGCCTTGGCGATGAACGCGTTGGCGACCTGCTCGATATTGCCGTAGCCGCTGCTCGAGGTCAGCACGAACTGGACGGGGAAGCCGGTCGGGGAGCCCGGCAGCGAGGGCTTCTGGAAACCTGCCGCGCGCACGCCGGTAAGTCCGGCGAGCTTGCCCTGCAGAAGCGGCAGAAGCTGCATCTGGCTCCGCGAGCGCTCGCTCCAGTCGCGCAGCTTCATGCCGGCGATCAAGCCGTTGTAGCCCCCGCCGCCGCCGAGAGACAGGCCGTTGATCTCGAATACCTGCTTGGTCTCGGGGTAGCTGTCCATGATGCGCCGGATCTGCGTCGAGTAGCCGTCGAGGTAGTGCAGCGTCGCGGTAGCGGGCCCTGTCGCCGATACCAGGATAAGGCCCTGATCTTCGGTGGGCGCGAGCTCGCTCGGCGTGCCGAGGAACATTACCGGGATCGTGATGAACACCCCCGCTGCCACCACCAGCACCGCGGCGCGATACCGCAACACCGCGGCGAGCGAACGATCGTAGACATCGCGCAGCCGCGCGTAGCCCGCTTCGAGCGCATGTGCCAGGCCGCGCGGCGGCGTGTGCCGCAGCACGCGCGAGGACAGCATCGGCGAGAGCGTGAGTGCCACCACGGCCGAAATCGCCACCGTGAACACCAGCGTGAACGCGAACTCCGAGAACAGGCTGCCGGTGAGCCCGCCGGTGAGCCCGATCGGCGCGAACACCGCCGCGAGCGTGGTGGCCATGACGATGATCGGCGATGCGAGCTCGCGCGCGCCCTTGAACGCCGCCTCGCGCGGCGTGCTCCCTTCTTCGATGTGGCGGTGCACGTTCTCGACCACGATGATCGCATCGTCGACCACCAAGCCGATGGCGAGCACCACGGCGAGCAGCGTGAGCAGGTTGATGCTGTAACCGACGGCGAGCATGAACATGCCGGCGCCGACGATCGACAGCGGGATCGCCACCGCCGGAATCAGCAGCGAGCGCATCGAGCCGAGGAACATGAAAATCACCACCACCACCACCGCCAGGGTAATGCCGATGGTGTACATCACCTCGTCGATCGAGCGCTGAATGTATTCGCTGGCGTCGTAGGGAACGACGGCATGGATGCCCGGCGGCAACGCGGCGCCGAGTTGCGCAAACGCGCGGTGCACCCCCTCGCCCACCGTGAGCGCGTTGGCCCCGGGGGTCGGGTACACGCCGACGAACACCGCCGGCGTGCCGTTGTAGTAGACCGCCTGGACGTAGTTCTGCGCCCCGAGTTCGACCTTGGCGACGTCGCCGAGGCGGATCAGGCTGTTGCCGCTGCGCTTGATCACCAGGTTGCGGAAAGCCTGCGCGTCCTCGAGCGAGGTCTGCGCGGTGATGGTGCGCGTAATGTTGTCGGACTTGGTCTGTCCCACCGCGCTGATGAAGTTGTTCGCCGCCAGGGCCTGCGTGACGTCGGCCGGCGTGAGATGCAGCGCCGCGAGCCGTTCCGGGTTGAGCCAGGCGCGCATGACGAAGCTGTTGCCGTCCGCGCCGGTGCCGGTCGGCACGATCCGCGCCTGCCCCACTCCGGCGACGCCCTGGATCTTGGGCTGCGCGACGCGCAGCACGTAGTCGTTCACCTGCTGCTGCGACAGCGTCTTGCTGTAGAACGCGAGGTACATCAGCGCGGTGGTGTCGCCCACCGTTTCGTTGATCACCGGCGCCTGGGTACCCTGCGGCAGCAGGTTCTGCACCTGCTGTACCTTGGCCATGATCTGCGCGATCGCCGCATTGGGATCGTAGTTGAGCTTCATGTGCGCGGTGATCGTCGATACGCTCTCCGAGCTGCTCGAGGTCATGTAGTCGATTCCCGGCGCGGCGGCGATCGCCTGCGCCAGGCGCGAGGTGACAAAACCCTGCACGGTGCTCGGGTCGGCCCCGGGATAGGCCGTGCTGACCGTCACCAGGGTGCTGCTGACCTGCGGATATTCCTGCACGCTCATGCCGGTCCAGGCGCGCAGCCCGAGCAGCAGAATGACGAGGTTGAGTGCGGTCGCGAGGACCGGCCGGCGGATGAAAAGGTCGGTGAAGCGCACGCTGTCGCTCAGTTCGCTTTGCCGTGCGCGAGGCTCACGGCCGCGCCGTCATGCAGCTTGACTTGTCCCGCCGTCACCACCTGCTCGCCCTCCTTGAGGCCGCTCAGCACCTGGGTGAGTTCGTCGCGCGTGTCGCCGGTGCGCACCGGCGTCGCCACCGCCACCTGCTCGCCGCCGCGCTTCTCGACGCGGTAGACGAAATCGCCGTAGGTGTTGTAGGTGACGGCCTCGGTCGGCACGGCCAGAACCTTCTGCGGCGCGCCGACCAGCAGCTCCGCCTGCGCGAACATTCCGGGCCGCAGCAGGTGCTTCGGATTGGGCAGGCTCGCTTCGACCGTGATGTTGCGCGAGTTGGCATCGACCTCGGAGCCCAGGGCGGTCACCCGCGCGATGAAGTTCTGTCCGGGAAACGCGTCGACATCGATGCGCACCGTCTGCCCGACCTGGATCAACGCCATTTCGCTCTGCGGCACCGCGAACTGCACGCGCAGCGGATCCCAGACGTTCAGTGCCGCGATCTCGGTACCGTTCGACAGGTACTGCCCCAGGCTGACTTCGCGCACCCCGAGCCAGCCGGCGAAAGGCGCGCTCACCGCGAGCTTGGCGAGCGTCGCCCGGTCCCCGGCGACCGCAGCCGTGGCGGTCTGGTACTTCGCGTGCGCGGCCTGCAGGTCGGCTTCGCTCGCCGCATGGGTGCGATACAGACGCCGCGCGCGCTCGTAGTTGGCCCGCGTCAGCTCGACTGCGGCGCGGTCGACGGCAAGCTGGGCGAGCTGGTTGGAATCGTCCAACTGCACCAGGCGCTGCCCTTTGTGCACGTATTGCCCGGAATGAAAATACAGTGCGGTCACCTGACCGGGCAGCTGCGGGGTGAGATGCACGCCTTGCAGCGCCACCAGGCTCGCGACCGCGCTGATCCGGCGCTGCCACGATATGGATTGCACCGGCGCTGCGGAAATGCTCACGGCGAACGCGCCATGATGCGTCTGCGCGGCGTGCGCGCGCCGGTCCTGCAGGCCCTTGTAGCCGAACAGCGCTGCGAGCGCGAGAGCAACGACGATCACGGTCAAGACGACGACGCGGACGTTGGATTGGGCCATCGATCAGTTCTCCTGGACTTTGGCAGGCTTGCCCGCCGGGAAAGCGCTTGCCGCGCCGGCATCGGCCACTCCGCCGCCAAGGGCGACGTACAGTCCGACGGTGTCGGCGTAGCGTTGCGCCTCGGCGACGATGTAGGCGTTGCGCGCATTTTGGACCTGCACTTCGCTCGTCAGCATGCCGAGATAGTCGGCCGCGCCGGCCTGGTACTGGCTGCGCGCCAGTTCGAAGCCGGTCTGCGCCGCACCCAGGGCGCGCGAGCGCGCCTGCAGCGCATCGGCATCGCGTTGCAGCGCCCGCAACGCATCGGCGACATCGCGAAACGCCGCGAGCACCGTGCCGCGATAATTCGCGAACAAGGCCTGATAGGCGGCCTCGGCGGCGTGCTTCTGCGCGCGCAGCGTGCCGCCGTCGAAGATCGGCGCCGCCGCGGCCGCCGCGAGACTCCAGATCCGGCTTGCCGGATCGAAGAACGCGCCCCAGCCGTTGCTTTGCTGGCCGATGCTGGCGCTCAGCTGGAGATTCGGATAAAGCCGCGCGACCGCCTCGCCGACCTGTGCATTCGCCGCGCGCAGTTGCGCCTCCGCGGCGCGCACGTCGGGCCGCACGCGGACCAGCGTCGCGGGCAGGCTCACCGGCAGGGTGGGCGGCAGATGCAGTGCCGACAGCGGCGCAATCGCCATGCCCTCGGCCTGCGACGGAAACACGCCCAAATAAGTGGCGAGCAAGTGGTGCGTGCGGTCACGCGCGAGCTGAAGAGCCGGCAGCTGGGCCTCGGTGGCCGACAGTTGGCTCTCCTGGGTCGCTACCTGAAGCTGCGACACCGCGCCGGCGTCGTACTGGCCACGTATCAGCTTGAGGATCGCCCGCTCGTCGGCGATACTCTTCTCGGTCGCCTCGATCTGTTCGCCCAGCGCCGCCAGCCTGATCGCGGCATTGGCGACGTTGCCCTCGATGACCAGCTGCGCCGCGCGCAACTGCTCGTGCGCCACGTCGACCTGGGCCTGCGCGTTTTGCGCAACCAGCCGGTTCAGGCCGAAAGCGTCCGGGTAATAGCTGACGTTGAACTGCCCTGTATACATGTTGTACTCAAGCGGGCCGGCGCGCCCGCCGGAGCTCGCCCCCGAGCTGCGCGTGCGCTGCGCCCCCGCATCCAGCGCGACCTGGGGATAGAAGATTCCCTGCGCCGCCTTGAACTCGTAGCGCGCCTGCTCGAGCGTGTGCTGCGCGGCCTCCAGTCCCGGATTGTGCTGCAGCGCCTGCGCCATCAGGCGGTCGAGCGCGGGCGAGTCGAATTGGTCCCACCAGCGCGTCGCCACGCGCGCACCATAATCGAAGCGCTGCCCGGCGGCGGCGGTGTCCGGAGCGGCAAGGGTGCTCGGCAGCGGCGACGCCGTATAGCGCCCGACCACGGGCGCTGCCGGCTTGACGTAGGGCGGGCCGACGCTGCAGGCGCCCAGCGCGCAGCACAGCGCGAGCGGCCACGCCGCGCGCATCGTCATGCGAGCCGCCCGGTGCAAAGCCGGAGCCGGAGAGGTGAATGCCATCCTGCGAGAGCCTGCGAGCGGTAGGAAGCGATTAGCGATGGGAGGATCAATCCGCCGGTCAATCCGGGATCCGGCTGCCAAGGTAGACCGGACAAACCCGGCTTGGGTTCCGTACTACGCATAATGCACTCATGTTCATGTCAAGCTCTCCGTTCCCGGCAATTGGCGGGCAATTCGAACGCAATTGTTAATTAAAGATTGATTAAAGCGCCGGGATTTCGAACGGAACCATCGATTAACCAGCCGGCAATCTACGACAATTCCGGACGCGGGGCAATAGTCATTCCCTTTCCCCTTTAGAGACTTACTGCGCGGTTCTTGCCGGCCGCTTTTGCCGCATACATGGCCTCGTCCGCCTGCCGCAAGGCGTGTGATACGGATTCCGGCGCCTGCTCGAATGCCTTGCAGCCGACGCTCACAGTAACCTCGAATTGCGCGGCGGCCATCCGGTCCGCAACTTTCACGCAGAACTGCTGGCATAGCGCACTGCAATCGGGCGTCTTCGTGTGCGGCATCAGGATCGCGAACTCGTCTCCGCCAATGCGCGCGATCGTATCGGACTGGCGAATGTGTTCGCGCAGAACATCGGCGAGAATCTGCAACGCACTGTCGCCGGCGTGGTGGCCTTTGGAATCGTTCAGCCGTTTGAAACCGTCGAGGTCGATGACCGCCAGGGAAAAGACACCGCCATAGCGCTGCTGTCTCTTGATTTCCAGGTCGGCGACGGTCTCGAAGCTCCGGCGATTGTGCAAACCCGTCAGCCAATCGCTGGTCGCCAGGTTCACTGCCACCAGATGGTTTTGCCGCGTTGCCCTGGCCAAAGCGGCCATCACCACCGCCGTCGACAAAGCGATGAGCGCATCGGTGGCATAAGAACGGCCGGAAATGCCTTCGAAGAAAAACGTTACGGCCTGAAACGTGCTCGACAGCGCCAAGGCTCCGATGATCGCGCTCTTGCGCTCGCAGTGCAGCGCAATCGCCGCCAACGGGAAGACATACAGCATGTGCAGACGGACGTCTTTCGGGGCGAGCAGGTCGATAATGAATATCGCCGCCATCGCAACGATGCCTGTGATCAGGACGACCGTTGGCGGGAGGGCTCCCGGAGTCGATAGATTGCGAAATAGTTTTTGCAACATGCGGCTGCCTCTGTCGAGGCGCTCGATCTGGTGCAGTTCCAGTCTTATTGCATCGAACGCTGAGAAACGGCTTAGTTCCCGGAAATGTCCGGCCTCGGGAAATCCTGCAGGAGAGCTTGCTGCCGCACCGAAGCAGCCCCGCGCGACCGGTCTTCGGCCGGATGAGCCGGCGGGCGCGGCGCTGTCAGTGCTCGCGCGCCGCTTGGTGAAATAAATCGAAACCGATGAACCAAATGCTCTAGTACGCCTTCAGCTCTTCCTTCGAGCAGCAACGCCAGCCCTCATCGCCCTCGCGCGTGACCAGGAGCACGGCCTGCCCGCCACGGCGCACGGTCTTGACCTTGTCGCTCAGGCGCACCGGGACGTCGCCGGGCAGCGTTTCGCCGCCGGTACCCTGCACTGCGTCGATATCGGGGTGGCGCAGCAGCGTGTCGACCGCGACCTCGTTCGCGCCGCCCAGGTCCAGACCGCCGCGCACCCGGCCATCGTTGCCGTCCAGCCGCAGGCCCGCCCCGGCGAGGGCGCCGATGACGCCCTGCCCTGTGCCGCCGTGTTCCGAGAGGTGCACGCCAAGGGAGCGCGCGAGGCGATAGGCGGCATCCTTGTTCAGCACCTCACGCTTGGCGCGGTACCCGAACTCGACCAGAGGCCCGGAGGCGCCCAGTTGCTCCAGGTCCACGATGCACAGTCCGGGGTCGCTGGCGGGCGGGGCGACTTCGCGCAGGAACAGCGCGCATGCGACGGCCAGCTCGTCGACGGTCACGATTGCCTCTGCCTCGAAGCACATGGCGCTGTTGTGCGAGGTGTACGGGATGTCCGGATGCACGTAAAGCTGGTGGCGCGTGATGTAGCGGCAGTACGCAAGCCCGTGCTCCTCGAGTATCACGCCGAGGCGTTTCGCAAGCCGGCCGGTCCCGGGGGTGTCGAGGTCGTCGGTATCATCGATGCAGATCAGGACGCGCATGATCTTGCTACAAGCGGTAGTCGATGCCGGCGTAGACGAAGCGCCCCGCCTGCGGGAAACCATAGCTTGTTTGGTATTCCTTGTCGAGCAGGTTGTCCGCCCCGGCGAAGAGCGAGGCGTGCGTGCCCGCGATCCTTTTCTCGAACTTCAGATCGACGAGAGCGTAGCCGGGAAGCTGCGCTTCGAGCGCGGGCGTCGTGCGCGAGAAATAGGCTTGCTTGCCGACGTACAGCAGCGACGCGTGCCCCGAGATTCCGGACGGGAATGCATAGTCGGCGGAGACGCTGGCCTTGTTGCGGGGACGGTACTGCAGATCGCCGCTCGCCGCGCCCGCAGACAGGTTCTGCGACAGCAGATAGGTGTAGGCAAGATGAACGTCGAGGCGCGCCCCCACCTGGCTATGGCCGGAAAGCTCGATGCCGCTGAACCGGTAGTGCGCGAAGTTCTCAAAGCGGTTGGTGAACCTGTCCTTTTCGATGTAGTTGCGCACGTCGTCATCGAAGGCAACGATGTCGGCCTCGCTGGATGGCGAGATCCGCTGCCGCGCGCCGACTTCGACGTTGCGTGCCGATTCCCGGTCGAGCGCCGTGTTTCCGGAGGTCGGATCGTAGAGTTGCCGGATGCTCGGAAAGCGGATGTGGCGGCTGAGCGACGCGCGCAGACGCGTCGCGGCGCTCAGGTCGTAGAAAGCGCCCAACAGAAATCCGCTGGCATCGTCCTGGCGGCCGTCGCTCCGGACCTGCCGGTATTGGCTCAGTCCTGCGGTCAGGCCGGTGTGCTCGAGCGGCGACACCGAATATTCCGCCGCGGCCCAGCGCACGCCGACGTGGCGATAATCGGCGATGCTGCGCGTCGTATAGTTCGTGCTCGTCGCGCCACCACCCCCACCCCCTTTGCCTCCACCTCCTCCACCGCCTCCACCGCCGCCACCCGGGGTGAGCGCGACGTCATGCAGCACGCCGCCGTCATTCCAGTGCTCTTCGCGGCTGTCGGCCGCGAGCGTCAAGCTGCCGTTCGAATGCGCCGAGTAGCGGGTCTGCAGGTGAAGACCGGAAATCTGCGTATCGTTGTGGGTGAGGAACGTCGTGTTGAGCGCAGGATCGCCGATCGAATTGTAGTTCGCGTTGTCGTAGCTGTTGTCGTCTTCGGACAGGCTGTCGTAGTACAGCCAGGAGCGCGCCGTCCAGGCGCCGCCAGGTTCGTAGTCCGCGCTCAGCTGCGCCGTATTGCCGTCGATGTTGTCGATGCGCTCGTAGCGCACACGGGTGGCGAACGGATCGCTCCGGTCGGTGATGGCGCTCGGCGGAATGCCGTTGCTGCCGCCGACGTGGGTCGCGGTGAAATTCAAGTGCAGCGCGTCCGCGGGATCGTAGCCGAAGCTGCCGTAGAAATTTCGGCGCCGCCTGTCGCTGTTGGCGATCAGACCGCCGCTCTTGCCGCTCGCATAGGGGTAGTCATGCGCCGCGCTCAGGCCGTCGCGCGCCGATTCGCTCACGCTCAGGAAGTAATTGCCGTTTTGCGTGCCGCCGGAAGCACTGCCCCAGAGCCGGTGCGCGCCGCCGCTGCCGCCCTCGGCGCCGGCGCCAGCGACGTGGGCCTTGCCGCTGCCTTGCTTGGTGATCACGTCGATGACCCCGCCCAGATCGCCATCCCCGTAGAGCATCGAGCTGGCGCCGGAAGTCAGCTTGATCTCGGCGATCGACTCGACCGGAATCAACGTCGGGTCGAATTGTCCGTCGTAGGTGGAGTTGAAAGGCACTCCGTTCACCAACAACTTGACCTGGCGCGTGACCAGGCCGCGCAGGTCGATGCGCGGCGTGCCGTCTGCGCCGACGCGCACGTTGACGCCCGGAAGCAGCCTGATCGCTTCGTCGAGGGTACGCGCTCCCCGGCGCGCGATCTCTTGCGCCGTTACCGTGCGCACGCTGCCGATGGCTTCCACCCCCGGCCGCACGCCGGTGACCACGACGGCATTGAGCGCATCCGACGGGCGCGCCGCGCGCACCGCGCAAGGCAGGGCGGCGGCGAAACAGGCAAGCAGCGCGACCGGGCCGGGCGCAAGTTTTGCATTCGAGTACATGAATCCCTTCTTATTGTTATGACGACGGAACCCGGGCGCCGCGGCCCGAGGCTGCAGCCAGGCCGACTGCGCTCAACGACGTGCAAACTTCCACAGGCCGACGCCGAGCAGCGCGCCGGCGAGGCCGAACAGCAAGTGCGCGCCGAAGGCCAGGCTGGCCGGCCCGAAGTGCACGCCGAACGCGCGCAGCGCTACCCAGTCCAGCAGCGGATGGGCGGTATATCCGAGCGCCGCTCCGAGCACTGTCGCAAGCAGATTGCGCGCCGACAACAAGGCGACAATGTCCAGCACCACCCCCGGTAGCAGATAGGCAATCGGCGTCAGCGGGTCATGAAAACCCAGAAAAGGCGCCGCCGCGGCCGCCCCCAGGGCGGCGACACTCGCGGCCCAGCGATACGGCGACGCCAGACGAGCCAGCATCAGGATCGCCATCCATTCCAGGCCCTCATGACCGGGCAAGTGCAGCGGGAAGCGCGTGGCGGCATGCAGCAGTGCCGCCGCGATGCCGGCGCCAAAGAGGAGCAGCGTGCTCCTGCGCCTGAGGTGCATCCCCAGGGCAACGGTGTCGAAGGTCTCCAAAACATAGCCTCGCGTCATAACGATCTCCTCCTTGAAAGCGTGGCGCCGCGCGTCGATCCCACCATCAGCGTAGCGGCCGCCACACTTGTCGTGGATGAACGAAGTGTAAGCGTTGTGCCCTGTCTCGAAAATATGATGGGGCGTGCATATTGAGACACGCGCTGGTAAGGCACGCGTCGGTGCGTGGCGATGGAAACAGATCGAACTTTCGCTACCGGCGCCTGCCGGATCGCCGGCACCAGCGCGCCGCCTGGCGAAATGCCGTAGGGGTTTACCCGTTTCGGACTTGCCCTGTGGGATTTGCCGCCGCCGCCTGTGATATAATTCTATTGTTCAATACTATCTCGCCGAGGTCCCCTCGAACAGCGCGCTGCGGCAGGATTGCGCAGACGCCCGCGGCCCGGCGGCCCTGTCGCCCTACGACTTTGCACAGGCAGCGTTAGTCAACATGCTGCTGGCGAAACCCGTTTGGCCACATGTGCCGCAAGTGCTGCGACGCAGGTTTCGGCGCCTTGAAAAGGATTCACCATGGGCTGGCTGCTGCGTCTGGATCGTACCCCGCGTCTGATCCTCCTGAGCGTCTTTCTCGGCGTTGTCGGCGCCTTGGGCGCGCAGGTTTTCCTCTGGATGCTGCATATGGCCGAGGTATGGATCCTGATCCCGATCAGCGGCTACAAAATGCTCGACGTGGCGGACGCGCACGCGATGACGCAGGCGCCCGCGCATCACTGGTACTGGATGATCCCGGTGGCCACGACGCTCGGCGGGCTGATCTCCGGTGTGCTGGTCTACAGCCTGGCCCCCGAGGCCGAGGGCCACGGCACCGATGCCGCGGTCAAGACCTTCCACCGCACCGGCGGGCGCATGCGCTTCCGGGTGCCGTTCATCAAGGCCGTTGCCAGCGCGATCACCATCGGCTCGGGCGGATCGGCCGGGCGCGAGGGCCCGACCGCGCAGATCGC
>CAZRMO010000084.1:0-8165 GCA_964601155.1 uncultured Enterobacteriaceae bacterium
TACGGTTACCACTTTCGCCGCAGCGCTTCCTTGGTAACCTGGGCCTCCAGAAGCGTCTCGGCCAAGAGCTTCTTCAGCCGAGCGTTCTCCGTTTCCAGTTGCTTGAGCTTCTTCGCATCCGAAACCGTCATCCCGCCAAACTTGGACTTCCACAGGTAGTAGCTCGCCTCCGAAAATCCGTGCCGGCGGCACAAATCCTTCACCGGCAGCCCCGCTTCGGCTTCCCGCAAAAAACCGATGATCTGCTCTTCCGAAAAGCGCTTCTTCATGAACCCGATCTCCTTTCATTGGAATCGGACTCCAAAGCATAACGCTACTAATTGCGGGGAGCACGTCGTCGGGACGAATAGTTACTCGCCGCAACCCGTTAATGCAGAGCTAGACTTGAACTGGCAGATGCAGGTTGTTTACATCGGTACTTATCCTCTTGCGCCATAGAATATATTCGCCTGTTGCGTGAATACCAACTGATAAGGCCCTCGTGAACATTTCTCCTCTTGTTGCTCAGTTCCAGCGCCGTATACAATACCGGCCCCGATGCGTTATCTTCAATCCTATGGGCTGCCGGGTTCATCTTCTGGTCTCCTTCTTTGGTTGAGAAAGCCATCGGAGCTTAATCTACGCGGCCCTACATGGAATCTATCGCTTCGCAGGACGGCGAGGGCAATAAAACTTAACCAGGAGACGGACAGATGGCAAAAGCAATCCGATACCACAAGCAGGGCGGTCCAGAGGTTTTGCAGTTCGATGACGTGGAGGTTGGTGATCCGGGGCAGGGGCAGGTGCGCATCCGGCATACGGCAATAGGCGTCAATTTTGTCGATACCTACCAGCGCTCCGGGCTGTACCCGATGCAGCTGCCGCAGATCGGGGGCAACGAGGGCGCGGGCGTTGTCGAGGCGGTCGGGCCGGGCGTGGCGGATCTAAAAGCGGGCGACCGGGTGACCTACACCGGCCTGGCGGGCTCCTACTGCGAGCAGCGTCTGGCGCCGGCCGATCGCATGGTGAAGCTGCCGCAGGGCATTACCGATGATCAGGCGGCCTCGATGCTGCTCAAAGGGCTTACGGTCCATTACCTCATTTTTAGCACCTACCAGGTGAAGAAGGGTGACACGGTGTTG
The DNA here is from genome assembly GCA_964601155.1 of uncultured Enterobacteriaceae bacterium. Taxonomy (GTDB): domain Bacteria; phylum Pseudomonadota; class Gammaproteobacteria; order Burkholderiales; family SG8-39; genus 2-12-FULL-64-23. The sequence continues at coordinate 1,122 of CAZRMO010000084.1, forward strand.
TGGCACGCGGCCGCGGGTGGTGTTGGCCTGATTGCCTGCCAATGGCTGAAAGCGCTCGGCGTCACCACCATCGCGACGGCGGGCTCGCCGGAGAAAATGGCGCTTGCCAAGGCGCACGGCGCCGATCACGTGATCAACTACAGCACGGAAAATTTCGTCGAGAAGGTCAAGGCGATCACCGGCGGCAAGGGCGTGCCGGTGGTGTACGACGGTGTCGGCAAGACGACCTGGGAAGGATCGCTCGATTGCCTGAGTCCGCGCGGGCTGATGGTGACCTTCGGCAACGCCTCGGGCCCGGTGGCGCCGGTCAACCTGGGAATACTCTCGGCCAAGGGCTCGCTCTATGTCACGCGCCCGACGCTCGCCTCGTACATCGCCACGCGTGCGGATCTCCTCGAGCGTTCAAAAGCGCTGTTCGACGTTGTGCTGTCCGGCAAGGTGAAGATCGAGACCACGGCCCGCTACAAGCTCGCCGATGCCGCGCAGGCGCACCGCGACCTGGAATCGCGCAAAACGACCGGCTCGGTGATTCTGCAGCCCTAGCCGAAGGGAGCGTTCGAAGACGCCGCCCGCGGGCGGCGTTCTTAAGCAATCCCATTGGTGTTCAAGCCCTACGGATTGCCCGACGGGGTCGTATCAACCGGACGCTGATGCAAGCAGGTTCGGGAGGACGCTAAGCTCCGCAATCTCCCCATCCGGTGTCGCCGGTATCCGTTCCGGCGCCTGCCCGTAGCGGTTGCACCACAGCACGCGCATGCCGAATGCCTTGGCCGAGAAGGCATCCCAGGCGTTCGACGACAGGAAGCAGATGCGTCCCGGAGCGAGTTTGAGGCGATCGCCCGCAAGGCCATAGACCGAAGGATGCGGCTTGTACATGCCCACTGCTTCCACCGACAGCACCGCATCGAACAGGCTCTCCAGCCCGGCGCTCTTTACCACCGCATCGAGCATGGCGGGCGTGCCGTTGGAGAGTATGGCCAGTTTTCTGCCGGTCGCTTTCAGCCGGCGCAGCGTTTCGGGCACTTCGGGAAAAGTGGCCAGCCTCAGGTAAAGATCCATCAACCGCTCACGCAGATCCGGTCGTTCGATTTTTAGCGTGGCGAGCGCAAAGTCCAGCGCGTCGCCGGTGACTTGCCAGAAATCGGCATGGTGGCCGGCCAGTCCGCGCAGCCAAGTGTATTGAAGCTGCTTCTGGCGCCAGAGATCGGACACGCGCTGCCAGTCCTCGCCAAGCTCGCTGCGGGCGGCGCTTGCGGCACTGTTGAAGTCGAACAGGGTGCCGTAGGCATCGAATACGCAGGCGTCGACGTCCAGTAGTGGTTTCGTGCCCATCGGTTCAGTCCTCGTCCTTTTCAAACATCTCCGGCATCTTGCTGGACGCGCGCCGCAGGAATGCGATCTGGCGCGAAAAATTGTTGCATCGCTTGCACATCATCAGGTGCATTTTGAGCCGTATGCGCTCCGCTGGCGTCAGCGGCTGTTCCATCGCCCGCGAGGAAAGCTTGGCGGCATGCGCGCAGGAGTCGATCAGCTTATGGATCATTTCAGAATGAAGGGATAGCGCCCTTCATGCTTCCCTGTATTTGTCGCTGCAAAATTCATTTTGCTACGGTCCCTTGGCCCTTTCCGCCGCCTCCTTGACCTGCGGTTCAGATTCACCTGCCCACCGTCGGCGTCTGGCGGCAATCGTGGCCGGTCGCATCCCCGCATGGCGGGGCCCCTGCTCCCTACTCATACCGCCTCCCGAACCAGTTCTTGTCGATGCAGGAACGCAGGCTGAGCCTCGCTCTGAACAGGATCACGTGTAGGTTAGTCGTCGAAATCTCGATTTTCTTACAGATTTCCTCCGATGACAGCCCCATCACCTCACGCATCGAGAATACCAGCGCGTCGCGCTTGGACATGCGCTGGCAGCACTGCTGATAGACGCGCCAGAATTGGCTCGATTCGAGCGCGGCGTCGGGCATCCCCCAATCCGCCGGGGGATCGATCCACCTGCCCTTGGCGTTGAACGCGCCGCCGCCGGATTCGTCGTCCTCGCCCAGCGCAAGCGCGTCCGCAGGGAGCCCACGGTCGTGGCTGCGGGTCAGATCGATGATTTTGTGCTTGAGGATGCCGGTGAGCCAGGTGCGCAGCTGCGAGCGGCCCTGGAAGCGGTCGCGCTGGGCGAGCGCCGCCATGAGCGTGTCCTGCACCGCATCCTCGGCGAGCGAAGGATCGCGCAGATGAAACAGCGCGTAGCGTTGCAGATACTTTCGGTGCGCTTCCAGGGATTGCGCGAGTTCGTCTTGTTCGGCCATCGTGCCTGTTCTATGAAATGTGACTCTTGGCTGTATCGGCGTGCGGGGAGGCTTCCCCCGTGCCTTTCAGATCGGCACGCTGCAAGATCCATTGTGCGTCGGGTTTCTATTGTAAGGCAGTGTACGCCGTGGAACCGAACTGGGGGGCCGCAATCAAATCTTGTAAGAAGTTGGCGCATTCGCGCGACTACTCCGACAGCAGGGCAGCGCACAGCTTCCGGCTCAGTCACATTTCCATGTTTTGGCCTTATAGGAGAATCAAAAATGAATATGCTCAAGCAACCCGTCAAATTCGCGATGGCCGGCGCCCTGGCGCTAGGTCTCGGCGGCCCCGCCTTTGCCCAGAACCCCTGCGGTGCGAAGCGAAACCCCTGTGCGCCGAAATCTGCCAGCCCGTGTGCGGCCAAGAAGAGGAACCCGTGCGCCGCGAAGAAGATGAACCCGTGCGCCGCGAAGAGAATGAACCCCTGCGCTGCGAAAAAGGCAAATCCCTGCGCCGCGAAGAATCCCTGCGCCGCCAAGAAGATGTAGCGCGACGGGAGTACTCGGATGAGTGACATGGTGGGCGCCGACCGGCTGCTCCCGCAATTGCCGCTGCTGCTTGCGCCGGACCTGGAGCGGCTGCCGCGCGCGCAACTGGAATCGATGCGCGCGGCCGGTGCAGAGGTTCTGGAGTGCCTGCGGGTGCTCGACAAGGCGGATCTGGATCTCGTCAGCGAGGTACTGCGCGGGCAGGGTACGTTTTACGAACTCGAGCATTACCCCTCGGACGACGTACTCGATCGCGATACGCATGCCCAGTACTATTACCATGCGCACCGCGGAACGGCCGAGCATGGGCACTTCCACACCTTCCTGCGCGCGCCCGGCATGCCCGAGGGCGTGGCGCCGGTCGCCTACTCAGGCGAGGAGAGCTGGCCTGACGGCGACGAGGCGATCTCCCACCTGGTCGCGATCTCGATGGACGCGTTGGGCCGGCCGATCGGGCTGTTCGCCGTGAATCGCTGGGTGAGCGCCGAAACCTGGTACCCGGCGGACGACGTGATCCGCATGCTCGATCGCTTCGCTATCGACCACGCATTTCCATCATGGCCGGTGAATCGCTGGATCGGCGCCATGTTGCGGCTTTTCCGGCCGCAGATCGAGGCGCTGGTGCGTCATCGCGACGCCGTGGTCGATGCATGGCGGCGCAGCTATCCGGACATCGACGTGTTCGAAGACCGGCGGCTCGATGTCACCGGCGAATTTACGATCAGCATCGAGGCGCAGATCGCAGTCGTAGAGGCGGCGCTGGTGCGCGAACCCGATCCCGTATTCGGTAATGTCATCGGCGACGCTACCGGCGGCTGACGGCCGTCGCCCTGGAAAATAATCGTCTCAAGCGCATATGCAGCCCAAGCACCTAGCCCTGGTCATCGCCGATATCGGCGGCTATACGAAGTTCATCCGGTTTCATAAGATGGCCTTGCTGCATGCGCAGGAAATCATTTCGCAGCTGCTGGAGGCGGTCATCGACCGTGCTTCGCATCCGCTGATCCTGAACAAGTTGGAAGGCGACGCCGCCTTGATGTACGCCGAGATGGGCGATGACGCTCCCGCGGCCGCTCGCGACGTTTCGCGGCAGGTCACGGCCTTTTTTTCGGCGTTCCATGCGCAGTCCAGGAAGCTTTCGGGCAGCCGGGCCAACTGCCCCTGCGACGCCTGCCAGCATATCCTCGACCTGCGGCTGAAAGCCGTGTTGCATCACGGTGTCGTCGCGATCAGGAAAATCCGGCGGTTCGAGGAACTGACGGGCGAGGACGTGATCCTGGCACATCGCCTGCTGAAGAACAGCGTGGCGAAACCCGAATACATTCTGATGAGTGCATCATTTCATCGCCTGGCCGGAGATCTCGCGGGTTTCAAGTGCGAAACCGGGAGGGAAAGCTACGAAGACCTCGGCCGGATAGATACCGTGGTGTTCGCGCCTTCGCGTTCCGTCGCGGACTGACCGTCGTGGCGCGCGGCGCCGTGTAAGAAAGCGCTCGCCTTGGCCGACTAAATGGGCTGTGGCGCAAGCGCTGTGCCCCAATTCCTGTCAATTCGGAGAACCAATATGTCGTTGATGCCAAATAAGCCCGTACCCGCCCTGGAACTGAGCCTGGTAGGAGGCGGGCGTTTTTCGCTTGCGGCCGAAAAGCCGCCGCATTTCACCATGGTGGTGTTCTACCGCGGCTTGCATTGCCCCATTTGCCGGCGCTACTTGTCCGAACTGGAAACACTGCTCCCGGAGTTTACAAAGCGCGGCGTCTCGGTGGTCGCCGTAAGTTCGGATGCGCAGGACCGCGCCGAGCAGGCAAAAACCAGTTGGGGTCTCCCGAACCTGCGCATCGCCTACGGCCTTGCGATCGAAGAGGCGCGCAAGTGGGGGCTCTACATTTCACGATCCAAGGGGACGACGTCGGCCGGAGTGGTCGAACCGGATCTATTCAGCGAGCCAGGCCTGTTCCTCGTACGTCCGGACGGAAATCTATACTGGGGCACTACCTCGACCATGCCCTTCGGCCGGCCGCACTTCAACGAGATCCTGCAGAGCCTGGATTTTGTGATATCAAAGGACTATCCGGCGCGCGGCGACGCCTGATCGCATTTTTGTCGCATGTCCGAAAACCAAAGGAGACACGATGGCCATTAAAGCCCTGACGCTGGACACCGGCGGCACCATCCTCGATTGGCACGGCGGCATCAGCCGCGCGTTCGCCGCCGCCGGCACACGCCGCGGTCTGCGGGCGGACTGGCACGAGGTCACCAACGAGTACCGACGCCGCTCGCTCAAGGGCATGGTCGGTCTGATTCATCCAGACTTCAACTTCGACGACCTGCACCGCCGCGTGCTCGACGAGGTCATCGCGCATTACAAGCTTGATGCGCTCACCGCCGAAGACAGGGATGTCATCTGGCGCACCTGGCACGCGCTCGATGCCTGGCCGGACTTCCCCGCGGTGCAGGCGCGGCTGCGGCGCAAGTACGTCGTCGCATCACTGACGCTCTTGACCACCTCGCTGGTGATCGATGTGGCGAAAAAGAACGGCTTCGACTGGGATGCGATCATTTCCTGCGAGATGGTTGGCATCTACAAGACGCGGCCGGAGCCCTACCTCACCGCGGCAAAGTGGTTGCAGCTCGATCCGTCCGAAATCATGATGGTCGCGTGCCACAATTTCGACCTCAACGCGGCGCGCGAATGCGGCTTCAAAAGCGCGTTCGTGAAGCGGCCCGCCGAATGGGGGCCGTCCGGGCCGCCGGACCCGACGCCCAACCCGGCGCACGACCTGATCGTCGATGATTTCAACGAACTGGCGGCGCGTCTTAGCGCCTAGTCAGGCTGTCGCTCGGTCGGCGGCTGCCTCCAGGGAAAACCCCGGGCCCTTGGCTATGCGCTCGAAATAGGACAGCCAAGCCGGCGAACCCTCAGGCCAGTTCTCGACAAAGCGCCGCTGCCAGCCTGCATCGTCGTAACGGATGGCAAGTGCGTCGACGTGCACGCCTTGCAGCTTGTGGCCGTAGAGCCGCGGATGCGGCGAGGGCGTCGCTGCGATCCGGGTCAGAATGCCGAAACGCTTGCCGCGCGCATTCGGCATGCCGGCGGCGCCGTTGTTGGCCACCAGCTTGACGCCGCCGAGATCGAAGCGGCGCAGTGCCGGCAGGCAGGTGTGGGTGCACGCGAACACATCCACCCTGGCCTTGGCGAAGGCTTTGGTGCGCCAGGCTTCTTGTTTCGGATCATCCAGCGCGGCGACGTCGAAACGCCAGCCCGCCAGCGCATCGGCATCGCCGTGCACGACGCCGACGCGCAGGTTTCCCAAGCGATAGCGCGCCACCATCGGCAACTGGCGCAGTCGACCGAGCAGATCGGGATGGCGCGCCGCAGTGCGCTTGAGCATGGCGTGAATCTGGTTCGAGCGTTCGACCACTCGTTGATCGACCGATTCCGGATAGGCGCAGCCGCAACCGGCCGCGTCCGAGTCCTCGCCCAGTTCAGCCTCGACGTTGCCCAAGATGGCGTCGTGCCGCAGCACGCGTTTGTTTATTGCGCGAAAACCGGTGTCATCGACGTTGAACCAATTGAAGTCGCCGTTGAAGCACAGGGTCACCGGCGCGGGTTCGGCGCCGGCCATGGCCTCGACTACGGCCAAGGCTTGCAGATTGCCGTACAGTCCGCCGACCACGTACAAGGTTTCGGCGCAGCGCTCGGGCGCGTCGGCGACGGCCTCCGGTCCGTAGCGGTAGCGTATCGGGCAGATTCGCCCTGGCGCGCTCATGCCGCGCCGCCGGCGGTACTCATGCCGCGCCGCCCGCGGCGCAGGCGATAACGCGGCAGGGCGAGCGGCAGGAAAAAGCCGGCTGTGCATAGCGCCAAGCCATAGAGATTGGTTCCGAGCAGTACGCCGTATTTCCCGCTGCCGATCGCCCAGCTCGGTGGAATCAGGTTCAGCGCCTGCAGCAGACCCAGGGAAATGCCGGTCCAGAAGGCAAGATGAAAGGACAGCGGCGAATATCCGACCCTGCCTGATAACAGGAAGATAGGCGCGAGGCCGATGACCATGGTGCCGCTGATGGTCGTGGCCTTGAGGATGTCGGTGCCCGCGATCATCGGCAGGTTACCGAGCAGCGCGAACGCCACCATGGTGAGCGAACCGACGGTCATCGCCTTGGACGAGGGCAGCCGCCCGGCGAGCAGCGGCAGCTCGCGCGCCACCAGCTT
>CAZRMO010000084.1:8265-12485 GCA_964601155.1 uncultured Enterobacteriaceae bacterium
TGCGCCGGCAGCACATAGGCCAGCACCACGCCGAGAAACAGCATGAACACGACGGCTTGGATCATGTCGCTGAAAATCGAACTGCGCAATCCGCCCTTCAGGCTGTAGAACAGTACCGCTACCGTGAATAGCAGCGCCGAGCCGATGAAACCGGCCGAGCCGCTGTGGCCGTAATAGCCGCCGACCACCGCCGTGTTGCTCCAGACCTCGTTGAACAGCCGGATCAGGATGGCGAGGGAGAATGCCAGCGCCGCGCCGCGGCCGTATTTGCCGACGAGGAAAGGCACCATGCCGGTGGCACCCTCGCGCGTGCGCAGGCGGTAGATGACCATGCCCGCGACCGGGATCGACAGCCAGTACGCCGCATAGGCGAGCCCGCCGACGATGCCGTAGGCGGCGCCGAGATTGGCGGCGTTGGTGACCGATTTGGCGAAAATCCAGCTGATGAATATGCTCATCATCAAGGCCCACTCCGATGCCGGCCGCCCCTCGGCGTCGTGGCCGCGAAAGAATCCGGCTTCGTCTTTCGAACGCGGCGCGACCCAATACATCACCAGGCCGAAAACCAGGAGAAAGCCCCAGAAGAACAAGCCCTGCAGTTCGCTCATGTCGATATCCCCGATCGAATGGATAGCGGCTAGTTGGCGCAGCTGGGCACCGGCGCGGTTTCGCTCTCGAGGGCGCCGCCGCAGCTGGAACCCTGGCCCGCGGTGCAGCCGTAGCAATGGTCCGCCACGCGGATCGGCAGGCCTTCGAGCGCGGCCGCAGTGGCCTCGGTGATGTGCAGTCGCGCGCGGCTGCCGTGCGCCAGCGCCAGGCCGAGCTGCTGATTGAAGTCGCAGTCGTAGATATAGCCCTGCCAGTCCACGCTGATGAGGTTGCGGCACATCACCTGTTCAAGGTTCTCGTCGCGGTGCGCATCGCGCAGGGTCCCCATGTAGGCGTTGAACTGACCCTTGGAGATCAGCATGCTGCCGAAGCGCTGAATCGGCATGTTCGCCAGCGTGAACAGGTGGTCGAACACGATGCCGTAACGCTCGCCCAGATGCTGTTTGTAGTCGGCTTCGAGGGCAGCCTGCGCCGGCGGCAGGCTCGCGCCCTGCGGGTTGTACACTAGGTTGAGCATGGGGCCGCTGCCGGCGCGACCGTAGCCCAGCGCATTGAGGCGCCTGAGCCCTTTGAGGCTGGCCTCGAACACGCCTTTGCCGCGCTGCTTCTCGACGTTCTCTTCCTGATAGCAGGGCAGGGAGGCGACGAGCTCGACCTTGTGCGCCGCCAGAAATTCCGCCAGGTCTTCGTGGCCGGGCTCCTCCAGTATGGTCAGGTTGCAGCGGTCGATTACGCGCAGTCCGCGTGCGCGCGCGGCGATCACCAGCCGGCGGAAATGGGGGTTCAGTTCGGGCGCGCCCCCGGTGAGATCGATGGCGCTGATCTCCGGGCTGGCGGCGAGGAAATCGATCACGGCGGCGATGGTTTCGCCGGTCATCTCTTCCGTTCTGTTCGGTCCCGCGTTGACGTGACAGTGCACACAACTCTGGTTGCAGCGGTAGCCGAGGTTCAGCTGCAGCGTTTCGACCGTGCGACGGCGCAGGCGCGGGAAATCGGTGTGGGCGAGCAGGTGCAAGGTGGCGTGCATGGGAGGTCTCCGCAAATGGCTTACCGGCTTAGTCGGCACGTGCCCGCAATTTCTTACGGGCCCGTAAACAAATTCGCCGCTGCGGGCAAAATCGTTACACCGGCAGTCATGTTTCCGTCGTCCGCATTTTGTCAGTATAAGCGGCCCATGCGTTGCCAACGGTCTCGATGTCTCGCTCCGGATAAGGACCTGAGCGCCTGAGGCGCGCGAGCCGGGCTGCGGCAAGCAGCCGCGCGGCGAGGAAAGGTCGCACGCGCCGCATGCTACGCGTTGCGCTGATCCGCGCTGGCGCTAATAGGCCCAGTAAGGCCCGGTACCGTGCGCGGTGCTGGCGCCGTCGATGGCGAAGAAAACCGTGCGGCCGAAAAAAAACGGCAGACCCCAGTCAAAGCTCCTGGGGCGGAAAGGATTTCCGAAGTTGCCGCCAATCGAGGCAGCCTTGATCGTGGTGCCGAGCGTCTGCGGATCCTCGATGGTAAAGTCGATCGTACCGGAGGCCGCGCCGTTGGCGGAGGTGTTCACGGCGGACAGCGAAAGCGTAGTGGACGGACAATAGAAACCGCTGAAACCGCCTGCTGCGGAGCACGCGGGGATGGCCGGGTCGGAAAAGAACAATCCGTTCGAGCCGCTGTCCAGGAAGCTCGACGTCAGCGACGCGCCCTTGTATGTGGTGATGAAATTGCCCTTGCCGTCTGTAACATAGACCTTGGCGGAGCCGACGTTGTTGTTGGCCTGGGTGTCGATGCCGAAGATAAGTGTGCCCGTAAGCGTGGCCGCGCCGCCGGGGGCAACCGCGGGCATGACCAGGGCGGCGCCGTTGTTGTCCTTGGCGAAGGCGGCCACCGGGTTCGACACCTGGTCGGCAAGCGCCATCGTGCTGCCGGTGCAATTCGATGCGGTACATTCAAAATAGTATCCATTGGCCGCCTGTGTCGTGCAGCCTGATCCGCAGTCCTGGTTCAACACGCCTACACCGAGTATGCCTTTGGCGCCGAGTGCGGCCACTGAGCCCACGGTTCCGCTGCAACCGGGCGGTGCGCCCGCGAACGCGGTATCGGCGATCACTTGCACCGGTAAGGACGCCGCGGTTTCTCCGGCGATTTGCACCTTTGCCCGACGCACCGAACCCCAGGCAGAAAAACTGACGAACGGGGCGCATTCGCCCACCGGATTGCCGCTGGGACCGGTGACTGCGGGCAGCGCCAGCGAGGCGTCGAGCACCCCCGGGGAGATGATGCGCAGGCCGTAGGATCCGGTGTCGAGCAGCACGTGATCGATGGTTTGGCAGGTCGAGGTGCCGGGCGTGCACAAGGTAACGCTCACGAACGGCACGTTGATGAGGCGGCCGACGCCAGGGGGCCCGCTGTCGACGACCACGGGTGTCACGTTGCCGCTGAGGTCGGTTACGTCGAGCGTCGCCGACCCGCTCGCAGTGCCGCCTGCGCCGCTGCAGCTGAGACTGTAGGTGTAGCTGCCCGCGATCGGGGTGACGACGACGCTGCCGCTGGTGCTTTGGTTGCCGGCCCAGGCGCCCGACGCGGTGCAGGAAGTCGCGTTGCTCGCGGACCAGCTGAGTGTGGTCGCTTGGCCCGCCGCCACGCTCGGCGGCGCAAAGGACATACTGACAGTGGGCGGATTGCTGGCGGAGGGGGGCGCGGCTGTGTTCGTGGAAGAACTCGTGCTTGAAGTTCCTCCTCCACCGCCGCCGCAGGAGGCGAGCAGCAGGCATGCGGCGGCTGCGGCAAGCTGCAGGAAACCACGTACGCGCGGGTGATGCTGGCGGGTATTCATCGGCGGCGGTTTCAACATATCAGCGCACGTCGTCGGCGTTGAAGCCGGTCGGCAATTGCGCCGGGATCCATGCGCTGCCTTCGAAGGCGCGCATATGGCCGCCCGAGTAGATCACGACCCCGGGAAGGTTGACGCTTATGTACGAGCGGCCCGCCCTGGGCATCCCTTTCGATTCCGCCGTCATTGCGTCATAGTATTTGCCCAGCAATGTCTTTAGCTCGGGCAGGACGGGTCCGTCCCAGGCGACGGCAAACACGATCCCGTTGGCCGCAATGTATTCGCGCACGTGCGTACCCGTCGCCAGCGTCGTATCGCGCACGACATAGTTCGGCATCGTGGCTGACACGCTCGATACGGCTGTGTTGCCCTCGGTATTGAACTGCTCGGGGAGCCCGCCAAGCGCCGCATGGCTAAGGCCCGCGTAAGCCAGCAGCAGGACCGCAACAAACGGTGCGGTGCGGCTGAAACTGCTGCGCCCCGACGCAGATTTCTGCATGAATTTCCCCATCTATGCCTGCACTTCGATATTTCGGCTGTGTCCGGAAATGTCCCGTGACCTCCGCATTCGAGTCGATCCGATGGCCAAGCACACGGAATACGCGTTCGGCCCTGTCTACTCGCTTTGCCGCCGGCCCGATTTTCACCCGCAGCGCCGCTTGCCGCAACCGAAATGCTGCGCAAGCGGTATCGATCAGCCGGATTCATCGCGCTTGCGCGTATCCTCGCCGTCCGGCGGCGTGACACTGGTCCCTGCGTGCGCATCTGATTGGGAGCGCGGCCGCAGATGCGGTAA
>CAZRMO010000084.1:12585-17213 GCA_964601155.1 uncultured Enterobacteriaceae bacterium
TGACACTGGTCCCTGCGTGCGCATCTGATTGGGAGCGCGGCCGCAGATGCGGTAATCTATCGCGTCTCCGATCATGGCGCCCCGCGCCGGCCCTACTCCGCTCATCATGGAAAAAGTGCGCGTATCCAAGCTGATGTCGCAACAGGGGCTGTGCTCGCGCCGCGAAGCCGACAGCTACATCGAGCGCGGCTGGGTGTTCGTGAACGGCGAGCGCGTCACCGAGCTCGGCACGCGCGTCGACCCGGCGAGCAAGATCAGCTTGAACAAGGCGGCGCAGGCGAGCCAGCTTGCCCGCGTCACGATATTGCTGCACAAGCCGGTCGGCTTCGTGTCGGCGCAGGCCGAGCCGGGCTACAAGCCGGCGGTGACGCTGATCAAGGCCGAATCGCGCTACAGCGGCGACCGCTCGCGCGAGCGCTTCAGCCCCATACACCTGCGCGGCCTCGCCCCGGCCGGGCGGCTCGACATCGACTCGCAGGGCCTGCTGGTATTCACCCAGGACGGGCGCATCGCCAAACAACTGATCGGCGAAAACTCGGCGATCGAGAAGGAGTATCTGGTGCGCGTCAAAGGCAGCCTGTCGAAGGCGGGCATGGCCTTGCTGCATCACGGCTTGTCGCTGGACGGGGAGCCGCTGCGCCCGGCAAAGGTCAGCTGGCAGAATCAGGATCAGCTGCGCTTCGTCCTGCGCCAGGGGAAGAAGCGCCAGATCCGGCGCATGTGCGAGCTGGTCGGCCTGGAAGTGGTGGGCCTGAAGCGCATACGCATCGGCAAGGTGGTGTTGAGCGATCTACCGCCGGGGCAATGGCGCTATCTGGGCAGCGACGAGACTTTCTAGTGCGATTGAGCACGACTACTAGCGTTCGCTAAAGGTTATCAGGCGACGGTCAAAGAGCTAACGGAGCATTTCGCGTCGGCGGCTCGGACGGTCTTGGTCCTTCAAGTCAATCGGCTGAGACGTTCGAACATGGGGCGGCACCCCAGCCTGGCACAGTACCGATTGACACTTTCTCCGCGAAAAAAATGTTGCTCCAGAATTCCGGGGCGTCTAGACTGTTTTGGCGATCTAATACTAGAAAACTAGAGCATCGCAGACCATCGTCGCTGAAATCTGCAACAGGCCTTGAGAGCCTGCGTCGACGATTGATTCCAATAATGAGAAAGGAGGACTCTGATGACATTTTCACCACCCCCCCAGCAACGGCTTTCCCAGAGGCGAACAGCGCTGTGCACGTGGATTCTGGTGTTGAGCGGTTTTAGTTGGAGCGTCGGCATTTGCGCGGCGGCGTCGAAGGCCGCCAACGTAGACGAGGCGAAGATCATCGCCAACGCGAAGACTGGAAAAGAATGGCCGAGCAACGGGCTGGATTATGCCGGAACGCGTTTTAGCCGACTCAAAAAGATCAACGCGGCCAACGTCGGAAAGCTCGGCTTGGCATGGAGCTACGACCTGGAATCCACGCGCGGCGTCGAGGCAACGCCGGTGGTGGTAAACGGCGTCATGTACGTAACAGCACCGTGGTCCATAGTCTACGCCATCGACGCGCGGACCGGAAAGCGGATCTGGACTTATGATCCCAAGACCCCGCGTAGCATCGGTTGGAAGGCCTGCTGCGACGTCGTCAACCGAGGCGTTGCCGTATATAAGGGGAAAGTCTTCGTCGGTTCATTAGACGCCCGCCTGATTGCGATCGATGCCAAAACCGGCCAGAAAGTCTGGGAACGGGATACGAAAATCGGCAAGGACAGCGGCGTCACCATAACTGGCGCGCCCTATGCCGTCAGGGGCGAGGTGCTTATCGGAAACGGCGGCGGTGAATATGGCGTGCGGGGTTATGTCACTGCCTACGACGCCGAGACGGGGGCGCAGAAATGGCGCTGGTTCGTCACCCCAGGCGATCCGTCAAAGCCATACGAGGACAAATCGCAGGCAATGGCGGCGCTGACTTGGGACCCAAGCACCAAGTATTGGGAAAACGGCGGTGGCGGCCCCGTCTGGAACACCATGGCGATCGATCCCAAACTGAACTTGGTCTATTTCGGTACCGGCCAACCCGGACCATGGGCGAAGTCCAAGCGTAGCCCGGCAGGCGGGGACGATCTTTTCACCTCATCGATCGTCGCGCTCAATCTGGATACTGGAAAATACGTCTGGCACTACCAGGAAAATCCGAATGACACCTCCGATTACGATGCGACCATGGATCTGATTCTGACCGATCTCAAGATCGACCACAGAACCCGCAAAGTGATTGTGCACGCGCCGAAGAACGGTTTTTTCTATGTCCTCGATCGTACCAACGGCAAGTTCATATCGGCGAAAAACTTCGTCAACCAGAACTGGGCGTACGCGATTGACCCCAACGGACGGCCGATCGTGACAAGGCAAGGAGAAAACGACAAGCCGTTTGAGGCGATTCCGGGGCCATTTGGCGGCCACAATTGGCAATCTATGTCGTATAGCCCACTCACCCACCTTGCGTACATACCTGCACAAAACGTACCCTTGGTGCTTGGCACCGACGACGATTGGAAAGGACAGGGCACCGGCGGCACGCTAGCGCCGATGTCCGGCATTGGCTGGAATCTCGGCATGCTGGCCAACCCCAAGCCGCCGAAGGGCAAGCCTTTCGGGCGTCTGATCGCCTGGGACCCCGTGAAGCAAAAGGAGGCCTGGAGCGTAGATCTGGGCGCGCCATGGAACGGCGGCACGCTTGTGACCGCAGGCAACCTGGTCTTCGAAGGAACGGCGGACGCGCATTTCAAGGCGTTCGATGCAAGGACTGGCAAGCAACTCTGGGAGACGCCCGTCGGTAGCGGAGTCATTGCCGCGCCGATGACCTATGAGATCGACGGCAAACAGTATGTGTCGATCGCGGTTGGCTGGGGCGGTGTATTTGGACAAACGGCGCGATATTCAGACTTCAAGACCCCGGGTACGGTCTATACGTTCGTTGTCGACGGCAAGGCCAAGATGCCAGCGTTCACGCCCTACGATCTCGGTCCGCTGATCTCCGGCGTCAAATACGATCCCAAGGATGTGCCTGAGGGTACGGCGCTGTACGTAAGAAACTGCGTTTTCTGTCACGGGGTACCGGGCGTTGACAAGGGCGGCGACATTCCGAATCTTGGCTACGTTAGCAAGGCCAACATAGATAATCTAGACAAGATGCTCTTTAACGGCCCCTTCGTTGACCAAGGCATGCCTGACTACACCGGCAAGCTGACCGCAGCTCAGGTTGAAAAGCTTAAGGCTTTTATCCAGGCTGTTCCGGACTCGATCCGGCCGAAGTAGTTTCAGACCAGCGGCCCCTGGTCGGTCGCACGACCAACTGCCCCTCGCCCTTGATCCGGCGAGAGGGCGGTGGCCGTACCGGTTCACGTGATAGCTTCCCGCCGGCTAATGGTCGTTAAGCCGTTAACTCTTGCAGGACAGTTCGCCCTTCAACCAGGCGGGCCAAACGTAGGAAATCGAAGAAAACGTCTGGGCCTACCCGCGATAGGCATGAGTCGCGAACTAAGCTATTCGGAGTCCCATTCTCTTAACTTGATGGAATTGATGACATGAACGCCGACGAATTGCGAGCCATTCAAGCTCCTCTGAAGGACCTATACCGTGAAAATCCGGGAGCTGCCACGATAATGCTCCGTGCCGAGGGAAAGCTCGGTGATGGGGTGACCTGCAAAATTGACACCGGAAAGGCGTTGGTGACCGCTGGGCTGCATCCGGCGGGCGGTGGCACGGGACTCGATGCCTGCTCCGGCGACATGCTGCTGGAAGCTCTGGTGGCTTGCGCTGGCGTTACTTTGAAAGCGGTCGCCACAGCCCTGGCCATCGAGCTCAGGGACGCGACCGTTCAGGCTGAGGGCGATCTGGACATTCGTGGAACGCTTGGTTTGTCGAAAGAGGTTCCGGTGGGCTTTCGAACCATTCGGCTTAGCTTCACCCTGGACACCGACGCCTCTGAGGACCAGTTGGCCACGCTCCTTCGTCTCACCGAGCGCTACTGCGTGATCTACCAGACCTTGGCACACCCGCCGCAATTGTCGGTAACGAAGAAGGTCGGAAAAGCCTGAACCCATCCGGGGCAAAACCCGGTTTCCTTTGGGCGGCGGGGCTTAGTATGTCTGCCAGGGGCCGCGAAGCGACCGATCGAGGGTGCGAGAACAGGAACGATCGCTCGCCGGCCAGGAGAGGCGGCGCGACGCCAAATACGCCGCGCGCAAGGGACACCAGAAGAATTTAGCAGGCAAGGATTGTCGGCTCTCCGGCCCGGGGCTGAACCGGGCACAGCTGATTGTGCATGCTGCCTCCAAGCCACCCGTAGACAACAGCAACGTTCGGTCCTGGCGACCAATTCAATGGTTTGCACCAATACCTAATACTTTGATTTACGACGGTTTGCGGCACTAAGTGCCGCAAACCGGGAAGACTTGCCGTGGCCCAGTCCGCGGCGGCCTTTATAAGGTGATGTAACGATAGGCTTATATTCTTTGTATCGTTCCGAGATATTCAGGCACGTTGCTTGCGTTACAGAGGGAACGGTGTGTAGAAATCGCCGCAACCTTAAAGAAGGAATCGACATGAAATCAGTTCAACGCGGCTTTACCCTGATCGAGTTGATGAT
>CAZRMO010000085.1:0-17052 GCA_964601155.1 uncultured Enterobacteriaceae bacterium
CTTGCCGTGCTGGGGGATTACAACATTGCGCCGGAAGACCGCGACGTGCATGACCCAAAGGCCTGGGAAGGCCACGTTCTGGTCAGCCCACCGGAACGGGACGCCTTTCACCGTCTGATCGAGCTCGGCTTCAAGGACAGCTTCCGCTTGTTCGAACAGCCGGAAAAATCCTATAGCTGGTGGGATTACCGCATGAACGGATTCAAGCGCAATCTGGGCTTGCGCATCGATCACATCCTGCTCAGTCCCAGCCTTGCGACTAAATGCGGCGCTTGCTCGATCGACCTCGAGCCGCGCCGCAACGAGCGACCGTCCGACCACGCGCCGGTGGTCGCCGAAATCGCGATCTGAGACGAACGGAAACGCCGGTCATTCCCGGCGCTCCGCGTCGTTAGGATTGCCTAGTCGATCAACTCGTACGCCGGCAGCGTGAGAAATTCAACGTAGGTGTCGTCGGTGGTGATCTTCGCGAATAGCTCGGCGGCCTGCTCATATTTTCCCGCCTTCCACGCCTCGTCACCCAGTTCAGTCTTCACCTTTGGCAGTTCCTCAGCGAGCAGGCTGCGGAACAATTCCTTGGTCACTTTGCGTCCGTCATCGAGCACGCCCTTGGGCGAGCGGATCCATTGCCAGATCTGCGAGCGCGAGATCTCGGCAGTGGCGGCATCTTCCATCAGGTTGTACACCGGCACGCAGCCGTTGCCGGCGAGCCAGGCACCCAGGTACTGGATGCCAACCGAAATGTTGTAGCGCAGCCCGCCCTCCGAGATCGGCGTTTCCGGCTCGAAGTCGAGCAGTTCTTTCGCCGTGATGTTCACTTCTGGACGCTGCCGGTCGTACTGGTTGGCGCCGGGCATGTACTGGTCGAACACGGCTTTGGCGATTGGCACCAGGCCTGGGTGCGCTACCCAGGTCCCGTCGCAGCCGTCGGTAACTTCGCGTAGCTTGTCGTCGCGCACTTTCGCCATTGCCGCCTCGTTTGCAGCCGGATCATTCTTGATCGGGATCTGCGCTGCCATGCCTCCCATCGCGGGAGCATGCCGCTTATGACAGGTCTTCACCAGCAGCAGCGCATAGGCACGCATGAAGCGCGCAGTCATCCTCACGTGGACCCGGTCTGCGAGGCAGAATTCCTTGTGCGACCGGAATTTCTTGATACAGGAGAACATGTAGTCCCAGCGGCCGATGTTCAGGCCGGCGGAGTGGTCGCGCAATTCCCACAGGATTTCGTCCATCTCGAACGCGCCCAGTATCGTCTCGATCAGCACCGTCCCCTTGATCGAACCCTGCGGAACGTCGAGCTCGTATTGCGCCATCACGAACACGTCGTTCCACAGTCGCGCTTCCAGGTGCGATTCAAGCTTGGGAAGATAGAAATACGGGCCGGTGCCGCGCTTGAGCAGTTCCTTGGCGTTATGGAAAAAGTACAGCCCGAAGTCGAAAATGCTGCCCGAAACCGGCTTGCCGTCGATGAGCATGTGCTTTTCGTTCAGATGCCAGCCGCGCGGCCGCGCCATCAGCACTGCGGTCTTTTCCTTGAGTTCATAATGCTTCCCGCCCTGGTCGAGCGTAATCGTGCGGCGCACGGCGTCGCGCAGATTGATCTGACCGTCGATCGCGTTGTGCCAGGTCGGCGTTTGCGCGTCCTCGAAGTCGGCCATGAACACGGATGCGCCGCAGTTAAGCGCGTTGATCACCATCTTTCGGTCAGTGGGGCCGGTGATTTCGACCCGACGGTCGAGCATGTCGGCCGGCTGCGGCGCTACGGTCCAATCGGAACTGCGGATGTTTGCGGTTGTGGGCAGGAAATCCGGCATCTTGCCTGCATCGAATTCCTTCTGTCGCACTGTACGTGCAGTCAGCAGTTCCTGGCGGCGCGGCTCGAATTTGCGGCACAGCTTGGCGACGAAGGCGACAGCCTCGGGAGTGAGGATCTGCGCAAATTCTGCGGTGATGGGGCCGTGGATTTCCACGCCGCCGGGAAATTTCTCGCTCATAGCTGACGCTCCAGATTGCTGTTTGCAGGAAAAAGGCAGCTATTTTATTGGCCGGCGGCGCATTCCGCAATACGAATCGCGTTCCGGATTTGCAAAGCCAGTGGAGCTCGACGAATCAGGGTCGCGACCGGCAACCGGCGCCGACTTCTCAGACCGCCTCGTCCGGACTGCCCTTGGCTTCCAGTCCCAGTTCGGCGATCTTGCGCGTGATCGTATTGCGCCCCATGCCGAGCAGGTTTGCCGCCTCGTTGCGTCGTCCACCGGTACGCAACAGCGCCTTGCCGATCAGGGCTTTTTCGAAAGCCTGCGCATACTTGTCCAGGACGGCGGTCTCGCCGCGCGCGAAGGCGCGTTCGACCTCGCGCTCCAGCGCCCCAACCCAATCGGATTCCTGGACCTTGCCGGTTTCGAGCTTCAGTTCCGCCGGCAAATCAGCCACTTCTATGGTCTGCGTCGGCGCCATCACCGTAAGCCAGTGGCACAGGTTTTCCAGCTGGCGCACATTGCCCGGGAAATCCTGCTCAGCCAGGTAATCCATGGCAACCGCCGACAGGCGTTTTCCCTCTGTACCCAGTTCGCGCGCGCTCTTGGCCAGAAAATGTTTCGCCAGCAAGGCTATATCCTCACGCCGCTCGCGCAGGCTCGGCAGGCGTAGCCGGATTACGTTGAGACGATGGAACAGATCTTCACGAAACAAGCCCTGGCGCACGCGCGCCTCCAGATCCTGGTGCGTGGCCGCGATCACCCTCACATTGGCCTTGATCGACTGGTGGCCGCCGACGCGGTAGAACTGACCGTCGGAGAGCACGCGCAACAAGCGCGTCTGCAGTTCCGCCGGCATGTCGCCGATTTCATCGAGGAACAGCGTTCCGCCTTCGGCCTGTTCGAAGCGCCCGCGGCGCATCGCCTGGGCACCGGTGAAGGCGCCGCGCTCGTGACCGAACAATTCCGATTCGAGCAGATCCTTCGGCATTGCCGCCGTGTTGATGGCCACGAAGGGCTTTGCCGCGCGGTTCGAGTGGCGATGCAGCGCCAGCGCCACCAACTCCTTGCCGGTGCCTGATTCGCCGGTAATCAGCACGGTGGCGTTGGATTGCGACAGCCTGCCGATGGCGCGAAATATTTCCTGCATCGAGGGTGCCTGGCCGAGGATCTCGGGAGAGGTCTCGCTCGCCACCTCGCCCTCGATCTCGCGCACGCTCTCGCCTATGGCGCGACGGATCAGCGCCACCGCCTGATCCACGTCGAAAGGCTTGGGCAGATATTCGAACGCGCCGCCCTGGAATGCAGCTACCGCGGATTCGAGGTCCGAGTACGCCGTCATGATGATAATCGGCAGCCCGGGATGGCGTAGCTTGACGTTTTGCAGCAACTCCAGACCCGATGCGCCGGGCATGCGGATGTCGGACACCAGCACCTGCGGCGCGCCCCGTTCCAGTGCGTCCAGCGCTTCCTGCGCACCAGGGAAAGTCTTATAAGGTATGCCTTCGCGCGCGAGGGCTTTTTCGAATACCCAACGTATCGAACGGTCGTCGTCTATGACCCAGACTGGTTTCATAATGTTTTGGTGGGAGGCTAGTGAAAATGGCCAAACGCGGGGAAACTCCGTTCTCGGCCATCACTTATCGCCCATTTACTCCAGTGGCAGCATGATCGTAAAGCAGGTACGTCCCGGTTTGCTGTCGCATTCGACCGTGCCCCGATGCTGATGCACGTAGGTCTGCGACAGCGTCAGCCCCAGGCCGCTACCGCCGTCTCGGCCCGATACCAGGGGATAGAAAATCCGCTCGCGCAACTCCTCTGGAATTCCCGGGCCGTTGTCCACCACTTGCAATTCTAATGCCAGCTTGTAGCGTTGCTTGGCCAAAGTCACTTGGCGCGCGGCGCGCGTGCGCAACTCAATCTCACCCTTGCCTTTCATGGCCTGCGCAGCGTTGCGCACGACATTGAGCACTGCCTGGATCAACTGCTCCTTGTCGCCGTGCAGATCGGGCAGGCTGGCATCGTAGTCGCGCTCGATGCGGATACCGTCCGGGAATTCGGCCAACACGAGGGCTCTGACCCGTTCCAGCACTTCGTGGATGTTCAGTAGCGCGAACTGTGGCACGCGATGCGGCGTGAGCAAGCGGTCCAGCAGCACTTGCAGGCGGTCTGCTTCCTTGATAATGACCTGGGTGTATTCGCGCAGCTCGGGGCGTTCGAGCTCGCGCTCCAGCAGTTGCGCCGACCCGCGCAAGCCTCCCAGCGGATTTCTGATCTCGTGCGCGAGATTGCGGATGAGCTCGCGATTTGCCTGTTGCTGATCCATCTGCCGCTGCTCCCGCGCGAACTTGAGCTGCTGCTCCATGGGGCGAAACTCAATCAGAAAGCGCACGTTGCTGGAATCGGTCGACGTAATCAGGCAATTCAGATGCAGGCTCGCCTGTGCCGGGCGCGTGAGGGTCAGGTCGCGGCCGGTGTAGCTCCAGTTATGCCCCAGCACTTCGTCGAGGCTGGCGATGAGCTCCGCGGAATCGATGAACAGATGCGCCAATGGCTGGCCAATCACGTTCTTCAGGCTGAACGCGAACAAGTCTTCCGCAGAAGGGTTGGCATGGACGACGCGCAGATCATCGTCTACCAGAAGGACCGGGGTAGCGAGCAGATCGAGGCCGGAAAACGGGCTGTTAGCCATATCGGGTCTGGGCGCAGCAGCGAATGCAAACCGGGCGCGGCGACACAATTGCCGCGCCGGCACAAGACCCGCTTACCTGGCGTTGCCGAGTTCCTTGTTCAGAGCCTCGATGTTCTTCTGATGCCGCTCGACCTCATCCTTGTATGGCTGCAAGCGGTCGAGCACTTTCTGGTAATTCCTCTCGTTGCCGTTGCGCACCGATTCCTGCTGCGTCAGGTCTTCCTTGGCCTTGGCCAGCGCTTTCTCCTCGCCGCTGAGTTCTTCTTGCAGAATTTCGCGCCTTTTAACGTCACGGCTTTTCTGGGTGGCAGCGTCGACCTTGGGAAAACCTGCCGGCGAGCGATCCTCAGCGGTCGCGGGCGCGCGCGGATTGGATGGAACTACCGATATTTCGCGCATGACCAAAGTGCAGTTTTTGCCCCTGGTTTCTTCCTTCATGTTGGTATAGGTGACGTGGCCGTTCGCGTCCCTGCATTTGAAAGTATCCGCTCGCGCCGGCAGCGAAAGCGCAACGCCTAACAAGGCGGCAAATCCTAGCCATCTGACGAACTGACGAATCATGATACCGAGGCCATCAAGATAACAGTTTAAGTCTATGCCAATATCAGGCTGATTTCAAATCGCTTTTGACCCTACCGCCGCCCGGGCCCCAAGCATGCGCCCCGCTGTCCGGCTTGGCGACAAAAAAAGGCGGGAACCAGCCCGCCTTTTTTTGCCTCCGACCGCGCTCTCAGCTGCTGTAATACATTTCGAACTCGAGCGGATGGGTGGTCATGCGGAATCTCGTCACCTCGTCCATCTTGAGTGCAATATAAGCATCGAGCATATCGTCGGAGAATACGCCGCCACGGGTCAGGAACTCGTGGTCCTTCTGCAGATGCTCCAGCGCCATTTCCAGAGAAGAACACACATTCGGCACTTTCTTCGCCTGCGAGGCTGGCAGATCATACAAGTTCTTGTCGATCGGGTCGCCCGGGTGGATCTTGTTCTGCACGCCGTCCAGACCCGCCATCAACATCGCGCTGAAGGCGAAATAAGGGTTGGCGGTCGGGTCGGGAAAGCGGACTTCGACGCGGCGCGCCTTGGGGTTCGTGACATTGGGGATGCGACAGGCCGCCGAGCGGTTGCGCGACGAATAGGCCAGGTTGATCGGCGCCTCGAAACCCGGTACCAGCCGCTTGTACGAATTGGTGCTCGGATTGGTGATTGCGTTCAGGGCCCTCGCGTGCTTGATGATGCCGCCGATGTAGTACAGGGCAAAATCGGACAGGCCGGCGTACTTGTTGCCGGCGAACATGTTTTCGCCGTCCTTCCAGACCGATTGGTGCACATGCATGCCGGAACCGTTGTCGCCGACCACGGGCTTGGGCATGAAGGTCGCAGTCTTGCCGTAGGAATGCGCCACGTTCCAGACCGTATATTTGAGAATCTGCAGCCAGTCGGCACGCTTCACCAGCTTTTCGAATTTGGTCCCGATTTCACACTGGCCGGCCGCGGCCACCTCATGGTGGTGAACCTCTACTTCGACCCCCTGCGCCTCCATCGCCAGGCACATGGCATTGCGGATATCTTGCAGAGAATCGGCGGGCGGCACGGGAAAGTAACCGCCTTTCACCGGGGCGCGATGCGCCGTATTGCCGCCTTCATACTCCTTGCCGCTGGACCAGGGCGCCTCTTCGGAATCGATTTTCACGAAACTGCCGGACATGTCCACTTTCCAGGTCACCGAATCGAACACGAAGAACTCGGGCTCGGGTCCGAAGTAGGCGGTGTCGCCCAGACCGGTGGACTTGAGGTATGCCTCCGCGCGCTTGGCCAGCGAGCGCGGGTCGCGGTCATAGCCCTTGTGGTCGGCGGGCTCCACGACATCACAAGTAATGTTAAGCATGGTTTCGTCGGTAAACGGATCCATGCGCGCGGTATCGGCGTCGGGCATGAGCAGCATGTCAGAGGCTTCAATGCCTTTCCAGCCGGCGATGGACGAGCCGTCGAAGAAATGCCCCTCATCGAACTTATCCATGGTGAACTGTTTGGCGGGAACCGAAACATGCTGTTCCTTGCCGCGGGTGTCGGTGAAGCGCAAGTCGACGAACTTCACTTCCTTGTCCTTGATCTGTTTCAAAACGTCGGCCGGGGACATAGCCATTTAAAATCTCCTCAAGAAGCGGTTGATGACAATAAATTGCGGGAAACGGGGGTACTAGAGCAGAAAACATGCCATCCGACGAAATCCAAGCATCGCATTGTGCCATAAGCGAAGTCGGATTGTGAACATCGGCCGCATCGCCCGTATTTGGTGCAAACGGGCGCAGACCGCACCAACACAGTGCACGCCGCCGAGAGGCCGAACCGCCATGCCCCAAATCCAGCAGGTATTGCTCATGCTCTTTGGAAGCCAAGGTCTTCATGTAGAATCGCCGGACTTGCGTTTGCCCTGGATTTTCCGTGTTCAATTCCATTCGTGGTACCCGCGGCATGGCGGTCGCGCCGCACGCACTGGCCGCCCAGGCGGCATTGGCGGTGTTGCGCGAAGGCGGTAATGCAGTCGAGGCGATGATCGCCGCCGCGGCAAATATCGCCGTGGTCTATCCGCATATGAACTCGATAGGCGGCGACGCCTTTTGGCTGATCCACGTCCCCGGACAGGCGCCGCGCGCCATCGACGCCTGCGGCGCAGCCGCGGCAGCCGCCTCCATTGCTTGGTACGCCGGGCGCGGCATCACCAAAAGCATACCCTTTCGCGGCGGCATCGCCGCCAATACCGTAGCCGGAACCGTTTCCGGCTGGAATGCAGCGCACGAATTCAGCAGGAACGAGCTCGGCGGCAAGCTGCCGCTAGCGCGCCTGTTTGACGACGCCATCCATTATGCCGAGCACGGCATCGCCGTCACCCGCAGCCAGAACGCGACTACGGCAGCAAAGCTCGCTGGCCTGCAAGGCGTGCACGGTTTCGATGAAACCTACTTGATCGACGGTGCGCCGCCGAAGACCGGCAGCCTGTTCTTGCAGCAGCGCCTGGGCGCGACTTTGCGGCAGCTTGCGCAGGCAGGGTTGGATGATTTTTACCGCGGCGAACTGGCGGAGTCGCTCGCGCACGACCTGGCCCTGGCCGACAGCCCGCTCGCACTCGCCGATCTGCAAAGGCATCAGGCGCAGTGGCGCACTCCTCTCGCGCTGAAACACTCGCTCGGCAGCTTGTACAACATGACGCCGCCGACACAGGGTCTGGTGTCGCTGCTGATCCTCGGCATTCTCGATGCACTCGAAATCGGCAAGGTCGATCCATCGGGCGCCGATTACGTGCATCTCTGCGTCGAAGCCACAAAACAGGCGTTTGCCATCCGCGACCGCTACATTACCGACCCGGTCTACATGAAGGCCGACGCGCAGAGTTTCCTCGATCCGGCCCGGGTGCGCGCGCTCGCCGCAAATATCGACCGCGAAAAGGCTGCGCCCTGGGGCGCGGGCAAGGGGCCGGCCGACACCGTGTGGATGGGCGTGATCGACGGCGAAGGGCGCGCGGTCACGTTTATCCAGAGCACTTACCACGAGTACGGCAGCGGCGTGGTGTTGAAGGACAGCGGCATCGTCTGGCAGAACCGCGGCTGCAGCTTTTCGCTCGACGAACGCGCGCTGAACGCGCTGCAACCGCTGCGCAAGCCCTTCCATACGCTCAATCCCGCGCTCGCCCTGTTCGACGACGGCCGCAGCATGGTCTACGGCAACATGGGGGGCGACGGCCAGCCGCAGAGCCAGAGTGCGGTGTTCACGCGCTATGCCTCATTCGGCATGAACCCGCAGGAGGCGGTAAGCGCACCGCGCTGGCTGCTGGGCCGCACCTGGGGGCAAGTCAGCGACACCCTGAAGCTGGAAGCGCGCTTCTCGCCGGAAGTGGCGCAGGCGCTCGAGCGCTATGGCCACGAGGTGGAAGTGCTGCAGGACTGGGACGAGACCATGGGCCATGCCGGCGCCATCGTGCGTCATGCCAACGGCGTGCTCGAAGGCGGGGCCGACCCGCGCTCCGACGGCGCGGTCGCGGCCTACTGACCTCTGCGCGCGGCCGGCGCGCCCTGCCTCGACCCGGCACAGGCCGGGACGGATACGCTCAGTGCACCGACCAGTTCACCAGACCCGAGTAGGCCGTGCCCAACACCACCAGCCCGAAAACGATGCGGTACCAAGCGAACGGCGTGAAATCGTGATGCGAGATATAGCGCAGTAGCCAGCGCACACACAGGAAAGCGGAAACGAAGGCGGCGGCAAAGCCTACGGCCCACATGCCCCAGTCGTTGAGCGAGAGCAGCGCGCGTTGCTTGAAGAGTTCGTAGCCTGAGGCCGCGAACAACGTCGGGATCGCGAGGAAAAACGAAAACTCGGTCGCCGCCTTGCGCGACAGACCGAACAGCAAGCCGCCGATAATCGTGGCGCCCGAGCGCGAAGTCCCCGGGATCAGCGCGAACGCCTGGGCAAAACCCACTTTCAGGGCGTCTGTCCAGCGCATGTCCTCCACCTCGTGGACACGTATCGTGTGCTCGCGCCGTTCCGCCCACAATATGATCAAGGCGCCGATAATGAAAGCCAGCGCCACCGGCACCGGCTGGAACAGACGCGCCTGGATCGCCTTCGCGAACGCCAGACCCAGCACCGCGGCCGGCATGAATGCAATGGCGAGATTGAGGGCGAAACGCTGTGCCTCGCGCTCCGAGCCCAGGCCCGAAATCACCTTGCCGATCTTTGCCCGATATTCCCAACACACCGCCAGAATGGCACCGCACTGGATCACGATCTCGAATACCTTGCCCTTTTCGTCGTTGAAATGGAGCAGGTCGCCGGCAAGGATGAGATGGCCGGTGCTCGACACAGGAAGGAACTCGGTGAGGCCTTCGACCACGCCGAGTATCAGCGCCTTGATGAGTATGATGTGATCCATGGCGCGCATTGTAAGCTCTGGCGGCGGCCCGCAGCCGTCACCGCAGCAAAAATTTACACGCGCCGGCACCCGGCCTGCCCACAAAAAAACGGCGCGGTCACGCGCCGTTTTTTCATCTACGAAGGACGCGTTCAGGCTTTGGAATAAATCTGCGCGCCTTTTTTCACGAACTCCACCGCCTTCTGTTCCATGCCTTTCTCCAGCGCCGCCTGCTCGTCCACGCCCTGGGCCGCGGCGTAGTCGCGCACGTCCTGGGTGATTTTCATGGAGCAGAAATGCGGGCCGCACATGGAGCAGAAGTGCGCGACCTTGGCGCTGTCCTTGGGCAGAGTCTCGTCGTGGAACTCGCGCGCCTTGTCCGGATCGAGACCGATGTTGAACTGGTCTTCCCAGCGGAACTCGAAGCGCGCTTTGGACAGCGCGTTGTCGCGGATCTGTGCGCCCGGGTGGCCCTTGGCGAGGTCGGCCGCATGCGCGGCGATCTTGTAGGTGATGATGCCGTCCTTGACGTCGGCCTTGTTCGGCAGGCCCAGGTGCTCTTTGGGCGTGACATAACAAAGCATGGCCGTGCCGTACCAGCCTATCATCGCCGCGCCTATGCCCGAGGTGATGTGGTCGTAGCCGGGCGCGATATCGGTGGTGAGCGGCCCCAGGGTGTAGAACGGCGCTTCCTTGCAGTCGCGCAACTCCAGGTCCATGTTCTCCTTGATCATCTGCATCGGCACATGGCCCGGGCCTTCGATCATCACCTGCACGTCATGCTTCCAGGCGACGTCGGTCAGTTCGCCCAGCGTCTTCAGCTCGCCCAGCTGCGCCTCGTCGTTGGCATCGTAGATCGAACCGGGACGCAGACCGTCGCCGAGGGAAAACGCGACGTCGTAGGACTTCATGATGTCGCAGATGTCCTCGAAATGGGTATAGAGGAAACTCTCCTTGTGGTGCGCCAGGCACCACTTGGCCATGATCGAGCCGCCGCGGCTGACGATGCCGGTCAAGCGCTTGGCCGTGAGCGGCACGTAGCGCAGCAGCACCCCCGCGTGGATGGTGAAATAGTCCACGCCCTGCTCGGCCTGCTCGATCAGGGTGTCGCGGAAAATTTCCCAGGTGAGCTCTTCGGCCTTGCCGTCGACTTTTTCCAGCGCCTGGTAGATAGGCACGGTGCCGATGGGCACCGGCGCGTTGCGGATGATCCATTCGCGCGTCTCGTGGATGTCCTTGCCGGTGGAGAGGTCCATCACCGTGTCGCCGCCCCAGCGGATCGACCAGGTCATTTTCTCGACTTCCTCGCCGATCGACGAACCCAGCGCCGAATTGCCGATGTTGGCGTTGATTTTCACCAGGAAGTTGCGCCCGATGATCATCGGCTCGGACTCCGGGTGGTTGATGTTCGCCGGGATGATGGCGCGCCCGCGCGCCACTTCATCGCGCACGAATTCCGGCGTGATCTCCTCGGGGATGGCGGCGCCGAAGGACTGGCCCGGATGCTGGCGCGCCATGAGTTCGGCCAGCTTGGCGCCCATGGGTCCGGAACTGCGCAGGTTCTCGATGTATTGCCGGCGATTCAGGTTCTCGCGGATGGCGATGTATTCCATTTCCGGCGTGATCATGCCGCGGCGCGCGTAATGCATCTGCGACACGTTCATGCCGGCCTTGGCGCGGCGCGGCTTGCGCTGCAGGTTGAAGCGCAGCTCGGCAAGCCCGGGATCGAGCAAGCGCTCGACGCCGAATTTCGACGTGGGCCCGGCAAGCGCCTCGGTATCGCCGCGCTCCTCTATCCATTTGGCGCGCAGCGGCGCAAGACCGTTGCGGATGTCGATTTTCGCGCCCGGCTCGGTGTAGGGGCCGGAGGTGTCATAAACATAGATGGGCGGATTTTTCTCAGCACCGAAGGAAGCCGGCGTATCGGCCTGGCTTACCTCGCGCATCGGCACCTGGATGTCCGGCCGGCTGCCTTGCACATACACCTTGCGCGAGTTCGGCAAAGGCTGCACCGCAGCGTCGTCGACGTGCGCGGTGGCGGCGATGAATTTCGGGTTGGCATTCATGGTTCGCTCCTATTGACCGGAGGGGCGATGGCAGGAGGGAGGTCTGCTTACGCTTCCCTGCGGCGGCATTATCCGCATCAGGTTCAAAGGGACTCTCTCACCCGCACGACAGCTTTCAACTCTGCGCGCAGGACCCCTAACGTCAGGCAGTCAAGGTACCGCAATCGCCCAGGCTTTGCAATCGGCGGCGCTCACCGGGGCACTGCCGCCCCGCCGGCCTGGGCGGTCCACCTATGTGACAAGGGGCACAGGGAAGCGTTGCAAACGATGGTAGAATTTGCGCTCGCCAAATAACCTGCATGAGTCGAGCTGCCATGAACGTCGAACAAGCCCGTTTGAATATGATCGAACACCAAATCCGCCCGTGGGAGGTACTGGACCAGAACGTACTGGACCTGCTCTACGCGGTAAAGCGCGAGGATTTCGTGCCTGCCGCCTACCGCATGCTCGCCTTCTCCGACATGGAAATCCCCATCGGCCTGGGCGAGCACATGTGGCCGCCCAAGCTGGAGGCGCGCGTGTTGCAGGAACTGGCGGTGAAACCGACCGATCAGGTGCTGGAAGTCGGCACCGGTTCCGGCTATTTCACGGCGCTGCTCGCGCGCCGCGCGCAGCATGTGTACAGCGTGGAAATCCAGCCGGACCTCAAAGCATCGGCCGAGGCCAAGCTCAACGGCGCCGGCGTGGCCAATGTGACCGTTGAACTCGGCGACGCGGCGCGCGGCTGGACCAAGCACGCGCCCTACGACGTCATCGTGCTCACCGGATCGACCCCGGTGCTGCCGCAGCAACTGTTGCAGCAGATGAAAACCGGCGCACGCCTGTTCGCCGTGGTCGGCGACCCGCCGGTAATGGCAGCACGCTTGATTACCTGCACCGGTGAAGGGGTTTATAGCTCCGTCGACCTGCTGGAAACGCGCATCGCGCCGCTCAGCAACGCGCTCGCGGGCGAGCGCTTCAGCTTCTGATCATGACGCAGATCACGCCGCAGCTGCTGCAGCAATGGCTGGCTGATCGCGCGCGCAAGCCGCCGGTCCTGCTCGACGTGCGCGAGCCCTGGGAATTCCGCACCTGCCGCATCGAGGGGTCGATGCTGGCGCCGATGAATACGATCCCGGCGCGAGCGCAGGACCTGGATCCGGGGACCGATACCGTGGTGATCTGCCATCACGGCGTGCGCAGCTTCCAGGTGGGCCTGTTCCTGGAGCGCAAGGGCTTTTCCAGTCTGTACAACCTGCAGGGCGGGGTCAGTGCCTGGGCCGACCAAGTCGAGCCCAACATGCCCAGATATTGAGCCTGCCGTGAGACGACACGCGCTGTTACTGGGTATTCTTGTATTCAGCCGACCGCTGTTTGCGGCTGATCTGCTGCAGACCTACCGCGAGGCGCGCGCCAACGACCCGGTTTATGCCTCGGCGCTGGCCGCGCGCGACGCCGGCCGCGAAAGCCTGCCGCAGGGTATGGCTCAAATGCTGCCGAAGGTTGTCGCCAACGCGTCCACGCAGATGAACTACATCGGCATGTCGTTCCGCAGCACCACGCTGCCGCCCTCGACACGCAACGGCAACACCAACACCTACGGTGTAACGCTGACGCAGCCTTTGTTCAACTGGCAAGCCATGATGGAGTACAAGGAAGCGGGCTTCAAGGTGGCCGAGACCGAAGCCGTCTTCGGGAAGGCGGCCGAGGATTTGATCCTGCGCGTCGCCCAGGCTTATTTCGATGTGCTCGCATCACAGGACAACCTGGCCTTCATCCAGGCGCAGAAGGCCGCGATCTCCGAGCAACTCGCGCAGGCCAAGCGCAATTTCGAGGTAGGCACTGCCACCATCACCGACACGCACGAGGCGCTGGCGCGTTTCGACCTCGCCACCAGCCAGGAAATCGCCGCGCAAAGCGACCTCGAGATCAAGAAAAGCACGCTGCAGCAGATCATCGGAAAGTTTCCCGAGCGGCTGACCCCGCTCCGGCACGCGGTCCAACTCAGCCCGCCGCAGCCCAATGCGATGGAGCAGTGGATAAGCCGCGCCGAGGACCAGAATTTCGCGGTACGCGCACAGCAAGCGGCGCTGGCGATTGCATCGCGAGAAGTCGAACGTGGCCGCGCCGGGCACTATCCTACGATCAACATGGTGGGCAATTTCAGCAAGAACTCCGCGTCCATATTCACCAGCGGCCCCGCGAGTTATTCGACGGACAGCATTAATCGCTCGATCGGTCTGCAACTCTCGATTCCCCTGTATTCCGGCGGCGGAATCAACTCGCTGGTGCGGCAGGCCATCGCCAACCAGGAGAAGGCGCGTCATGACCTGGAGAACGCGCGCCGCAGCGCCGCGCTTGCGGCACACCAGGCCTATCTGGGCGTCACCAACGGCATCGCTCAGGTAAAAGCACTGGAGGCGGCGCTGGTTTCGAGCCAGAGCGCGCTGGATTCGAACAAACTGGGCTACCGGGTGGGCGTGCGCATCGAGATCGACGTGTTGAACGCACAGCAGCAGTTGTTCTCGACCATGCGCGACCTGGCCCAGGCGCGCTACAACACGCTGCTGAACGGGCTCAAACTCAAAGCCGCAGCGGGTACGCTGACCGAGAAAGACCTGGAAACGGTCAACCGGCTGTTGGGCACCAGCTAAGGGGATATCGCTCCCCCGATGGCCCCTCTGGATTGGGGCCGTTTCGACAATTCCGCAATAGGCTCTTAGCGCTCTCGCAACAGCCGTTTGCAGATCGCCAGACTGCGTGCCGTTGCGCCCCGGTGCGCGCGGCTGAACGCCAGCGCAGCCTGCGCCATGTGCTTGAGGGCGGCCGGGTCCGAAAGCAACTGTTCCGCCCGCTCCCCTAGCATAGCCGCATCGGCCACCTCGGCTGCGGCGCCGGCCTCCAGCGCCAGCCTCGAAGCCTCGGCAAAGTTGTGCATGTACGGTCCGAACAACAGCGGCCGGCCCACGGCGCAGGCCTCGATCAGGTTCTGCCCGCCGTAGGACAACAGGCTGCCGCCGATAAAGGCCAGGTCGCAGGCGGCATAATAGGCCACCATTTCCCCCATACTGTCGCCGAGCAGCACGCGGCAATCAGACGGCAGCTCGCGGTTCTCACTGCGGCGCAGGTAACTGAGTTCGCGCCTTTCCAGCAGTGCCGCGACTTCGTCGAAGCGTTGCGGATGGCGCGGCACCAGCAGCAGCAACAAGCCCTCGGTGCGGATCTGCGCCAGAGCGTCCAGAACCAGCTCTTCCTCGCCCTCGCGCGTGCTCGCCGCGAGCAGCACGGGACGCCGGCCGATGCGCCGCCTCAACCCTGCGCCCAGTTCCAGCAGCCGCGGCGCGGGCACGACATCGAACTTGAGATTGCCCGTCACCTCGACGGCGTGTGCCCCCAGTCGCTCGAGGCGCGCGGCGTCCTCGCGGCTCTGCGCGCCTACCGCCGCCATGCGGCCGAGCGCGGCGCGGGTCAGCGGCGCCACCAATTCGTACCCGCGCGCGGACTTTTCCGACATGCGCGCATTGGCAAGGAGCAGCGGTACGCCCAGCCGCGCGCAGCCCGCTACCAGATGGA
This sequence comes from uncultured Enterobacteriaceae bacterium, assembly GCA_964601155.1. Classification (GTDB taxonomy): domain Bacteria; phylum Pseudomonadota; class Gammaproteobacteria; order Burkholderiales; family SG8-39; genus 2-12-FULL-64-23. Next base: position 15,199 of record CAZRMO010000085.1, read on the forward strand.
ACCAGATTTCGGTTTCCATGATGATGCCCAGGCGCGGCTTGAAGTGCGCGAGAAAGCGCGCCACGGCGCTGGGAAAATCGTAGGGCAGGTAGACGATGGTCGCTTTGTTGCCGAAAAGTTCCTGCGCCGCCTCCCGACCGGTGGGCGTCATTTGCGTGAGCAGCAGCTCATGCTTGGGATAGCGCGCGGCCAGCGCGCGCACCAGCGGCTCGGCGGCGCGCGTTTCACCCACCGACACGGCGTGCAGCCAAATCACCGGCCGCGCCGGCCTTACCCGATACCAGCCGAAGCGCTCGACGATGTGCTCGCGATAGCCCGGCTGACGCCGGCCGCGCCACCACAGGTGCACGAGCGCCCAGGGAAACAGCAGCCACAGCAGCAGCCTGTAGCCAAGGCGCCAGATCATGCCGGGCCCCCGCCGGTAACCTCGAGTAGCGCGGTCAGCGCCGCGGCCACGTCAGGAACTCGTCCCGGGCCGCCCAGGTTGCGCACCCGCGCGCCCGGACCGGCATATACGCCGGTCAGCCCCGGTTGCGTGCCGCAGTAAAGCGCAACCACCGGACGTCCCAAGGCTGCCGCCAGATGCGTCAAGCCGGTGTCGACGCCGACCACCGCCCGCGCGCCGGCGAGCAGACCGGCGATAGAGCGCACGCCGAGCGCTGGCGGCACAATCGCGCCCGGCAAGGCGCGCGCGATGCGCTCGCTGCGGGCGCGTTCCCCGGCATTGCCCCAGGGCAGCATCAGAGCGTGGCCCTGACGCGCAAGTTCGGAACCGAGCTGCTCCCACGCCGGTACCGGCCAAAGCTTGTCGGCGCCGCTGGTCGCATGCAGCAGCACGCAGTAGGACTTGCCTTCGGTCAGTTCTGCAACCGCCGGCGCAGCGATGCCGTAGTCGAGTACGGCCGGCAGCTCATAGCCCAACGCCAGGGCGGCCAGGCGCCGGTTGCGCTCGACCGCGTGCAGATCGCGCCGCACCACGTGCTTGACGTCGTAGAACTTCGCCGCCAGCGGCTCGCGCGCACTGGCGCCTGCGTAGCCGTGGCGCGTCCCGGAGGCCGCCCGCGCCAAAAGCGCGCTCTTGATCAGGCCCTGGGTGTCGATGACGCAGTCGTAGCGCTCCCCCGACAACGCCTCGCGAAACAGGCCGAACTCGCGCCAGTGCGCAAGTTTGAGCACGTTGCCGCGCCAGCGCCGCAGCGCCACCGGAATCGCCCGGTGCACGCCTGGATGCATGCCGACGATATCGCGATAGCTTTCTTCCACCACCCAATCGATACGCGCGCGCGGAAAACGCGCGCGGATGTCGCTCACCACCGGCAGATTGTGCACCACGTCGCCGAGCGAGGAAGTCTTGATGAGGAGAATATTGGGCATGGGGAGGAGCTGGACGGGCTTTGTTAGAATGGGACCCGCGGAAAATTAATTATAAGGTATCCTGCCCCTTGCCTCGCCAGCCCTTTTCCGTCGTCATTATCACGAAAAACGCAGCCAGGCAGCTTGGTGCCTGCCTGGAAAGCGCGTCGTTTGCCGACGAGATCGTGGTAATCGACTCGGGCTCGACCGATGGCACCGCCGAACTTGCCGCCAGGCGCGGTGCGCGCGTAATGCAGAAGGAGTGGCTCGGCTTTGGCCCACAAAAGCAGTTCGCCGTCGAAGCCGCGCGCCACGACTGGGTGCTGTGTCTGGACGCGGACGAACGCGTGAGCGAGGCCTTGCGGGCGAGCATCCTTGCGGTATTGGCGGCGCCTGCGGCGCAGGCCTATGCCATGCCGCGCTGCAACCGCTTCCTCGGGCGCTGGCTCAGGCACGGCGAGGGCTACCCCGACTGGAGCCTGCGCCTGTTCGACCGCCGGC
>CAZRMO010000086.1:0-17039 GCA_964601155.1 uncultured Enterobacteriaceae bacterium
CCGCCTATGCACTCCATCGCCTCGTAGGCGTGATGCGGCGTGCGCTTGCAGATCCAGTACTTGCCCACTGCGGTGCACAGGCGCACGAGGAGGTCCTCGTGCTGCTCGGCGCGTCTGTCCATCGCGCGCGCGATGCGCATGGTCAGCGCGAGCGCGCCTTCGTTCTCGAGCACCAGGTCCGCGAGCACGTTCTTCATCAGCGGCTGCTGCTTGAGCACCTTGCCGAAAGCGGAGCGGATCGAGCAGTGATGCAGCGCCTGCGACACCGCGGCGCGCTGACCGGCCGAGGAACCGACCATGCAATCGAAGCGGGTCATCGCGACCATCTCGATGATGGTGCGCACGCCGCGCCCTTCCTCGCCGACCATCCAGGCAAGCGCGCCGCGCAGCTCGGTCTCGCTCGAGGCGTTCGAAACGTTGCCCATCTTGCGCTTCAGGCGCAATACCTGCATCGGGTTCTTGCTGCCGTCGGGCCGCCACCGCGGCATCAAATAACACGACAGCCCGCGCGGGGTCTGCGCCAGCACCAGGAAGGCGTCGCACATGGGCGCCGAAACGAAGTACTTGTGGCCGACGAGTTCGTAGGCCTCGCCCGGCCCCTCCGCGCCGATCGGGTAGGCGCGTGTGGTGTTTGCGCGCACATCCGAGCCGCCCTGTTTCTCGGTCATCGCCATGCCTATCGTCAGCCCCTGCTTCTGCGCGTCGGGCACGTTGCGCGGATCGTAGATGCGCGCCGTGATCTTCGGCTCCCACAGCTTTGCCAGCGCGGGGGTCGTACGCAGCGACGGCACCGCCGCGAAGGTCATGGTGACCGGGCAACCGTGCCCGGCCTCGACCTGCCCCTGCAAATAGTTCTTCGCGGCGCGCGCAACGTGCGCACCGGGACCTGGGTCGGTCCACGGCGAGGAGTGCAGTCCGCGCTCGATCGCCGACTTCATCAATGCGTGGTAGGCAGGATGGAATTTCACCTCATCGACGCGGTTGCCGAAGCGATCGTGGGTCTCCAGCTCAGGACCGAAGCGATTGGCGAGCACGCCGAGTTCGAGATACTCGGCAGAGCCGGCGAGCTTGCCGAACGCGATCAGGTCGTCGTGCGCCCAGGCCGCGCCCTCGCGTCTGGCCGCCTCCTGCAGCGCCGCATCCTGCAAATACAGGTTGTAATCGACGAGTTCGTGGCCGACGTTGATGACTTCGTGCGTGTCGGCGAGGAACAGCGTGTTCTTGCTTAGCTTCTCGGGAGCGTTCATGGCGTGGCCTCCAGGGTTGTCGTGGGCGCGGGCCGTGCCCGCAATGTCGGCTGGCGCGATCGGATTTCCTCGAGAAAACGGTTCCAGATCGCGTGGCCGGCGGTGTCGAAGCGCAGCACCGCGTCGACGAAGGCGCGGCGCGCCTCTACGTCAACCAGCGGTGCCGGCAGCAAGGGGTCGAACACCAATTCGCGAATCGCCTCGTTACCCAACAGGAAGGACTCGCGCGCGGCGGTCTCGGTCGGTAATGCGTCGGCGCGGGCGAGCCAGTCTTCCAGGCGCCGGCTCGTCTTGCGATAGCGCCGCGTGAGCGCCTTTCCGTCCCAGAGCGCGCGGGCGCGCTGTTCGTTTGCGGGGTCGAAGTCCTTGGCGACGAATACGACGGCATCGCGTTCGATCCCTAAATGCAGCAGTCGCTCGCGTACGGCGGCGACGCCACCGACGAGGTTGTCCGGGCGCAGATGCAGGCCGCGGTCGAATTCGCCCAGGCCCAGCATACCCAGCGCACGCTCGCGCGAGCGCAGTGCAACCCGGTCGATGCGCCCGAGCCCGCCGACGTGCACGGCAATCCAGGCGCCTTTCCATTCGCACACCCTTTGCTCGGCGCGGCGCCAGGTGGCGACCTCGGCGGCGAATTCCGCGGCGTTCGGTCCCAGCCGGTAGGCGCCGCGTCCGGCCGCCTCGATCAGCCCCGCCGCCAGCAGGCGCGCCAGCGCGACGCGCGCGCTGTTCTCGCGCACGCCGAACAGTGCACAGGACGCCACGGCGTCGCGCGCCGTCAGCGCTTCGCCGCTTATGCTGAGAAGCAGGTTCAGAATAAGGTGACGGGGATTGGCTGACATCGTACCGGAAACATTACAAGCAATAGCAGTATATGTCAATTAATGTAATTGTATGTGCGGCGCCGGCGCTTATTCGACCGCCAACTTCGGCTATCGAACGCAGCGTCCGCAATGTGAGGCGCCGATGTATGGCAAAATCTGCGCCTGCTCAGGAGCACTCCAACATGCGCATCGGCATTATCGGCGGCGGCGTCATCGCGCGCCTGTTTCTCGAACACATCGCGCGCGGCGACATGGGCGACGCCCGCGTGGTCGCGATCCAGGGCCGCAGCGCGGCCTCGCGCGGCAAGCCCCTGGCCGAGCAATACGGCGTGCGTTTCGTCACCGATCTCCCGGCGCTGCTGGCCGAGCGACCGGAAGTCGTGATCGAGGCGGCCTCGCACGATGCAGTGCGCGAATTCGCGCGGCCGCTGCTCGAGCATGGCATCCCGGTGATCATCCTCTCCGGCGGCGCCCTCTGCGACGACGCCTTGCGCGCGCGGCTGGAGGCCGCCGCAGCAAAGCACAAGGCCCTGCTCTATGTGCCCTCCGGCGGCATCGGCGGCCTCGATGCGCTCAAGGCAGTATGCGTGGCCGGCGCAGATTCGGTCGAGATCGCGGTGACCAAGCCGCCCGCGGCATGGAAGGGCATTCCCTTTGTCGACAGGCTCAAGCTCGACCTCGATCATTTGCCCGGGCCGGTAACCCTGTTCGAGGGCAGTGCGCGCGCGGGCGTGCCGCACTTCCCTGCCAACGTGAACATCGCCGCAGCGCTCGCCATGGCCGGCATCGGCTTCGACCGCACGCAGCTGAAGGTGGTGGCTGATCCGGCCCTGGTCTATAACACGCATTACATCAACATCCGCGGCAAGACCGGGGCCATCAGCATCAAGTTCGAGAGCGTGCCCTTCCCCGACAACCCCAAGACCGCCATGCTCGCCTGCTATAGTGCGCTCGCCGCGTTCAAGCAGTTCAATTCGCCGGTGCGCTATGGCACCTGACATGGACACGCAAAGGGAGACAGCATGAACGCAAGACGCCTGCTTTCGGTGATCGCTGCAGCGACTGCGCTCGCCGGCTGCGCCGGCATGGCGCCCCATGGCTGGAAAGTGACCCCGGAGATCCGCGCCGTGGTGGCCAGTCCGGATCGCAGCGCTGCCGACCGCAAGACCGACGAGCGGCGCAAGCCGGAAATGATGCTCGCGTTTGCCGGGTGCAAGCCCGGCATGAAAGTGCTCGAAATCGGCGCCGGCGCCGGCTACAACGCCGAGTTGCTCGCCCGCTGCGTCGGGCCGCAGGGCGTGGTGTACGCGCAGAATTCCCCTGAGGCGATCGCGCGCTTCATCAAAACGCGCTTCGACGAGCGCGCGGCCAAGCCCGCCATGCGCAATGTGGTCAAGCTGATCCGCGATTTCGACGACCCGGTGCCCGCCGACGTGCGCAAGCTCGACCTCGCGACCATGCTGTTCGAATACCACGATACACCTGCCATGGGCATCGACCGCGCGAAAATGAACCGGGCCATATTCAATGCGCTCAGGCCCGGCGGCTACTTCGTCGTCGCCGACCATTCGGCCAAAGCCGGCAGTGGCGTGAGCACAGGCAAGACGCTGCATAGAATCGACGAGGCAATAGTGCGACAGGAAGTCGAGGCGGCCGGGTTCAGCTTCGTCGCCAGCGCCGATTTCCTGCGCAATCCGGACGACCCGCGCGACGCGACCTCGATTCGCGCGACCATACCGGTAGACGCGTTCGTGCTGAAATTCGTCAAGCCTTGACTCGGACAAACTGGAATCAAACAAAGTGCCTCCGGCGGAGAAAATTCCTTATCCGACGAACAAGGGGGGATGCATCCCCCCTTGTAAATCCCCCCGCCGACGAACAAGGGGGGAATGCATGCCTCTTGTCCCCGAAGGGAACTTCCTTCGGGGCGTAAATTCCCCCGCCGATGCCTTGGAAATCTCAAATCAATAACTCCGATCTCATCGTAAGCGTTTTGAAGCAGGCCGGCATCCGCCACGGCTTCGGCGTGCCCAGCGGCAATGTGCTGCCGCTGATGGACGCGATGCGTAGCGGTGGCATCGGCTTCGTGCTGACCGCGCACGAGGGATCGGCCGCATTCGCGGCGGATGTCAGCGCAAGAATGAGCGGCGTGCCCGGCCTGTGCATCGCCACATTGGGCCCCGGCGCAACCAACCTCAGCACCGGCGTGGGCTGCGCCTGGCTCGACCGCTCGCCCCTGATCGCGATCACCTGCACGCTGGATCAGGCGCAACTGGGCCGCAGGCTGCAGATGTGGATCGACCATCACGCCTTGTTCCAGCCGATCACCAAGGCGAGCTTGCGCCTGCGCCCGGGCGAAATCGTCGCGACGCTGAATCAGGCGCTGCAGCTCGCGCTCTCCGAACCGCAGGGCCCGGTGCATCTCGACCTGCCCGAGGACGTTGCGCTAGCGCAAGCCACTGAGACCGTAGCGCAAGCCACCGAGGCGCTGGCGCCGGCGGCAGAGAAAATTCTGGCGCCGCCCGAGCGCATCCCGCTGGCACCGCCGACGGAAAACGCCATCGCGCGCGCCGGCGAATTGCTGCGCGCGGCGAAGCGGCCACTGGCCGTGATCGGCGCGAGCGCCATGCGCATGCGCAATCCGCGGACACTGCGCGCCTTTGTTGAGCGCCATCGGATCCCCTTCGCGACAACGATGATGGCCAAGGGGCTGATCGCCGAGGACCATCCCCTGTCGCTGGGCTGCATCGAGCGCGCCATGCGCAAGCTGCAGCGCGCGCTTATCCACAGCGCCGACCTGGTGCTCGGGCTGGGCTACGACACCGTCGAAGTGGAGTACGAGGCGTGGGTGGGCAGCGTTCCGCTGCTGCATGTCGATATCGCGCGCGCCGATGTCGCTGCCGGCGTGCGCGTCGCGCACGAAGTGGTCGGCGACCTCGATGACGCGCTGGCGCGATTAGCCGCGCTGCCGGCAGCGGCGAACGACTGGCCCGAGCAAGCCGCGCGGCAGCATCGCGAAGCGTTCCAGCGTGCGCTGCGCCCGACGGCCACCGGCTTCACGCCGCACCAGGCGATCGACGTCGTGCGCAAGGTCCTGCCCCGGGAGGGTGTGCTCGCCTTCGACGTAGGCGCGCACACGCACCAGATCGGCAGCCAGTGGACGGCCTACGCGCCGCGCCGTTTTCTTATCACCAACGGCTGGTCGGCCATGGGTTTCGGCATTCCGGCGGCGCTAGCAGCCAAACTCGCGCGCCCGGACCTGCCGGTGGTGTGCGTGCTCGGCGACGGCTGCTTCCAGATGACTTGCGGCGAAGTGGCGGTCGCGCAGCGCGAGAAGCTCGCCATTCCGTTCGTGGTGCTCGACGACCGCTGGCTGTCGCTGATCAGGGTGAAACAGGAGCGGCGCGGCCTGCCTTACTACGGCACTGAGGTGTCGCAGGCGGACTACCGGCCGCCACCAGCGCATTACTTCGGCGTGCCCGCGCTGGGAGTGGACAGCGCCGCGGGGCTGGAGCGCGAATTGCGCCGGGCGTTTGCTGCCGATGGACCGACGATCATCGAAGCTGTCGTCGATCCCTCGCACTATTCGCAAACGGTGTTTGACTGAAGCGCCGCCGCGGCCCGCGAGCGGCCTTTCGTGCGCCAGAACCTTTGTTGCGCTAGTGCCCTTCCTGCAATAATGCCTGCGCCAGCTCGCGCAGCCTCGCCTTCTGCACCTTGGTCGCATTGGCCCCGGGTGTGACCGGAAATGCGTCGATCGCGGCGATGCGCAGCGGTACCTTGAATTTCGCGATGCTCTCGGCGCAATGCGCGATCAGTGCCCGCTCGTCGAACAGCGCGCCTTCTTCGATGATGACGAAGGCCACAGGCTTCACTCCGGCGGCCGTGACCACCCCCACCACCTGCGCCGCCCCCACCGCAGCGTGCCGCTGCAGCACGTCCTCGATCTCGGCCGGGCTCACGAGAAAACCGGAAAGGCGCAGCGCATCGCCCAGGCGCGCGATGAACACGAACCTGCCGTCGGCAGTGGCATAGCCGAGATCGCCGCTCCTGAACCAGCCGTCGTCCGTGGTCGCGGCGCGGTTCGCCTGATCGTCTTCGAAATAGCCGACCATGCGGCTGGGCACCAGGAATTCGAGCTCGCCCGCCGTGCCGTGCGCCAGTACCTGTCCGCTTTCCGGATCGCGCGCGCGCACGCGCGCTTCGGCTGCTACCGGTCTTCCGCCGGCAAGCGCACGCTCGGCCAGCGGCGCGGCTTCGCTTTGCCGCGCCAGCAGCGCCTGCACTTCGCTCATGCCATACAGGCCGACGAGCTTGAGACCGCGCGCGTCGGCGCGCTCGGGCAGGTCGGCAAGCGCGGGCGAAAACGCCGCATAGCCGAAGAAATGCGCACTGGGAAACGGCCGCGGCTCCGGCGCGGCGGCAAGCATCTGCTGGATCATCTCGTCGGAAGCGTTGGTATGGGTGATGGCGTGCCGCTGCACCGCGCGCGCCGCTTCGGCGGCATCGAAGCTCGGATACATCACCAGCCGGCGGCCGGCCGCGATCGCGGCCATGGCATTGCAAAAGCCGAACACGCCGCACAGCGGCGCGGTGACCAGGATTTTCGCCTCGGGCGCGCCATAGCCGAAGCCGGCGGCGACGTCGCGCGCATGGCGTATGACCGTGCGCTGGTCGTGCAGCACGAACTTGGGCGCCCTGGTCGTGCCCGAGGTGGTGAACAATACGCAGCCCGCCTCGGGGCGGGCGTCGTCGTTCGCCAGCGGCGCGCACTCGATCAGCCGGCGAAAGCTATAGGCAGGTTTGCCGATGAGTTTCGCGGGCGCGGCACCGTCCTCCTCGTACACCAGCAGCGCCTCGAGCGCGGACAGCGCCGCCGCGTCGCAGCCGGCGAGCATGCCGGCAAAATCGATCTGGCGAAAGCCCGGCCAGAAGCACAACAGCTTCGCGCGCGAGCGCCCGACGATGTCGGCGACTTCATGGCTCTTGAAACGCGTGTTGACCGAAACCGCGATCGCGCCGAGGCGGGCGCAGGCGAAAAACAGGGTGAGCCACGCCGGTATGTTCGGCAGCCACAGCGCGATTCGGTCGCCTGGGCGTACCCCGAGTTCGCGCAAGGCGCGCGCCAGGCGCGCACTCTCGTCCGCGAGCGCCGCATAGGCGAAGGGGCGGTCGCGGTCCAAAAGTGCGCCCGATGCGGCGGCAAGGAAAGCGGGCAGCGTATCGGCAGGCATGCGCGCGAGCCTAATCCCGCCACGCCCGCGACGCAAGCGAGCGCCGGCGGCCGCGCGCGAACACCGCCGCCGTTCATTCGCATCGCGAACGCAAGCTGGATTCGCTTATGGCCGCACGTGGTCGTCGGGACCACTTTGCCCAAGTCCCCGCGCTGCTTCAAGCGGGTTCCGCATCGGGCACATTTGCCTGGCCGTGGACCGTCCAGACGCTATGGACCACCGTTCCGTGTTCATCCTGCAGGGGAAAGACGCACGCGGAAAGCAACACCATGTTGCCGTCCTTGCAGCGCTCCATGTACTTCCCCTCCCAGGTCTGGTTCTGAGTGATCGATTCCAGGATATCCCTGAACAGGTGTTCCGACGACAGTCCGCTCCTTGTAGCGTCGACGCTGCGCCCAACGAGGTCGCCGGGCGCGTAACCGGTCAGTTGCGTATACGCCTTATTGACGAACTCAGTCCGGCCCGTGCCGTCGCAAATTAGAATGGCATCGGCCAGGCGGTCGTACGCACTCGCGGCAAGACGCAAATCGACCTCGGCGCGCGCCCGCGCGCTCAGGTTGCGCGACACCAGAACGATCATCTGCAATTCCCCGGATTCGTCGTGCACCGGATTGCCGTCACAATCGGCCAGCAGCAACTCTCCCTTTCCGGGAATCATATGCAGTTTAATGCGCTCGCTCTGCCGTGAGCCCAACAGGACGGCGAGGAACGCTCTGGCACGCTCGCGTTCATGGGGATGCACGAGGTCGACCCATTCCCGTCCCTCTTCGTATCGGTCCGGCGGGAAATAGGCTGCGTGAGATGGACTGGCGTAGCGAAACCTGCCTTTTGGGTCGAGCACCACTACCAGGTCACCGGCGTGCTCGGCGATGAAGCGAAATTGCGCCTCACTGCTGCGCAGCACGCTACGCGTGCGTACCAGGCGTGTATTCTGCTCATGCAAGAACAGGCCTAGGCTGGCTGCATAGGTCAGGATGCCTAGAAAGCAAAGCGCCGTCACCAGTGTCCCGGTGGCGGGCTGGAATTTGTAGCCTCCCAACGCACCCCAGATCAGCGAGCCGCCCACGCATGCGAGCAGCCCCAACAGAAATCGCTTGCTGCCGCCGCAGACCGCGTTGTCCAGGCTGATCGCGAGCAGCGCGCCGCAACATGGCCAGAGCGCGAATTGCATTTGCGCCATCCACATGCCCATCAACACCGAGTCCGCGGTCAGGTTCCTGAACTCGGCGCGTTTGGAGTCGACTGCGATACGAGCATGCAGATAGGCCAGATGCGGGTAAGCGAGCAGCGTCAGCACGGCGAGGATGGTGGTGTGCACGCTCATGCCACGCTCGGCCATTAGCGCCGATACGACCAGAAACGAGTACGCAAACGATGCAGTTCTCGAAACGTAATTGACCCGCGCGATCCGGTGCGCAGGTGGCAACGGTAGATGCACGAATGGAAATTGCATTTGCATCTGATCCCCCTTGGCTGAAGTCAACCGAGCCAACGTATCATTCGAATAGCCAGCGATACACCTTGGGCCCTATCGGATACATTCTTCCCTTGCCCAGGCAGTCGGAATCGCGACAGTCCTGACCAAGAGCGAGCGCTCATTGCCTCCTTCTGCGCCCGAACGCCCTCTTCAAAGGCGAAGGATTGTTGCAGCAACAATCATGCCAAAAGCGGCGCCGGCCGACTCGGCTTGTACGGGCGGGGCTGGGTACGACGCAGCCGGCAGCAACGCCATCGCTCGCAGCACAACTGCGACAATGAGGTGGCATGCGGCCGATGTAGCCTGTACATTACGCGGTCGACATTCCGATCCCCCTCCGCCATGAGCAGCGGAAGACCTCAATGCGCCCTGCCGACCTCGCCCGTTTGATCCTCCTTGCCGCCATCTGGGGCGGCTCGTTCCTGTTCGTGCGCATGGCGGTAGGCGCGACCGGACCGCTGTGGCTGACCGAACTGCGCGTGGGCATCGCCGCCGTCGCGATGCTGATCTATGCGCGCGTCGCCGGATTCGAACTGAACCCGCGGCAGCACTGGCGACCCTACCTGGTGCTGGGCGTGCTCAACACCGCGCTCCCTTGGGCGCTTTACGCCTGGTCGGGCGAACACATCGGCGCCTCCTACATGGCCATACTCAACGCGGCAACGCCCTGGTTCGCCGCCATCTGCGGCGCGATCTGGCTGGGAGAAAAACTCTCCTCGCGCAAAATCCTCGGCCTCGCGCTCGGCATGCTCGGGGTGGCGTTGCTGGTCGGCTTCGGCCCGATCGCGGTAAGCGCCGAGGTGCTGCTGGCGGTGCTCGCCTGCATCAGCGCCACCGCCTGCTATGCCCTGGCGGGCGTGTACGTGAAAAAGCGCGCGGGCGGGATCGCCCCGCGCGCGCTGACCGTGGGCAGCCTGATTGCCGCCAGCGTGGTCGTCATGCCGTTTCTGCCGGCACCGCCGCCGGCCGCCGCCTTCACCTGGCAAGTTACGCTGGCTGTGCTCGGCATCTCCCTCGTGTGCAGCGCCGCAGCTTATCTGATCTACTTCCGACTGATCGCGAACGTCGGGCCGACGCGCACCTTCACCGTGACGTTCCTGATCCCCGTGTTCGGCACGCTCTGGGGCGCGCTGTTCCTGGGTGAACCTGTCGGCATGAGCACGCTCGCCGGCGGCGCGGTGATCGTGATCGCCACCGCATTGGTGCTGGAGGTCGGCAAGCGGCGGGCGACCTAAATCGCGGCGACCGTCTGCACTTCGAGCAGGAACGCTTCCTTCACCAAGCGATCGACCATAAGCAGGGTGTTGGGCGGATAGGCGCCGTTCACAAACATACGCGGAAATTCGCGCAGGCGGTACTGCATAAATTTGGGGATGTCCTGCGAATGCACCAGGTAGGTGGTGAATTGCACCACGTTCCCCCAGCCGGCGCCGCAGGACTCGAGCGCGGTGCGGATATTCGCGAACGCCTGCGCACATTGGGCATCGAAGTCGTCCGCGCCAATAATGTTGCCGGCCCGGTCGGCGGCGACTTGTCCCGCGATGAACAGGTATTCCGACGCCTTGACCCGAGTGATTTGCGAATATTGCCCCAGGGGCTTGCCCAGGGACTCGGGATTGACGATCCTGATTTCCGCCATGCCACCGCCTCCATTCGGTTGTCGTAGTCGCAGTTAGAATACACCAATGCAAAATCCCAGGCGCCGCTGGTTCGACTCCCTGCTCGCCTGGTATTTTGTGGTCGTATGGGGCTCGGGCTTCGTCGCGACCAAGGTCGGCCTGCAATACGCTGCGCCGTTTACGTTTCTCACCCTGCGCTACGCCTTCGGTCTCGCCTGCCTGATCCCGCTGGTGCTCGTGCTGCGCCCGCGCTGGCCGTCTACGCGCGCCGAACTCGCGCACATTCTGGTGGCGGGCCTGCTGATGCATGCCGTCAACCTCGGCGGCAGCCATTACGCGCAATACCTCGGCATGAGCGCCGGGGTCACGGCCCTGATCCTCGCTGTGCAGCCGCTGTTGACCGCGCTCGTCGCCTCGCACTGGATGAACCAGCGCCTCGTTGCGCGCCAATGGCTGGGGGTAGGTCTGGGCCTGGCCGGCGTAGCGCTGGTGGTCTGGCACAAGATCGACATCCGCGCCGTCAGCTGGCCAAGTTTGGCGGCCGTATGCGTTTCCCTTGCAGCCATCACCGCCGGCACGCTGTACCAGCGCGTGTTCTGCCCGCGCGTGGACCTCTACGCCGGCGCTCTGCTGCAGTTCGCGATTTCGCTTGCCGTGCTGGCGCCGCTCGCCTGGGCGGTCGAAGGCATGCAGGTACGCTGGGCGTGGCAGCTGTTCGCCGCGATCGCCTTCCTGGTGATCCTCGCTTCGATCCTGGCGGTGAATGTGCTGCACACCCTGATGCGCCATGGCGAGGCGGCGCGCGTCACCAGCCTGATGTACCTGACGCCGGTGATCGCGGTGGTACTGGAGCTGCTGATGTTCGGGGTGATTCCCACACCGCTGAGCCTTGCCGGCATTGGCGTCACCTGCCTCGGCGTGGCGATGGTGGCCTGGCAGAAGCGCCGGCCAGCGGCGGCGGGCTGACCGCGCTGCCGCTGGCAATTCGCCGGCCCGCCGCTCGTTGTTCGCAATTCGCGCTTCGTGTTTCGTTGTTCGCGATTACTGGAGGCTGTCGAGCCAGAAACCCAGGCCTTGGGCGTTGAGCTCGATGTCGTTGGAATAGATTTCGAGGACGCGCGCATCCGGCAGGCGCGAGCCCCAGCGCCGCGCTTCCTCGAGGACGATGCGCTTCACGCCCTCGCGCAAGCGCTCGGGCCGCGCCGCGCCGGCATTCCTCTCACGCAAGCCGAGCTGCGCGTGCGCGTCCACCAGGCGGTGCAGCACTGCGCCCTTGGCCGGAATATCGCGGATCTGGCTGTAGTGGGTGACGTAAACCGCGTCCGGCTTCAGCCCCAGGATGAGGTCTATCGAGCGATGATAGGGTGCGGGATCGAACTGCACCGGACTGGTCGTCGGGACGATGAACTGCCTGCCGTCCTGGTCCATTTCGCGATAGGACAGTCCGAACACGTCGCCGGCGAAAACATGGCCGGATTTCGTATCGAACACCGCAACGTGGTGGCGCGCGTGCCCCGGCGTGTCCAGGAACTGCAGTTCGCGCCCGGCGAGGCGGATCGATGCTCCGTGCGGCGTCTCAAGGATGCGCTCGGCCGGCACCGGCAGGATGTCGCCGTACATCCGCCGCGTCGCCTGTTCGCCGTAGACAGCGACGGTGCCGGCGATGAGCCTGCTCGGGTCGGCCATGTGGCGCGCGCCGCGCGGATGTACGGTCAGCGTGGCCTGGGGAAATTCGCGCATAAACCGACCCGCTCCGCCGGCATGATCGAGGTGGATATGGGTCAGAATCACGTAGTCCACTTGCTCCGGCCGCAAGCGCTTTTGCCGCATCGCCTCAAGCACGAGCGGCACCGAACTGTTGGTGCCGGTGTCAATGACGGCGGCGCGATCGCCCTCGACCATCAGGTGGATGGCATCGAGCATGGACCGGTGGTAGCCCGAGTCGATCGCGCTGATGCCGTGCTCGTGATCGATGACTTGTGGCATGTGATCTGGTGCGAGTCTGCGACAGACGCACATTCTACATGGGGGACACGCCGGGGCGGCGGCGCAACGAACGTCAGGGTAAAATAGCGCGATTGCATCGCCCAGGATCCGCTTCGCTTCATGCGCATCGCCGACATACGCAAGGAATACATGCGCGCGGGTCTCGTCGAAAAAGACGCCGCGGCCGATCCGTTCAAGCAGTTCGACCGATGGTTTCACGATGCGCTGCAGGCCGAGCTGCCGCTGCCCAACGCGATGACGCTGGCCACCGCGACGGCCGCAGGCCGGCCGTCGGCGCGCGCGGTCCTGCTCAAGGGCGTGGACGCGGGCGGCTTCGTCTTCTACACCAATTACCAGAGCCGCAAGGCGCGCGAACTCGCCGAAAATCCGCACGCCAGTCTGATGTTCCTGTGGGCGGAGCTCGAGCGCCAGGTGCGCATCGAGGGCACGATCGAGAAAGTGTCGGCCGAGGAATCGGACGCGTATTTCGACAGCCGCCCCTTGGGCAGCCGGCTCGGCGCCTGGGCCTCGCCGCAGAGCATGATTCTGCCCGACCGCATGACGCTGGTGAAGAAAGTCGCCGCAATCGTGCTACGCTACGGCAAAAATCCGCCGCGGCCCTTGCACTGGGGCGGCTATCGCGTGGCGCCGGAAGCGATCGAGTTCTGGCAAGGGCGAAAAAACCGCCTGCACGACCGGCTGCTCTATACGAAACAAGCCTCCGGCGGCTGGAAAATCGAGCGCCTCGCGCCCTAACGCCCTGCCATCCGCGGCAAAATGGCGCTTGCTAGAGTCCGGCATCAGGAAGCAAGAGGGAAGGTATTCCCGCTTTTGTAAAAGGGCCTCGCGAAATTTCAAACTGGGAGGGGTCGTGACTGAAACCGTGAAATACCTGCTCGACGAGGCGCATATTCCGAAGTACGGCTACAAGTTCGCCGCCGACCTTCCGGTCGGCCACTTCGACTAAGCCGGAGCGGGAGGCTACGTATGGAATTCAAGACGCTGAAGGTCGCGCTCGACGGACCGGTCGCGAGCATCGAGTTCAATCGCCCGGAGCGCGCCAACGCAATGGAACTCGCCATGTGGACCGAGCTGCGTGACGCGATGCGCTGGCTCGACGAAACCGCCGCAGCGCACGTCGGCGTGATTTCCGGCGCCGGCAAGCATTTCACCTCCGGCATCGACCTCGCCCTGCTTGCAGGGATGAAGGCGCAGATCCGCGACGACTGCGACGGCCGCGCGCGCGAAAAGCTGCGCCGCCTGATACTCGACATGCAGGATACGCTCAGCTCCATCGAGCGTTGCCGCAAGCCGGTGATCGCAGCGATCCACGGCGCCTGCGTCGGCGCCGGCATTGACCTCATCACTGCCTGCGACTTGCGCTATTGCTCGGCCGATGCGTTCTTCGCGGTCAGGGAGATCGATGTCGGCCTGACCGCCGACGTCGGCACGCTGCAGCGCCTGCCGCATATCGTCGGCGAAGGCGCCGCGCGCGAACTCGCCTACACCGGGCGCAAGCTCGGCGGCGCCGAGGCGAAGGAATTGCGCCTGGTGAACCAATGCTACCCGGACCAGGAAGCGCTGACGGCGGCGATGCGCGAGCTCGCTGCGACGCTCGCGGCGAAGCCGCCGCTCGCCCTGCGCGGTTGCAAGGAAATGATCACCTATGCGCGCGACCACACCGTCGCCGACGGCCTCAACTACGTCGCCACGTGGAACGCCGCGATGCTCTTGTCCACCGACCTCGACGAAGCGCTCGCTGCGGGCAGGGAAAAGCGCGCGGCGAAATTCCGGGACTGATACGCGCGCGCGCCGATGTTCAGGCGGCTTCGGAGTTGCAGATAGCATGATGGCCACGCCCGATCCGGTCGACTTTTTCGAGCGGCAATTCCGGCGCCAGATAGCGGATGCAGATTTCGCGCTCAATCCGTTCGAGCAGCTGGCGCTGCCCCATGTCGCGGGCAGCGTGCTCGACCTGGGCTGCGGGCTGGGCAACCTTAGCCTGGAGGCGGCGCGCCGCGGCTGCAGCGTAACCGCGATCGATGCCAGCGCCAGCGCGGTGGAGCGCCTGCGCGCGGACGCGCGGCAAGAACAGCTGCCGCTGACGGCGCTGCAGGCCGAGTTGGGCAGTTTTCGCATCGAGCAGGACTACGACACCATCGTCGCAATCGGGCTGCTGATGTTTTTCCGCAGGGAACGCGCACTCGGGCTGTTGCGCCAAATCAGGGAAAGGGTGCGGCCCGGCGGACGCGCGATCGTCAACGTCCTCATCGAAGGCACGACCTACTTGGGGATGTTCAATCCGGACAAATACTGCCTGTTCGGCGCGAATGAACTGGAGGAAGCCTTCGCCGGCTGGACCTCACTCGCCGCCCGGCGCGATTCCTTCCCCGCGCCCGAGGGCACGCGCAAGGAATTCGCGACGGTCGTCGCGCAAAGACCGCAGCGCCGGACGCGGTGAGCGCGTCGCCTATTTCTTCAGCTTGCCGATGAAGCGCTTGCGGAACTTGGCCACCTTGGGCTGCACCACCATCATGCAGTAGGGCTGGTAGGGATTGCGCTGGTAATATTCCTGGTGCCCGAGCTCGGCGATATAGAATTTGCTAGCGGGCGTGATCTCGGTGACGATGGGTTTGTCCCACAGATGGTCGGCCCCGAGCTTGGCTATCAGCTGCTCGGCCACCGCCTTCTGCTCGGGCGAGTGATAGAAAATCGCCGAGCGATACTGCGGCCCGTAGTCGTTGCCCTGGTAGTTGAGTGTGGTCGGGTCGTGGATGACAAAGAACACCTCCAGGATCTCGCGAAAGCTGACGGCGGACGGAGCGAAGCGGATCTGCACCACTTCGGCATGGCCGCTGGTGCCAGTGCACACGTCCTCGTAGCTGGGGTCCTCCAAATCCCCGCCCATATAGCCCGACTCGACCGACTCCACCCCTTTCAGGTCGTCGAACACCGCTTCCAGGCACCAGAAGCAGCCGCCGGCCAGAGTTGCAATTTCGTTTTGAGGCTGCGCCATGCGATTCACCTTTTACGCCGGATTCAGGGTGTGCGATGCAGGCTCGGTGCACATTCACCGAACGGCAACACGGCACTTCCCGGCCAAGCGCCGGGAACGCACCAGCTATCATATAGCAGGCCGAGCCGGAGGGGTGTTTGTCGCGACTCGCACGCGAGGTACGCAATCCGCTGCATAGCATGGGCGCTAGCCCCGCGGCGGCGCAGGCGACGCTGGGAGCGACCCTTTACGCGCCGCTGCAACAAGCTCGATGCGAGCGCCGCAACAGCAGATGCGCAACCCCTGGCAGCGCCGCTATTTTTTCTTCTTCGGCTGAAGGATAGTGCCCTTGCAACGGCGCGCGCCGCAGCGACACTGATACAAGCGCTTCATCTCGGGCGTATGCCTTTCCTCGAGCTCGATGCCGTAGTTGTAGCTGAGCTCCTGGCCCGGGCGAATCGCGCGCAGCGTCTCGATGTAGATGCGATTGCCGTCGTCGACGGCCTCGCAGTTGGGCGCGCAACTGTGATTGATCCAGCGGGCGCTGTTTCCTCCTGTGGTGGCGTCGATCACCATACCGTCGTCGAGCGCAAACAGAAAGGTATGTGGGTCGTCGTCTTTAGCATAGCGCTTATCCACCTGCGCCTCGCTCAGGCGCTCGCCCTTGTATTCGATCAGCCGGGTGTGGGCCGGGATATGGGTGGTGGCGAAGACGCCTTTGCCGTGTATACCGGAATTGCGCACAACGAAGCGGCGGCGCACTTTGCTCTTTTTGGTAACCATCGATCTCGCGGGTGGGGTTGTAAGCAGGGCTGGAATTTTAGACTATTTCGCAGGGCGGCGGCTGCTTTTCCATGCGCATGGCGGTAGACTTTCGAGATTATCCGCCCTACCGGAACCACAATATGCACACACTGCGCACTGCCGAAGAGCGCTTTCTCGACCTGCCTGGCTACCCGTATGCGCCGCGCTACGCGCAAGACCTGCCCGGCTTCGATGGCCTGCGCCTGCACTACCTCGACGAAGGTGGACCCGACGCCGCTACTACCTGGCTATGCCTGCACGGGCAGCCGACCTGGTCTTATCTGTATCGAAAGATGATTCCGCTATTTGTCGCCGCTGGCGGGTGCGTGATCGCACCCGATCTGTTCGGTTTCGGAAAATCGGACAAGCCCGCAGACGAAAGCTTCTACACTTTTGGCCGCCATCGCGATGCGCTCGCGGCCTTGATCGAGCGTCTGAACCTGAGCAATATCACGCTGGTATGCCAGGACTGGGGCGGACTCCTCGGTCTGACGCTGCCCATGGACATGCCGCAGCGCTTCAAACGGCTGCTGATCATGAACACGGCGCTCGGCACCGGCGATCAGCCCTTGACCGAAGGCTTTGTCGCGTGGCGCGCATGGAATAACAAGAATCCCGACATGGACGTTGCGAAGCTCATGGCCCGCAGCTGCCCGCATCTGTCCGCGGCCGAGTGCCAGGCTTATGCGGCGCCCTACCCGGATGCAAGCTACAAGGCGGGCGTGCGCCGATTTCCCAATTTGGTGCCCGACCGCCCCGATGCCGAAGGGGCAGAAATCTCGCGACGAGCGCGCGTCTGGTGGCAAAGCCAATGGTCGGGGCAGACGTTCATGGCCATCGGCATGAAGGATCC
>CAZRMO010000087.1:0-16654 GCA_964601155.1 uncultured Enterobacteriaceae bacterium
GGAAAGCGGGATCACCAGCATCGTCAGCAGGCGCAGTCCGCGCGAGCGAATCACGCGAGTGCCCATCAGCGCCGGCACATTGCAGCCAAAGCCCATGAGCACCATGACGAAGCTGCGTCCATCCAGTCCGAAACGTGCCATCAGGGCGTCCATCAGGAATGCCGCACGCGACAGGTAGCCTGCGTCCTCCACGATTCCCATGCACAGAAAAAACAGGACGATGAGAGGCACGAAGCTCGCCACGGTGCTCAGGCCGTTGTAGACGCCGTCGAGAAGCAGCCCGCGCAGCGCATGCGGCATACCGGCGAGCACCGGATCCAACGCGCCCGAGCGCAATGCCGCGAAGGCCCACGCCATCGCGTTTTGGATGGGTTCGCCGATCATGAACACCAACTCGAACAGCAGGAACATCACGCCGAAAAAAATGGGCAGCCCCAGCCACGGGTGCAGGAGAATCCTGTCGATTTTCTCAGTCAGCGCATGCGAGGCCGTGGCCGGAACGAACACCGCGGATTTCACGGCGGCCTCGAGTTCGCCCGCATCCGGTCTGGCGCGCTTGCCCTCGGCCTCCCCCGCAGCCCCCTGCTCGCGCAGCGCAGCGCGCATCGCCGGATGCAATTGCTCCACCCCTTGACCGTATTTCGCGGACACCAGGCAAAGCGGGACCCCGAGCTTCTCGGACAGCCGCTCGGCGTCGATGGTGATCCCCAGTGCGGCGGCTTCGTCCACCATGTTCAGCACCAATACGGTGGGAAGGCCAAGGCCCAGAACCTGCCCCAGAAGCACCGTCTGGCGGTCGAGCTGGGACGCATTGAGCACGAGCAGCACCAGGTCGGCCTGCTTTTGCGCGAGGAAGGTCGTGACGACCTTTTCATCCTCGGAGTAGCCGTTCAGGTCGTAAATTCCGGGCAGGTCGATCAGCTGCACCAACTGGTCGCCGACGATGAGCTTTGCGCTGAGTAGATCTACCGTGAGCCCCGGCCAGTTTCCGACCTTGGCATGGGCGCCAGTGAGGCGATTGAACAGGGTCGATTTGCCCGTATTGGGCATCCCCACCATCGCGACGCGCTTCATCGGGACTCCGGCCTAAAGCTTGGCCGAGCTTCCGTGCATAAGGCAGATACAGTGCGCCTCGCGCGTTCTTAGCATGAGTTCGGTCGTGCCCACCCGCACGTGCAGCGGCCCACCGAAGCGCGCACGGCGCAATAGCCGCACGCTTTTTCCGATGCACAGACCGAGCGCGACCAAGCGCTGATAGAGTTCTTCGCTGGCTTCCAGGGCGAGTATTGTTCCGCTCTCGCCGGGGTCGAGGCGGTTCAGTGTCAATGCGGTTGCGGCAGCTGCCATGATGGTCGGCGTTAAATAGGAATGATTCCTATTGTCGCGCTAAGTTATGGTCTTCGTCAAGCAACATCGCGGCCATCGACTGGAAAAGGGCGGGTATCGCGTTTCCGCTCGATCAAGCCGGGGAGACAGCTGGCACGAACAGAGCGTTATCGCCTCTGACGCAACGGGAATTCGCTCGGAACACGCCGGATGCGCGTAATGCGGATACGCGTAATGAATAAGCTGCGGAAACGATCTATAATCCGCCCCATGAGCGGGAGTAGCTCAGTTGGTAGAGCGCCGGCTTCCCAAGCCTGAGGTCGCGAGTTCGAGACTCGTCTCCCGCTCCACCCCCTTCACCCGGCCGGGCAGACGTACGCGAGCGGCCGGAAAGTCACTCCCCGCAAGCGTTCGGGTCTGTTGCCTACCGCTTCAATTGCATTCAATTGCATCCCACTTGCGCAAAACCCCCGCCTGGCCAACAATGCCCCTCCGATGTCACGCTGGCGCAATCCAGCAAGAACCGCTAGCACATGGCCGCATCCTTTGACGGAAAACTGGTCGTCGCCATTTCTTCGCGCGCGCTGTTCGACCTGGAGGAGAGCAACCGCGTATTTGAAGAGCAGGGCGTGGCGGCTTATCACGCCTACCAGCGCAAGCACGAAGACGAGATTCTCAAGCCGGGCATCGCTTTCGGACTGGTGAACAAGCTCTTGGCGCTCAACCGCCGCGATCCGCCGCGGGTGGAAGTCATCCTGCTGTCGCGCAACACCGCCGACACGGGGCTGCGCATCATGAACTCGATCGAGCATTACCGGCTCGATATTTCCCGCGCGGCCTTCACCGGCGGCGAAAGCACCTACCCCTACGTGCCGGCCTTCGACGCGCAGCTGTTCCTGTCGGCCAATCCGGAGGACGTGCGCAAGGCGCTGGACGCCGGCCACGCTGCCGCCACCATCCTGCCCTCCAACCTGGGTCAGAATCCGGCGCCCGAGGGCGAACTGCGCATTGCCTTCGATGGCGATGCGGTGCTGTTCTCCGACGAGGCGGAACAGGTGTACAAACGCGGCGGGCTCGAGGCGTTCGACAGGAGCGAATCCGATGCCGCCAGGCAGCCGCTGTCGGGCGGGCCGTTCAAGAGCTTCCTCGCCGCGCTGCACCGCATCCAGTCCGAATACCCGCCGGAGCGCTCGCCCATACGCACCGCGCTGGTGACCGCGCGGGGAGCCCCCTCGCACGAGCGGGTCATCCGCACCCTGCGCGCCTGGAACATCCGCATCGACGAGGCGCTGTTCCTCGGCGGACTGGACAAGGGGCGCTTCCTCAAAGCCTTCGGCGCCGACATTTTCTTCGACGATCAGCAGGGACATTGCGAATCTGCCGCGAAGCATGTGGCAACCGGGCACGTGCCGTTCGGTGTCGCCAATCAGAAATAATTCGCCGTTTTCCGCGCGCCTGCTCGCCTGGTACCGGAGCCATGGCCGCCACGACCTGCCGTGGCAGGGCACGCGCGACGCCTACCGCATCTGGGTCGCGGAAATCATGCTGCAGCAGACCCAGGTCGCCGCGGTAATTCCCTACTACCAGCGCTTTCTCGAGCGCTTCCCCGACATCGCCGCACTTGCCGGCGCGGCGCAGGACGAGGTGCTGCGGCTGTGGAGCGGCCTCGGCTATTACTCGCGCGCGCGCAATCTGCAGCGCGCGGCGCAGCAGGTTGCGCAGCGCCATGGCGGCGTGTTTCCGCGCGCGCTGGAGGAGATCGAGGCGCTGCCCGGCATCGGACGCTCCACCGCTGCCGCGATCGCAGCGTTTGCCTATGGCACGCGCGCGGCGATCCTGGATGGCAACGTCAAGCGCGTGCTGGCGCGGCATTTCGCCGTGCCCGGATTTCCGGGAGAGAAGCGCGTCGAACAGCATTTGTGGCAGATGGCCGAAGAGCATCTGCCGCCACGCGACATTGGCCCCTACACCCAGGCGCTGATGGATCTGGGCGCGACGCTGTGCACACGCGCCAAGCCCGCCTGCACGCGCTGCCCGCTCGCGCAAAGCTGCCAGGCGCTGGCGCTAGCGCGCGTGAGCGATTTTCCGGCAGCGCGACCGGCGCGAGCGCGCCCTATGCGCGCCACCCACATGCTGCTGCTGATGCACAACGGCGAGCTGCTGCTGGAAAAGCGCCCGCCCTCTGGAATCTGGGGCGGACTGTGGAGCCTGCCCGAAATCGAGGACGCAAGCCGCGCGCGCGCGCATTGCCGCGTGCGCTTTGGATGCAGCATTGCCGCGCCGCAGGCCCTGGAACCGCTCGCGCACGGCTTTACCCACTTCAGGCTGCAGATCCAGCCGCTGCTGTGCCCGGTGCGAAAGCTCAGTCTGGCCGCGCGCGAGACCGGACAGATCTGGCTGGGACTGGAACAGGCGCATGCGACGGCAATACCCGTGCCGGTGCGCAAACTCATCGAGCGGCTACTTGGCTAAGAGTCCTTATAACCCGTCGCAAAATGCATTTTGCGACTGACCAATCATGCGCGAAGAAAAGGGGGGCGTCCCTTCATCTTGCAATAAGCGCTAAATGCCGTCGTAGAGCCAGGCAACGCCGTTGTAGGCCTGCTCCGGCGTGCGCCCAGCCAGCATCTGCCGGCGCAGATCGCGCACGGCGTCGGTGGCGTGATAGATGTCGCCGTACATGCGCGCGGTCAGCTGCACGCGCGTGGTGCGCAGGTAGCGCTCGCGCTGATAGGCGAGGAAAGCGGCGTTGTAGTCGCCTTTTGTCTCGGCGAGTTTGCGCGCGAGCACCACCGCATCCTCGATCGCCATGCAGCCGCCCTGCGCCAGATATTGCAGCATCGGATGGGCCGCATCGCCGAGCAGGGTCACGCGGCCCTCGGTCCAGCGACTGATGGGATCGCGGTCGCACAGCACCCACATCTTCCACTCGTTCGCCATGGCCAGGAACTCGCGCACCTTCGGATGCTGCCCGGCGAAGCGCTCGCGCAATTCCGCCGGATCGCCGTAGGTGTCCCAGCCCTCCTCATAGCGGCTGCTGTGGAATACGACCACCAGGTTGTAGACCTCGCCACGATGCAGCGGGTAGTGCACCAGGTGCGTCTTCGGCCCCGCCCAAAGCACCACGTTGTTCTCGCGCAGATGCTCCGGCACCTTGGCCAGCGGGATCACGCCGCGGTAAGCGATATGGCCGGATACGCGCGGCTTGCCGTCGCCGACCAATTGATTGCGCACCGCCGACCACAGACCGTCGGCGCCGATCAGCGCGGCGCCCTCGAAGGTTTCGCCGGCCTCGGTCCGGACCAGCACGCGGTTGCCGCGATCCTCGTACGACGCGACTTTGCAGCTCGTCGTCAGCGTCGCCAGCGGCGAGCGCTTAACCGCATCGATCAGCACCTTGTGCAGGTCCGCGCGATGGATCACCGCATAGGGATAGCTGAAGCGCTTGTGCAGCGGCTCGCCCGCCGGGATGCGCGTGACTTCGGAGCCGTCGAGCGCATCGCGCATGATCAGGTTGTCCGGAAACACCGCCCAATGCGACATCTCTTCGCCGATGCCGAGTATCTGGAACATGCGGAACACGTTCGGTCCTAGCTGTATGCCGGCGCCGAGCTCGTGGAAATCTGCGGCGCGCTCGATCACCTGGACCGGAAAACCTTTTTGCGTGAGCGCCAGCGCAGCGGCGAAGCCGCCGATGCCGCCGCCGGCTATGAGTATGGGCAAATCGGTTTTCGCCATTCGTCTCCTCTCCTTATCCGCCGCGATTATTGTCGCCTGAGGCACCGAACTGCGCCTGCAGCGCGGCATCGATGCGCCCGGCTTCGACCTCGGCCTCGATCTTCTGCAGGAACTGCCACAGCACTTCGGCATCGCCCAGAGCGCGGTGACGCGCGCCGCAACTCAGGCCGTGGCGCTCGATCACGCTGTCCAGATTGTGGCGGCGGTGTTCGGGAAAGAGTTTGCGCGAGAGCTTGACCGTGCACAGCACGCGCGGCTGATAGCACAGGCCGACGCGCTCGAACTCGCTTTTTAGGAAGCCGTAATCGAAGCGCGCATTGTGCGCGATCAACAGCTTGCCCTCCAGGCGCTCGAACATCGCGGGCGCGAGCTGCGCAAAGCTAGGCGCATCTTCCACCATTTCGTTAGTTATGCCGGTAAGCGCTTCGATGAAAGGCGGGATGAACTTTTGCGGGTTCACGAGTTGGCTCCAGCTGCCGACGAGCTCCCCGTCGACGACCTCGACCAGGCCGATCTCGGTGATGCGCTCGTGTGCCGGCGCCATGCCGGTGGTCTCCAGGTCGAGGAAAACCATCGGGTCGCGCAGCATGGCTACAATCCCCCAAGCAAACGAGGGAACCCTCCTGCTCGCCTGATTCGGCCCGGCGCAGGAACGCTTTTGCGATAAGGTCTAAGCGGATGCACGCGCGCGCTCGCGCTCGATCAGCACGCGCCGCAACAGCTTGCCGGTGGCCGATTTGGGCAAGGCCTCCATGAACTCGACCGCGCGGATGCGCTTGTGCGGGGCCACGCGCTCGGCCACGTAAGCCTGCAATTCCTCGGCCGTGATCTGGCCTTTCAACACGACGAAGGCCTTGGGCACCTCCCCCGCCTCTTCGTCGGCGATGCCGATTACGCAGGCGTCGGCGATCGCCGGATGGCCCACGATCACCGCCTCGAGCTCCGCCGGCGCGACTTGCAGTGCCTTGTACTTGATCAGCTCCTTGGTGCGATCCACGATGAAAAAATCGCCGTCGGCGTCGACGTAACCGACGTCTCCCGTACGCAGCCAGCCCTCGGCATCTATGGCGGTTGCGGTGGCCTCGGGCAGCTTGAGGTAACCCTGCATCACCAGCGGCCCGCGCACCATGATCTCGCCCTGCCCGTCGACGCCGAGCTCCGCACCGCTCGCGGTATCGACTATCTTGCACTCCATGTTCGGCATCAGGCGCCCGCCGGAGGCCGGCTTGATCTTGTCCGGCGTGTTCGGTCCCAGATGGCAGGCGCCGCTGACCTCGGTCATGCCGTAGGCTTGCGACACGCGAAAGCCGACGCGCTCGTACAGGGCGTCGGCGACCGTTCCCGAGAGCGGAGCAGCGGCCGAAAATGCGCCGCGGACCTTCGACAAATCGTAGTTGGCGACGATCGGATGCTTGGCCAGCGCCAGTGCGATCGGCGGCACCAGGTGCAGGATCGTCACGCCGTACTTCTGCACCAGTTGCAGGTACTGCTCCAGATCGAAGCGCGGCATGGTGACAAGGGTCGCGCCCAGGTGCAGGCTCAGATTGAGGAACGCGACTATGCCGTAGATGTGGAAAAACGGCAGGAACGCGAGCACCGTGTCCTCTGGCACGATCAGCGCCGCGTCGGTGACACCCTTGATCGAGCACAGCTCGGCCACCAAGTTGTGATGCGTGAGCATCACACCCTTGGGCAGGCCGGTGGTGCCGCTCGAATAAGGCAGCGCCACCAGGTCCTTGCGCGGGTCGATCGCGACCGTCGGCGCCTGCGCTTCGCCGGCAAGCAAAGAGGCGAACGGCGTGGCGCGCTCGGCTTCGCCGAAGACATAGATTTCTTCGACCTTGGACTGCGCCGCGGCCTCGCGCGCGATCGCCAGAAACGGCGGCACCGTCAGCAGGAAGCGCGCGCCCGAGTCGTTGAGCTGCTTGGCCAGCTCGCCCGCGGTGTACAGCGGATTGACCGTCGTCGCCGCGCCGCCGAGCGAGGCGATCGCATGGAATGCGATCACGTACTCCGGCACGTTCGGGCTGTAGATGGCAAAGCGCTCGCCCTTCTTGAAACCGCGGCGGGCAAGACCGGCCGCAGCGCGCGCGACCAGTCCGGGCAGCTGGCCGTAGGTGATGACGCGCCCGCTGGGACCGTCGATCAGCGCGGGCTTGTCGCCGCGCTCGCGCGCCCGCGCCAAGACATAATCGCTCAGCGCGATCTCGGGGATTGCGACATCAGGGTAGACGCTGCGAAAAGCCATGGAAAATCCCTCCTGTTGAACCACCTCGGCACCGTGCGCTTTGGACGCGCGGCGTTGCGCGATAACAATTGCCGTTGGAACGGTCTTATGGCGCAAGTGTATCTGAGTTTTGCGCTGTTTCGCGCACGCCCCGCAGCGCTCTCAATTGGTAAGCGCAGCTCCGCCCATTTCGAGCAGCAGCACCGCCTCTTCGTCCTTGGGTGCCGGACCGAAGCGATGCCGCAGGGGGCGCCCCGATGCCAGCGGATCGTCCGCGGAAAACAGGATGTCGGCGACCATACCATTGCCCGGCACGCGCAGATCCTTGTTGTCCCAGTCGGCGTGGTAGCAGAAAATGACCAGGGTTTCGCCGCCCGGAAGCTCGGCGCAGCTCACCAGCGTCCGGTCCTGCACTATGTCGAGCACCCCGCGTATGCCCCGCTCGGGTTCCGCCGTGTAGGCGAATTCCACGTAGGTCGCGCCGCGCGTCGGCGCGGCTGCGATCCAGAATATCTCCCCGTCATCTTCCACGCTCGGCCGCGACAGATAGTCCGTGGGGAATGCGATCCAGGCCACGCGCGCGGCCCGGCCGCTGCCGCGCGGCGGCGTGGGCGCTCGGCGCCAGCTGAAGCCGGCACGGTCGCGCAGCGCCGCCGGCACGCTCTCGGCCTCGCTATGTGTACTGCGGCACATGCCGGACTTATTGAAGCTGTATTTCTCCACGCCCGAGATCGAGCTGGTAGCAAGGTGGAGGTCGCCCAGCCGCGTGGTCGATGCGCGCCAGACATCCGACACGTAACCGTCGGGGCGCTTGATGCCGAAACTCAGATCGAGCAGATGCTGTGACATGGCCAAATCAAAATTATCGGTCTATTTCGCGCGAAAGCAAGCACCCGCACCCGCCTCTTAGTCGCCGAATTCAAACGTGCGCGGCAGCCCACCTAGGGCCTCCTCGCCGACGAGGCCGTGCACGCCGGCACCGAGCAAGCGTATCGGCTTGCGCCCGGCCTCGGTGCGCTCGAGCAGGCTCAGCGCGCGCCCTGCAATCTCCGCGGCGTTGCGCGTGGGCGCAGCAGCGGTATGGCTGCGCGTTATGGTGGTGAAGTCGGCGTAGCGAACCTTGATGCCGACCGTGCGCGCCAGCAGCTCCTTGCGCGCAAGCCAATCTGCGGCTTGGCGCGCCATGCGGTCGATCTCGGCGCGGATCGCGTCAAGCGCCAGGAGATCTTCGTGGTAGGTATTTTCGCTGCTCGACGACTTGTGCGGCCGGTCCGGCGTCACCGGACGGGGATCGTCACCCATGGCCAGGCGCCGCAGCGTTTCTGCCAGGCTGCCGACCGCGCGCCGCAGCAATTCGGGATCGACCTTACGCACTTCGACCAGGCGCGCTATGCCGATCTTGCGCAGTTTGCCCGCGGTGACCGGCCCTACGCCCCACAGCGCGTCCACCGGCAGTTGCTGCAGAAACGCCTCGACGCGGCCAGGCGAGATCACCGTCAGCCCGTCGGGCTTGTGCCAGCCGGAGGCGATCTTGGCTAGGAATTTGTTCGGCGCCACGCCGGCGGAAGCCGTCAGCCGGGTCTCCTCGCGGATGCGCTGCTTCAGCCGCTTCGCCACCGGCGTCGCGAGGGACTCGCCCCAGAGATTGTCGGTGACGTCGAGGTAAGCTTCGTCCAGTGACAGCGGCTCGACCAGAGGCGTGCACGAGCGGAAGATATCAAGTATGCGCTGCGACGCGGCGCGGTAGCGCTGGAAATCGGGCCGGACGATCATGAGACCGGGACAAAGACGCACGGCGCGCGCCATCGGCATCGCAGAGCGCACCCCGAAAGTGCGCGCCTCATAGCTGGCCGCGGCCACCACGCCGCGCGCTCCAGGTTGGCCGCCGACCGCCACCGGCTTGCCGCGCAGCTCAGGATCGTCGCGCTGCTCCACCGACGCGTAGAACGCGTCCATGTCGACA
The DNA here is from genome assembly GCA_964601155.1 of uncultured Enterobacteriaceae bacterium. Taxonomy (GTDB): domain Bacteria; phylum Pseudomonadota; class Gammaproteobacteria; order Burkholderiales; family SG8-39; genus 2-12-FULL-64-23. The sequence continues at coordinate 9,255 of CAZRMO010000087.1, forward strand.
TGAATGATGCGGCGAACGCCGGCGGTCACTGAATAGGCCCGTGCTCGAATGCGGTGTGCGCATTGTTCTATCCCCTGCGACGGCGGTCAATGCCCCGCGGGCGCATAAGGAATTGTTGGGGGTCGCACTGTGGGAGGAGCGCCCTCGCCCCGAAAACGCCGCTCGAAGTCCGATCGGCCCGAGGGCGGGCCCTACAGGAAAGGCTCGGCGCGCTTGAGCAGCTCTTCCAGGCCGGGTTCATTCGGATTGCGCGGCTTGCCCGGGTGGATGATGGCGACCTGGCAGTTCTCCGCCGCTTCGACCAGCTGCGCGTAGGTGCCGGCGTTGATGTCGGCGATGTAGGCCTGTTTGTCGTCGTTGTAGACGAACATCTTGTCGTTGATGTTGGTGCACTCGTTGCAGGTCGCGCAGCGCGGCGTGTCGATGTAGGCCTCGTCGGGCGAGCGCTCCGGCTCCGGCTCCGCTACCGCAGTCGCCTCAGCTGGCGCCGCTGGCGCGACCGCAGCTTCCTGCGCGGTGGCGGGCGCAGCGGTGGCGGCCGTTTCCGCCTGCTGCTGCATGCGCTCTTCCCAGGACTTTCTCTCGCGCGCGAGCAGTTTTTCCGCGTGCGAATTATGTACGCCGCCGAGTTCCTGCAGACTGTGCCACATTTCGCGGCAGCGCCGCGCTTCGCGGATCAGGCGTTCGTCCACGATCACTTTCTGCAGCACATTGTCGGCGTCGACCATGAGCACGCTCGGCACCTTGTCCGGCAGGCCCTTGCGCTCGCGCGTCAAGGCCTCGTCCACCGGGATCATGCTGCCGTTCCACTTCTCGCGCGGCACTCGCGCGAGGTGGCGCGCATAGCGGCGGTCGGCGGCGACGAAATCGACCAGCGTGAATGCGAGGTCCTCGGACACGCGCTGGTGCTCCTCGTCTTCGTAGGCGAAGCCCTGGATCGGCCAGTCCAGCTCCACCTGCGAGTTCGCTTCGAGGTAAAAGCGCGACGCCCAGTTCGCCCCTGCGGACGGGTCATAGCTGAAGGCGGGAAATGCGCGCGATTCCATCGCCGCGGCCGACATCAGATAGGGCGGCATGCCGGAAGCCTTGGCGCCGGAATACACGCTGAACAGCGCCGGACCGCGATAGGCGAGGCCATGCAGCATGCGCTCGCGGAAATGGTAGAGATTGGAACTCGCGGACTGCAGCACGTACACTTCGTTCAGCCCCATCGCCATGTTGGCGATCTGCCTGCTGCGCATGCCGGAAGTCAGGCTGCCCTCGCCGACCGAGGATTCCTCCAGGAGGTCGTCGAGCTGCAGCAGCACCTTGATCGGCAGGCCTGAGGAAAGTATCTCCATCAGCTGCGCCTGTTCCTCGCCAAGCAGCTTGGCGGCGTTGACGCAGACCAGGTAATCTGGAAACGGCGCGAAGTCCTGCGGGTCCAGCCCGTTGGCGCCGAACTGCTCGAACAGCGCGTCGTGCTTGGCTTCGCTGTATTCTCCGTCGATTTCCAGCTCGGCAATGGCGATTGCGCGCGCGAGTTCGACCAGTTTGGGCATGCGCTCGCGGAACGCGGCCAGCGCAGCGCTGCAGCTGTCGAAAGCGAAAGAGTAGGGCTTGACCGCGGCGCCCTTCTTCGCCGGCGCGCCCGCCGCGGGGAAGAACTGTTGTGCGCCGAATACCGCGAGCAGATCGCGGATGCGCCGGCGGCGGCTTTCCGGGAGCGCGTCCTTCGGCAGCGCCTTGTTCAGCATGTTCGACATCGCATCGAAATCGAAAGCATCGCCAAAGCCGGTTCCTACCGCGGCTTTCAGGTGTTTCGCGCTGCGCCCCGCTTCGGAGCGTTCGTGATCGGACTTTAGAATGTCCGACAGTTTCAGCATCTGCCGGTCCAGGTCCTTGCGGAACGCTTCGGCTTTCTGCTTCTGCACCGCGCTCCAGGCGTGGCGCAGCAGGCGCGCCGGCAGCGCGGCGTCGCAATCTGCCAGCTCGCCGTCCGCCTTGATCGCGGCGCGCGCGCGCCGCAGGCTGTCCTCGAATGACTTGTCTGCTCCCTTGGCCAGGCGGCCGGCCGCCTTCGCCCATAGCTCGGAGAAGCTGCCGCTGGCGCCACCGGCCACGAGCGTGCGAATTTCCTGTTCCAGGCGCAGGACGTGCTTACGCATGCGCTCGGCATCGCCGCCCGTCGCTACGGCCGCCAGCGCCCCGTCGATGAGTCCGGAGAGCGACTGCACGATCTGTGCGTCGGCGCGCCCGGCGACCAGCAGCAGCGGAAAATCGTAGCGCAGCTGCGTGAGTTCGCGGTAGCCGGCGAACAGCGCCGGACGCAGGTTCAGACCTTCGATCGCGTCCAGGTGTTCGCCCGGGCGCCTGCCGGTGAGGAAAAAAGCAACGTGTGCCTGTGTGTCCGCTTCCATTTTTTTCGACCTGCCTTGCTGGTTAATTGCGTCGTGATCGTTTAGGGCGCCCGTCGTGATCGTCGATGGCGCGCGCCGGCTTCCTATGCAACCTTTTCTTTCGCTTCCTCAGGCCAAACCGTGTACTTGTCCAGTTCCGCGTTGAGCCCGGCGCGCGTCAGATCGGGCGTGCGCAGCTTGTCCAGATGGCGCAGGTCCTCATAGCAGGGAACCGCCGGGTTGTTGTACAGGATTCCGACCGGGATGATGTCGGTGTTCGACGCGATTTCGCGCGCGCGATCGATGTTCATGGGGTCGTGCTGCAGCTGGTTCTTGTAGACACGCGACAGGCCCGCGGAGAGCTGCAGCCCCCCGTTCTCGTTATGAAGCAGCTGCACCTTGTTCGGGTCGTGCATCCACGGGTCGAGCGACTTGGGCAGCCATTCCGGGCAGCGCTGAATGATGCGCACGAACGACAGCCCCTTGTGATGGTAGGCGGCCTTGACGATGTCGAACAGCACCTCCGGTATCCAGTCGGCCGCCTGCGCCACAAAGGACACGTTCTGCACCCCGAGGGTGACCGTGAGCGGGTTCAGCGCTTCCAGATAACTGCCGCGCGGCGTGGTATTGCTCTTGGTGCCGATGGGCGAGGTCGGAGAAGCCTGCTTCTTGGTCAGGCCGTAGATCTGGTTGTCGTGCAGGAACACCGTGAGATTCATGTTGTAGCGGATCGCGTGGATCCAGTGTGCCGCGCCGATGCTGGTGCAGTCGCCGTCGCCGGTGTTCACGAACACGGTCAGCTCCGGACGCGCCATCTTGACGCCTTCGGCGACCGGCAGCGCACGCCCGTGTATGCCATGGAAGCCGTAGGTCTTCATGTAATGCGGAAAGCGGCTGGAGCAGCCGATGCCGGAGACGAACACCGTCTTTTCCGGGCGCAGCCCTTCGTCGCGGCACAGGCGCTGCACCGCGGCGAGAATGGCGTTGTCGCCGCAGCCGGTGCACCAGCGCGGCACGCCGCTCTGGTAGTCCTCGAGCGCGAAATGCTCGTCGGTCATCTGCAGCAGGCAGGAAGTGGCGCTCATCACGTCGGACATCATGTTCATGGTCTGGTCACCTTTCTTTACTATCGCTGTTTCAGCTTTTACTTCTTCAGTTTTTCCGTCATTACGCGGCGTATCGTGCCGGGCTTGATCGGCTGGCCCCTGACTTCGCTCCAGCAGTCGACATCGACCAGGTAGCGCGAGCGCAGCAGGATCGCCAGGGACGAATAACGCCGGTTGGACTCGTCGATGATCTGCTCATCGGGTCGATCGCTCCAGTTGCTCTCGATGGTCATGACCTTCTTGAACCCCTGCATGATCTCCTTGATCCCCGGAGGCAGGGGCTGCAGGAACTGCAGGTGCATGGAAGACACTTTCTTCCCGTCGGCGCGCATGCCCGTGACGGCCTCTTCGATCGCGCCCTTCGTGCTGCCCCAGCCGACGACCAGTAGATCGCCCTTGGCAGCCCCATGGACCGTCGGCGCTTTCAGCGTTTTTTGCAACGCCGCCAGCTTCAGGCTGCGCGCGCGCAGCGTCTGCTCGTTGATTTCGGCGTCATAGGCGACATGGCTGTCACGGTCGTGTGCGAGCCCGGTGAGGGTGTGCATGCCGCCCGGTTGGCCCGGGATGAAGCGCCGTGCGAGGCCGGTGGCGTCGTCCCAGTCATAGGGCCGGGCGCCGGCCGGAACCGGGCTCTGATCCACCGGCGGTGCCATCCAGGACTCGCTGAACTGCGGCCGAGGAAACGGCTGCTGCGAGGTGGCGAGGCCGGCATCGGACAGGACCACCACCACCATGTTGAAGGTTTCCGCGATCTTGCGCGCGGTAATGATCGAGTAGAAACAATCCTCGATGGTCGCTGGCGCCATGACCACCTTGGGGGCGTCGCCATGGCTGCCGAATATGGCGGCCATGAGGTCGCCCTGCTCCATCTTTGTCGGCTGGCCGGTGCTGGGGCCGCCGCGCTGAACGTTCACCACGACCAGCGGAATCTCGCCCATGACGGCGAGGCCGATCGCCTCCTGCTTGAGCGAATAGCCGGGACCCGAGGTGATGGTGACCGTGCATTTGCCGGCGTAGGAGGCGCCAACCGCGAATGCGCAGGCGGCGATCTCGTCCTCGGCCTGGTGCACGATGCCCCCCACTTTCTCGAATACATCGGACAGATAATGCGAGGCCGAGGTCGCCGGCGTGATTGGGTACATGGCGCAGATCTCCATCCCAGAGGCGAGCACGCCCAGGGCGACCGCGGTATTGCCGTTGACCACGATCTGCGGCTCGGTCGAGCGCACCGCCGGGATGGTGTAGCAGAAATCGAGATTGGCCGCGGCCCATTTTTGGCCGGCTTCGAGCAGCTGGATGTTGGCTTCGACCACGCTGCGGTCCTTCTTGCCGAAGGCGAGCTCGATCTGTTCCACTGCGAGCTTCAGCTCCAGACTGTAGATGTAGCACAGCATGCCGAGCGCGAACATGTTCTTGCCGCGCCGCGCATCGGCGACGAGCTTGCGGCACTCCTGCTCCATCGGAATTTCGTACACCTTGTAGCCCGCAGCCACGAGCCGGTCGTAGGTTTCGGCGTAGGACGCGGCGATTTTCGGATCGGCATTGGTGCGCCACATGTTCTCGAGCAGGATGATGCAGTTCGGCTTCAGTTCCTTCGCGCGCACGCGGCCGAGCAGCACTTGCTCGTTGAACGCGACCACCAGATCGGTCTCGTCGCCGCCGTTGGTGATGTATTCGGCACCGATGCGGATGCGGTTGCCGCTCGCTCCGGCGACGCTGCGCGCCGGCGGGCGGATTTCGGCGGGGATGATTTCCGTGGTCCAGATGCCGTTGCCCATCTGCGCCGCAATCGCACCCAGCGACTGGCCGCATTTTTGTGCGCCCTCGCCGGAATCGCTGATGATCTCGATGATGTGCTCTTTCAGCTTGATTGCCGCGTTCTTGCCCGCGGGCGATTTGCCCTTGGCTGCGGTTTTCTTCGCCGATTTCTCTATGGTCATATCGTTCATGTTTTTTCCGTAGCTGCAGTTTGCCGTTTACGTATCCGGATGTCTGTGCGCGGCCGACCTAGGCGATGCGCACTCGCGCGAAATTGCGTTCCCGGGCGTCGATGCCGAACAGGGTGCCAGCGCCCTCGGCGCCTGCATACGCAAGCGCAGGGTCGCGAATGCCCAGGTAGGCCTTCATGGCGCGCGCCGCCTTGCGCCCGGCGCCCATGGCCTCGATCACGGTCGCTGCGCCGGTGACAATGTCGCCGCCGGCAAATACGCCCGCTACCGATGTGGCGAGATCCTCGTCGGTACCGATGTAACCCCACTTGTTCAGTTTGAGCTTGGACGTCTGGCCCATGATCGGGTTCGCGTTGGTGCCGATCGCGTAAATGATCAGGTCGGTCTCGAAATCGAACTCGCTGCCGGCCACCGGAACCGGACGGCGCCTGCCTGAATCGTCCGGCTCGCCCAGCTCCATGCGCACGCAGGTCATGCCGCGCACGTTGCCATTGCCGTCGTCAAGAACTTTCACCGGGTTGGTGAGCCAGTGGAATTCCACCCCTTCCTCCTCGGCGTGATGCACTTCCTCCGCGCGCGCCGGCGCTTCGGTGCGCGAGCGACGGTAGATGCAGTACACTTTCTCCGCGCCCAAGCGCAGCGACACGCGCATCGCGTCCATGGCGGTGTTGCCCGCTCCTACTACGGCGACGCGCTTTCCGATCGGCATCGGCGTGTCGAAGTTCGGGAACTCCTTGCCGTGCATCAGGTTGCAGCGCGTCAGCATCTCGTTTGCCGAGAGCACGCCATTCAGGGAATCCCCGGGGATGTTGAGCATGGTCGGATAGCCGGCACCGACGCCGACGAACACCGCGTGGAAACCCATTTCGTCGATCATTTGCTCGATCGTGAACAGGCGCCCGACCAAGGTGTTGCATTCGAACCTGACGCCGAACTTCTTCAGGTTATCGATCTCCGCGTCGATCACAGTATTGGGCAGGCGGAAATCCGGAATGCCGTATTTCAGCACGCCGCCGGGCTCGTGGAAGGCTTCATACACGGTGACGTCGCAGCCGGCTTTGGCCATATCCGCCGCGCAGGCCATGCCGGCCGGCCCCGAGCCGACGATGCCGACGCGAAAGCGGTTGGGCTCGATGTAGGGGATGTTGACCCAGCCCTCCTTGAGGGCGGTATCGCCGACGAAGCGCTCCAGGCGCCCGATCGCGACCGCTTCGAGCGAATCGCCGACCGTGCATACGCCTTCGCACTGGTTTTCCTGCGGGCAGACGCGGCCGCAGATCGAAGGCAGCAGATTGGTGTCGGTCAGAATGTCGTAAGCGCCGCGCAGGTTCTTTTCGCTGACCTTCTGAATGAAGCCTGGAATGTTGATGCCGACCGGGCAGCCCGAGATGCAGGGCTGGTCCGGGCACATCAGGCAGCGCTCGGACTCGCGCAGCGCGTCCTCGAGGCTGTAGCCGCAGGCCACTTCTTCGAAGTTCTTCGCGCGCACCTGCGGATCCTGCTCGCGCATCGGCGTGCGCTCCTGCGGTATGGTGCGTATCGTTTTTTTCTTCGCCATCTGAATATCCTCTAACGACTATGCGGGCGGCGTCCCGGCAGCGCCACGATGCCGCGATATCAAATCCAAAAGTCCATCAGCCGCCGGGCGCATCCTCGAACGGATCGGGCAGCTCGAGCAGTTCGCTTTGACCACCGTGCTTCAGCGCATGCAGCGCGCTCGCGCCGACCTGTTTGGTCATGCGGCAACTCTCGGACCAGCGCTCGTGGGCTTCCTTCTCGACCTTGGTGTAACGCGAAAGGCGCACCATCAAATCGTCGAAATCGACCAGGTGACCATCGAAGTCGGGCCCGTCGACGCAGGCGAACTTGACCTTGTCGCCGACCTTGACGCGGCAGCCGCCGCACATTCCGGTGCCGTCGACCATGATCGGGTTGACGCTCACCATGGTCTTGATCTTGGCCGCGCG
>CAZRMO010000088.1:0-16229 GCA_964601155.1 uncultured Enterobacteriaceae bacterium
CCTTGCCGTCCACGCGCAGGCGCACGAAGCCCTGCGCGCGCAGTTCGGCGAACAATTCGGCCTGCTCGCCCTTCCTGCCGGTGACGACCGGCGCGAGAACCATCAGCTTTGTGTCCTCGGGCAGCGCGAGCACATGGTCGACCATTTGCGCCACCGACTGCACTTCCAGTGGCAGCGCGTGCTCGGGGCAGTAGGGCGTGCCGACGCGCGCGTACAGCAGGCGCAGGTAATCGTGGATCTCGGTCACCGTGCCGACGGTACTGCGCGGATTGTGGCTGGTCGCCTTCTGCTCGATGGCGATCGCCGGCGACAGGCCTTCGATCAGGTCGACATCGGGCTTTTCCATGAGCTGCAGGAACTGGCGTGCGTAGGCCGAGAGCGATTCGACGTAGCGCCGCTGGCCTTCGGCGTAGAGCGTGTCGAATGCGAGTGACGATTTTCCCGAGCCCGACAGGCCGGTGATCACGATCAGCCGGTTGCGCGGCAGGTCGAGATTCAGGTTCTTAAGATTGTGCGTGCGTGCGCCGCGGATTCTGATTTGTTCCATGGCTTGGGCGCTGGCCGAGGGTCCAAACCTGCTAATATACGAGATTCCACCTTTACCGCGCTACTCTTACTTTATATATGTCTTCAGCCAGCCCCGACCGCATGTCCCCCCTCGAACTCCGCGCAACCCTTTCTCTTGCCTCGATTTTTGCCCTGAGGATGCTGGGCCTGTTTTTGATCCTGCCGGTGTTCGCGGTGTATGCCGCCCACCTCAAAGGGGGAAGCAGCCACACCATGGTCGGCCTTGCGCTCGGCGCCTATGGCCTGACCCAGGGCATGTTGCAGATTCCCTACGGCATGGCTTCGGACCGCTACGGCAGGAAGCGCATTATCGTCATCGGTTTGGCGTTGTTTGCGCTAGGCAGCTTTGTCGCGGCGATAGGCGGCAGCATCCATATGATCATCGTCGGCCGGGCAATGCAGGGCGCGGGCGCGATCTCGGCGCCGGTGATGGCCTTTCTCGCCGACATGACGCGCGAGCAGCACCGCACCAAAGCGATGGCGCTGGTCGGGTCGAGCATAGGCATGATGTTCGCCCTGTCCATGGTCGGCTCGCCCCTGCTCTACCGGTACATCGGCATGGGCGGCATTTTCATCCTCACCGGGGTGCTCGCGCTGATCGCGATCTGGGTGGTCATAGGCGTGGTGCCGAAGGAGAGCGCGGGACATGTCCACGCCGAGGATCACGCAGAGGGGACGCGTTTTGCCGACGTGCTCAAGAACAAGGAATTACTGCGGCTCGATCTGGGCATTTTCTCGCTGCATTCGGTACAGATGGCGATTTTCGTGGTGGTGCCGCTCGCCATGGTGAGCGCGGGCGGAATTCCGGTGGACGAGCACTGGAAGATCTATCTGCCGGTGGTGCTGGGGTCCTTTGTATTGATGGTGCCTGCGATTATCTATGCGGAAAAGAAAGATGCCATGAAACCGGTATTCCTCGCCGCCATCGGGCTGATGGCCGTGGTGCAGCTGGGTTTTGCGTTTTCCTTGCACAATTTCCCTGCGCTAGTTGTCCTGTTGCTGGGCTTCTTCGTTGCTTTCAACATACTGGAGGCCAGCCTGCCGTCGCTGGTATCGCGCATGGCGCCGGTGAAGGCCAAGGGCGCCGCACTGGGCGTGTACAACACCATGCAGTCGCTGGGCCTGTTCTTTGGCGGCGCTGCGGGCGGCTGGCTGATGCAGCATCATGGAAGGACGCCGGTATTCATGTTCGGAGGGACCTTGATTTGCTTGTGGGGCATTGCCGCCGCGAGCATGCGTGTGCCGAAGCGTGTGCAGCGGCGAGGTGGGGGCGATCTCGGCGGCGAGGCGGTGGGCGACGGGGTAGCCAGGTAGCGCTGGACAGAAGATCAAATAGGGGAGACTAGACATGGCATCGATCAATAAAGTGATATTGATAGGTAACCTGGGACGCGACCCGGAGACCCGCTTTCTGCCGAGCGGAAGCGCGGTCGCCAACATTTCCGTTGCGACCACGGACACCTGGAAGGACAAGACCTCGGGCGAGAAAAAGGAAGCAACCGAGTGGCACCGCGTCGTCTTCTTCGGGCGGCTCGCGGAAATCGCCGGGGAGTACCTGAAGAAAGGTAGCCAAGTCTATGTCGAAGGCCGCCTCCAGACCCGCAAGTACGAGAAGGACGGCCAGGATCATTACAGCACCGAAATCATCGCGGACACGATGAAAATGCTGGGCTCGCGCAGCGGCATGGGCTCAGGCGAGCCGCGCGAGATGCGCGAGGCGCCGGCCGCGGGCGAATCGAGAACGGCGAAGAAGCCGGCCGGCCAATTCCAGGACATGGACGACGACATTCCGTTCTGAGGCGCTGACCGGGCGCGGCATCTATCGCCTAGCCCCTTGAAAAGGCAGGGTTTGCCCATATATTACCGATGGGGAAGCCCTGCTTTTCCGCTATAATCAATCTCTTTTTTCGCTGGTCGGAGGGCATAGTGCCTATCTACGAATATCGTTGCTCGTCTTGCGGGTTCCAAAAGGAGTACTTGCGCAAGGTGAGCGATCCCTTGTTGCGCGTCTGTCCCGAGTGCAGCAAAGAGACCTTCGGCAAAATGCTGACCGCCGCGGGTTTTCAATTGAAAGGCGGCGGCTGGTATGCCACCGACTTTAAGAACAGCGGCGCCAAGCCCGCGAGCAAGGCCGACAGCAAGGCCGGCACTGCGAGCGAGGGCAAGGCCAAGAGCGAGAGCAAGAGCGAAGGCAAGAGCGCGGGCAAGAGCGACAGCAAGACTGAAGCCCCGCCCGCCGCGCCGGCTGCCAGCGCAAGCGCAGCCAAGGCGGAATGAAAAAATACTTCATCACCGGGCTGCTGATCTGGATTCCGCTGGTCATCACCGTCTGGGTTCTCGAGCTGGTGGTCGACATGCTCGACCAGAGCCTGCTGCTGTTGCCGCAGGGGTGGCGCACAGAGAACTGGTTCGGATTCCATATTCCGGGCATGGGCGTGCTGCTGACCCTGTTGATCGTGCTGGTCACCGGCGTGGTTACGGCGAATTTCGTCGGCCAGCGCATGGTGCATTTCTGGAACGAAATCCTGCACCGCATCCCGGTAGTGAGCTCAATCTATTCCAGCGTCAAGCAGGTGAGCGACACGCTGTTTTCTTCCAGCGGCGAAGCGTTTCGCAAGGCGCTGCTGGTGCAGTGGCCGCGCGAGGGCATGTGGACGATCGCGTTTCTCACCGGCACGCCCGGTGGCGACGTCACTCAGCACCTGCAGGGCGATTACGTCAGCGTCTATGTGCCGACCACGCCTAACCCCACTGGCGGCTACTTTGTGATGATGGCGCGCAGGGACGTGATCGAACTCGACATGAGCGTGGATACGGCGCTGAAATACGTCATCTCCATGGGCGTGGTTTCGCCCAACGGAAACGGCAGACGCAAGAGGGAAATAGCGCAAAAGTAATGGGCAATCGGTAATGCGTGACGCCTGGTCACGCATTACCCATCTCTCATCACTTGCCGCCAAAACTATGCGTACCCACTATTGCGGGCTGGTCAGCGCCGCCCAGCTCGACCAGACTGTCACCCTGTGCGGCTGGGTCAACACCCGGCGTGACCACGGCGGCGTGATATTCATCGATTTGCGCGACCGCGAAGGCCTCGTCCAGATCGTGTGCAATCCGACGCGGCCGCAGGTGTTCGCGGTGGCGGAGAAGATCCGTAACGAATTCGTGCTCAAAGTGACCGGCAAGGTGATCCGGCGCGAGCCGGGGCTGGTGAATCCGAAATTGAAGAGCGGCGAGATCGAGGTGCTGTGCCACGAACTCGAGATACTCAATCCGGCGGTGACGCCGCCGTTCCAGCTCGATGAAGACAACCTGTCGGAGACGACGCGCCTCACCAATCGGGTGATCGACTTGCGCCGGCCGCAGATGCAGGCGAACCTGCGCCTGCGCTACAAGGTGACGATGGCGGTGCGCCGCTATCTGGACGAGGCCGGGTTCATCGACATCGAGACGCCGATGCTCGCCAAATCCACGCCGGAGGGGGCGCGCGACTATCTGGTGCCTTCGCGCGTGCACGCCGGCATGTTTTTCGCCCTGCCGCAATCGCCGCAGCTGTTCAAGCAGATGTTGATGATCGCGGGATTCGACCGCTATTACCAGATCACCAAATGCTTTCGCGACGAGGATCTGCGCGCCGACCGCCAGCCCGAGTTCACCCAGATCGACATCGAGACTTCGTTCCTGGCGGAGGAAGCGATCCGCAGCATCATGGAAGGACTGATGCGCGCGGTGTTCAAGCAGACGCTGGGCGTGGTGCTACCCGACCCCCTGCCGGTCATGAGTTATGCCGAGGCGATGGCGCGCTATGGCTCGGACAAGCCGGACCTGCGCGTGGCGCTCGAATTCACCGAGCTCACCGACGTCATGAAAGGCGTGGAGTTCAAGGTATTCTCCGGCCCGGCCAATGCCGCCGGCGGACGCGTCGCGGGTCTTTGCATCCCCGGCGGCGGCGCGCTCACCCGCGGCGAGATCGATGCCTACACCCAGTTCGTCGGCATTTACGGCGCCAGGGGCCTCGCCTACATCAAGGTCAACGAGGTCGCGAAAGGCCGCGAGGGCTTGCAGTCGCCGATCGTGAAAAATCTATCCGATGCGGCGCTGCAGACAATAGTCGAGCGCTCCGGCGCCAAGGACGGCGATCTCATATTCTTCGCCGCCGACAACAAGGCCAAGATCGTGAACGATGCGCTGGGCGCACTGCGGGTCAAGATCGGCCATGAAAAAGGGTTTGCCGCAGCCGGCTGGAAGCCGCTGTGGGTGGTGGACTTCCCCATGTTCGAGTACGACGATGAAGCCAAGCGCTGGGTCGCCATGCACCATCCCTTTACCGCGCCCAAGGACGGGCACGAGGACTACCTCGCGAGCGATCCCTCCAAGGCCGTCGCCAAGGCCTACGACATGGTGCTGAACGGGTCGGAAATCGGCGGCGGTTCGGTGCGTATCCATCGCGAGGAGGTGCAGTCCAAGGTGTTCCGCGCGCTCGCGATCGGGACGGACGAAGCCAAGCTGAAATTCGGCTATCTGCTCGATGCGCTGCAGTACGGCGCGCCGCCCCATGGGGGCATCGCTTTCGGTCTGGACCGCATCGTCGCCATGATGGCGGGCACCGAATCGATACGCGACGTCATCGCCTTCCCCAAGACCCAGCGCGCGCAATGTCTCTTGACCCAGGCGCCCAGTCCGGTGGACGAAAAGCAACTGCGCGAACTGCATATCCGCCTGCGTCAGCAGGAAAAAGCCTAGACCACAAATGAAGGCCGTGACGGTGAAGCAACTCGCCTCGATCTTCCTCGCGCTATGCCTGATTGCTGCCGGTGCTTCGGCGTGGGCCGGCCGCGCTGTCGGCGAGATCGCGGCCGCCGCCTTGCCTGCCGAAGCGCGCGCGACCCTGACGCAGATCAAGGCCGGCGGGCCGTTCGCGTATGCCAAGGACGGCAGCGTGTTCGGCAACCGCGAAGGACTGCTGCCGCCGCACAGCCGCGGCTACTACCGCGAATACACGGTGAAGACGCCGGGAGCGCGCGACCGCGGCGCGCGCCGCATCGTCGCCGGCAGCGGCACGTCAGGCGACGTACGCGGCTCGGGCGAGTACTATTACAGCAACGACCACTACAATTCTTTCAGGCGCATCCGTGAGTAACTCCCTGGAACAGCTGCTCAAGGACAAGGACAAGGCCGGGGTCTACCTGACAGGGCCGGACACGCGACTCATCGCGGAAGCGGCGCAGGCGGCGGGGCTCGCGCTGTGGCGCTTGGACATAGGCCGCGTGCACGACAAGGAAGGTTTTACCGGCCTGGTGGCAAAGGCGCTCGCCTTTCCCGAATGGTTCGGCGGCAACTGGGACGCCTTCGAGGACTGTTTGGGCGACCTTTCCTGGCATCCGGCCCCGGGCTATGTGCTCCTGCTGGAGCACGGCAAGCATTTCGGCGCCGGCCACAAGCAGGAGTTCGTCACTGCCGTGGAAGTGCTCGACGGCGTCGCCGAATACTGGCAGGGGCAGGGCAAGCCCTTCTGGGCCATCGTCAGCGGTCCGGACGGCTGGGACGCGGGTCTTCCGCCGCTGCCTGCGGCCTGAGCAGCTCGTTCTTCTGCCAGGCGTGTCACACGGCTACAAGATCCCGCGCTCGGTCCTGGTGGTGATTTACACCGCCGACCTGCTCGTGCTCATGCTGGAGCGGGCCGGCTGGCCCGGCTTCTGGCAGTCGGTCACGGGCAGCATCGATCACGAGGACGAGCCGCTCGCCCAAACCGCCGCGCGCGAAGTGCGCGAGGAGACCGGAATCGATGTCGGCAAATACCGGCTGGAGGACTGGGGCATGGAAAACAACTTCGAGATCTTCAGGCAGCATCGCAGCCGCTACGCCGACGGCGTCACCCACAATCTCGAACACATTTTCGGCCTGGAGCTGCCGGCAACCGTGCCGGTAACCCTGGAACCGGCCGAACACCTGCGCTACGAATGGCTGCCGTGGAAAGAGGCCGCGGCGCGCACCCCGTCGTGGACCAATCGTGACGCGATCCTGCTGCTGCCGCAAAAGCGCGCCAGCGCCGGCTAGCTCTAAGCCGATACGGCTCCCGCCAGCAGTGCCGTGCACGTCCTTGTTCAAGCGAGCCTGACTCTTGCCGCGCAGGCGCTACGCCGTCCATAATGGACACCCTTCTGGATTAACGGCCCTATGCCATGAATAAGCCCCTGGATTTGAAGGTGGAGACCGAGCGACGCGCGCGCACCGATTACCTGCTTTCGCGCACCGACAAGTATTTCACCAAGTCGCGTCAGATCGTGGAGAAGTTCGGCGACAAGATCGTGACCTACGGCGTATTCCTGCGCCGCGGGACCATTTGTGCCATCAATCCCGCGCTGGAAATCCTGCGCGAGTATTACCCGCAGGATGCGGCTCCGCTCAAGATCACGCGCCTGTACGAGGAAGGCGCCTTCGTCCCGGATCAGAAGCCGATTTTTACCTATACCGGCTCCTTCGCCGCGCTGGTGGAATTGGAGACGCTGATCCTGCGCCGCGTCGGCACCGCCTGCGTGTCGGCCTACAATGCATATAAGATGACGACCGACCTGCCCAAGGTGGCTTTCATCGACATGCATGCGCGCCACGCCTGCGGCGACGATCTGTCGCTTTTGGCCGCTTACGGTGCCGCCGTCGGCAGCCGCATCGCCAAACTTGCCGGCGCGATTGGCTTTGTCGGTGGTTCGCAAGACCTGACCGCACATTTCTACGGCCTGGAAAGCGGCATGGGCACCATGCCGCATGCGATCGTCGGCTATGCCGGCTCTACCCTGCGGGCGGCGCAGATGTACGCCGAGACCCATCCCCAAGACAACCTCACCGTGCTGGTCGATTATTACGCGCGTGAATTCAGCGACGCGCTGGAAGTGTGTCGCTGGTGGTACAAGGACGGCCTGCCGGCCGATCCGTCGAGCACGCGCGCGCTGGCGTTTCGCATCGACACCCACGGCGAGCGCTATGCCGAGGGGCTCGATTACGAGCGGTCGGTCGAGGTGGTGGCCGACTGGCTGCATGTGCTGAACGAGTTCGAGGCCGTGCGGGCGGTGATGGGCGAGGAGGCTTACGACTCGGACACGCTCAACATCGTCAAGGACCGCGTGCGCAAGGTGCTGTTCGGCACCGGCGTGTCGGTGGCGAGCGTGATCAAGATGCGTGAAACTCTGGATGCCGCCGGCTTCAACGCGGCGCGCATCGTCGCCTCCAGCGGGTTCACGCCGTTCAAGTGCAAGATGTTCGGCCACGCGCGCGCGCCGGTGGACATAATCGGCACCGGATCGTTCATCCCGGAGGCCTTCGGCGAGACCTTCGCGACCGCCGATATATTCATGTACGAAGGGAAATTTCTGATCAAGGTCGGGCGGGAGAAGCTGTATCAGGGCTTGAAACCTTGAATAGGATCAGCGCGGAGCAAACAGCGTGCCTTCGGCCGGGGAAAAGCCCTGATTCAACGAACAAGGGGGGGTGCACCCCCCCTTGTATATTCCCCCGCGGACGCAGACTCGCAATTCTTCCGTTCTTTTGACTCATGAGCGACTAAGATTTCTTGAGGCCATGGTCAAGTCAACGCCTGGCGTGGGGTAGAGATGAAGCTGCGTCTGGCCACTTACAATATCCACAAGGGCTTTTCCCATTTCAACCGGCGCATGATGGTGCACGAGTTGCGTCACCATCTGCGCCTGCTCAATGTGGATCTGGTGTTTTTACAGGAAGTGCAGGGCGAGCACGAACGTCATGCGGCGCGCGTGCCCAACTGGCCGACCGAGCCGCAGTACGAGTTTTTGGCCGACGAGGTTTGGCCGGACTACGCTTACGGCCGCAATGCGGTGTATGACCGCGGCCATCACGGCAATGCGATACTCAGCCGCTTTCCCATCATCAGCGCGGAAAACCAGGATGTGTCCGCGCACCGCTTCGAACAGCGTGGCCTGCTGCATTGTGAAGTCGCGCTGGGTGCAGCGCCCCTGCACTGCATGTGCGTGCATTTCGGCCTGCATGAGCGCGGCCGCAGGCGCCAGTTGGCGGCGCTGACCGAACGCGTTCAACGCCTGGTGCCGGAGGGCGCACCGCTTATCGTCGCCGGGGATTTCAACGACTGGCGCAATTCCGCGGGGCGGGCGCTGGTGGCGGAGCTCGACCTGAAAGAGGTGTTCCGCGACCAGCGTGGCCGGCCGGCACGCACCTATCCGAGTACTTTTCCGCTGCTGCGCATGGACCGCATCTACGCGCGCGGCTTCGAGGTGCGCCACGCGGAGGTCCACCACGGTCTGCCCTGGTCGCGCATTTCCGATCACGCCGCTTTGAGCGTGGAGCTGGAATTGCGATGACGCTCGAATTCCTGGAGGGCAACAAGCTGCAGCTGCTCGTCAACGGCGGCGCGTATTTCCCGGCGCTGCGGCAGGCGATCGACGCGGCGCAAAGCGAGGTCTACCTCGAAACCTATATTTTCGCCGACGACAACACCGGCAGAGGCATTGCCGCCGCGCTGGTACGCGCAGCCGGGCGCGGCGTAAGCGTACACGTGCTCGTCGACGGCTTCGGCTCCAAGGGCATGTTCGAGCAGACGCGGCGGCTGCTCGACGCGGCCGATGTCGAGGTGCTGATCTTCGGGCCCAAGACCTCGCCGCTGACGCTGCGGCGCAAGCGCCTGCGGCGTCTGCACCGCAAGCTGGTAGTCGTGGACGCTCGCGTGGCCTTCCTGGGCGGCATCAACATCATCGACGACATGCACACCCCGGGCCATACGCCGCCGCGCTACGACTACGCCGTGCGCATCGAGGGGCCGCTGGTGGCGAGCGTGCTGGAGCAGACCGAGCGCCTGTGGCGCCGGGTTGCCTGGGCGAGCCTGAAGCGCAGTGCGCAGCGGCATAAACCGGTCGATGCCGGCCCGTGCGGCAAGCAGCACGCCGTGCTGGTGGTGCGCGACAATTTTCGCCATCGTTCCGACATCGAGGATGCTTACCTCGAGGCGATCCGCGGCGCGCACAAGGAAATCATCATCGCCAACGCTTACTTCTTTCCCGGCGCGCGCTTCCGCCAGGCGGTGCGCGCGGCCGCCGGGCGCGGCGTGCGCGTCGTGTTGCTGTTGCAGGGGCGGGTCGAATACGTGTTGCTGTACTACGCTTCGCGCGCCTTGTACGGTTCGCTGCTCGATGCCGGGGTGGAGATCTACGAATATCACAAGAGCTTCCTGCACGCGAAGGTCGCGGTGATCGACTGGCACTGGGCTACGGTGGGCTCCTCCAACATCGACCCGTTCAGCCTGATGCTGGCGCGCGAGGCCAACGTCGTCGTCGACGACCTGCAATTTTCGCGGGAACTGCGCCGCAACCTGCTCGATCACATGAAAAGCGGCGCCAGGGTGGTGGCGAAAAGCGCGTGGCATCATCAGCCGCTGTGGCGGCGGTTTTTGATCTGGAGCGCGTACGGCTTCACCCGGTTCCTGATGGGCGTGGCGGGCTACGGCGGAAAACATTACGATGAAGCTGGAACAGAAGGACCTTGAACGCATAAGCGCGCTCACGCTGCAGCACTACAATCAGCGCGCCGCCGATTTTTTCGAGGGCACGCGCGATCACGACGTGAGCCAGAACATCGCCGCGCTGCTCGAACAGATCGAGGGCGGACCGCCGTCGACCATCCTCGATTTCGGTTGCGGACCGGGGCGCGATCTCAAGACGTTTGCGGCTCTCGGCCACATCGCCGTGGGGCTGGAAGGCGCGGCGCAGTTCGTCGACATGGCGCGCGCCTACAGCGCCTGCGAGGTATGGCAGCAGGACTTTCTCCGACTCGATCTGCCGCATGAGCATTTCGACGGCGTATACGCGAACGCTTCGCTGTTTCACATCGCCAGCCAGGAACTGCCGCGCGTGCTGCGCGATCTGCATGCCACATTGAAGCCGGGCGGCGTGTTGTTTGCGTCGAACCCGCGCGGCCGCAACGAGGAAGGCTGGAACCGCGGCCGCTACGGCGCTTATTACGATCTTCCCACCTGGCGCAGCCATGTCTCGGCTGCGGGATTCATCGAGCTTGCGCACTACTACCGGCCGAGCGGCCTGCCGCGCGAACAGCAATTCTGGCTGGCGAGCGTTTGGCGCAAGCCTAAACCCGGCTAGTGTCGATCGGTTTTCGATTGTGGGAGACCAGCCCCCCGGGCCGGTCGGTGGTTAATCATGGCACTTGTCGGGGCGGGGGCGCCCCTCCTACATTTCACCCGCCTCCGGGCCGAGCTGAGCCCTGCGCCGCGCGCGCGTCCTGCTACGGACTGCGGCGGCGGAACATGCCCACGCCCGACATGTGCATCACCAGTTCGCCGTGCTGGTTGTAGACCTCCGAGCGCGAGCGCACTGTGCCCATGTCAGGCCGGCTGTTGGATGCGCGCGTCTCCAGCACCGTGGATTTCAGCCGCAGCGTGTCGCCGGCGCGCACCGGCTTGACCCAGCGCAGCTCGTCGACGCCGGGCGAGCCCATGCTTGCCGCCTCCAGCAGGTAGCAGTCGCAGAGCAGGCGCATGCAGATGCCGGCGGTCTGCCAGCCGCTCGCGATCAGTCCGCCGAAAACAGAGTGTTTCGCCTTTTCGCGATCGATATGAAACGGCTGCGGATCGTATTTTTTCGCGAACTCGATGATTTCGTCTTCCGACAGGCTGACGCCGCCGGCCTCGAGAACCTGGCCCGGATAAAAGTCCTCCCAGTAATACTTGTAGCTCATCTGTGCATCCGCTTGCGTCAAAACTACGCCGGCACGCGGCGCAGGAACATTTGCCGGCCGCGCATGGAAAGCACGACCTCACCGTTCTGGTTGAGGGTTTCCCACAGAAACAGCACCGTGCCGCGATTGGCCTGCTTCGCCGAAGGCGTGGCCTCGAGCACCGTGGTCTTCAGGCGCAGTGCATCGCCCGGGCGCACCGGTTTCAGCCAGCGCAATTCCTCCAGGCCCGGCGAGCCGACGCAGGAGGTTTGGAGCAGGTAGCCGTCGCACATCAGGCGCATGGTGACGCCGCAGGTCTGCCAGCCGCTCGCGATCAGCCCGCCAAATGGGGTGTGGCGCGCGGCTTCGGCATCGGTATGGTAGGCCTGCGGGTCGTATTCTCTACCGAAGCGGACGATGTCTTCCTCGGACAGCGCGCGCGTGGCGGTCTCGAACACCCGGCCGGGGGTGAAGTCCTCCCAGTAGTACTTGATCGCCATCAGGCCTTGGCTTCGGGTTTCAGCTGCAGGGATTTGTACTCGAGGAATTCCTCGAGCCCGAAGCGCCCGAGCTCGCGTCCGTTGCCCGATTGCTTGAAACCGCCGAACGGCGCCTGCAGGTTGAACGGTCCGCCGTTGATGTCCACCTGGCCGGTGCGCATGCGCCGCGCCACTTTCTGCGCATGCGCCTCGTCTTTCGACCACACCCCGCCGCCCAGGCCGTAGGGCGAGTTGTTGGCGATGTTAACCGCCTCGTCCTCGTTCCTGTAGGTAAGGATGGACAGCACTGGTCCGAAGATTTCTTCCTGGGCGATGGTCGCGTCCGGCTTGACCCGGCCGAATATGGTCGGCTTGACGTAGTAGCCTTTGCCCAGGCCTTCGGGCGCATCGGCGCCGCCGCAGAGCAGTTCCGCTCCGCCCTCCATGCCCTTCCTGATGTAGCCGCGCACGCGCTCGCGCTGCGCTTCGGACACCAGCGGTCCGAGTTTGGCTGCGCCGCCGAAGGGATCGCCGACGCTGAAGCCCTTGGCCACCTCGACCGCGATTTTCGCCGCCTCTGCGTATTTGCTCTCGGGGACGAGGAGACGCGTGTGCGCGGAACAGGTCTGGCCGGAATTCAGGAAACACGCGTTGATCGTGCCTTTGACGGCGGCGGCGAGGTCGGCGTCCTCGAGCACTACCGCGGCCGACTTTCCGCCGAGTTCCAGCGCCACGCGCTTCACCGTCGCCGCGGCGAGTTCGGACACGCGCTTGCCGGCGCGGGTGGAGCCGGTGAAGGACACCATGTCCACGTGCGCATGCGCGGCCAGGGCTTCGCCCACCACCGGACCGTAGCCGGTGACGAGGTTGAACACGCCCGCGGGCAGGCCCGCGGCGTGGATGATTTCAGCGAGCACGAAGGCGTTGAGCGGCGCCACTTCGGAAGGCTTGAGCACCACGGTGCAGCCGGCGGCGAGCGCCGGCGCGACCTTCGCCGCGATCTGGTGCAGCGGATAATTCCACGGCGTGATCGCCGCGACCACGCCGACCGGCTCGCGCAGCACCAGCGAATTGCCGACCTTTTCCTCGAAGGCGAAGCTGCCGAGCATTTTCGCGTACATGCCGAAGGTGGCGGTGGGGGAACCCGCCTGGATCATGGTGGCAAGCTTCACCGGCATGCCGACTTCCCCGGCGATCAGCCAGCCGATCTCCTCCATGCGCGCCTTCAGTCCTTCGTGGATCTTCTGCAGGAATGCGGCGCGTTCGGCGGCAGGCGTCGCGGCCCAGCCGTCGAATGCGGCGCGCGCCGCCGTCACCGCGGCATCGACGTCATCTGCCGTGCCTTCGGGAACGCGCCCCATGATTTCCTCGGTCGAGGCGTTGATCACATCGATGGATTTCTTGCTTTTGGGCGCGGCCCATTGGCCATTGATATATAGCTTGTCGCGGACTTGCATGATTTTTTCCATGGGAGAAGAAAGCGGAGGAGCGGCTATTTTAGCCGATCGGCTGCGGCTCGGGTCGCGCGCAGGGCCAGTAGCGCAGGCGAGGACGCCTGCGCTACGACGATTGCGCCACTCCGGTCAGGGGTATCAGCCGCTCGTAGGCGGTAATTTTCTGCCGCAGCGGTTCGGGCAGCGAAGCGGATTTTTTCGTCGCCGGATCGGCGTTGACGTAGATCAGCTCGCCGCTGACCAGGTGGGTGTCGCCGCGCCAGATCTCGAGCAGGAACTGCATGCTCGAGCGTCCGAGCCTCGCAGTGCGGCCGTAGATGTCGAGAATATCGTCGAACTCGGCCGAACCATGATATTCCGCGGTCGCCTTGACCGCGTACATGTCAGTGCCGAAGGCCTTGATGAAGCCGTCGGGATAGTCGATGCCGATCGCGCGCCAGTACTCGGTGATGGCGACATCGAAATAGACGAAATAATTGCCGTTGAAAACGATGCCCTGCCTGTCGACTTCCGCCCAGCGCACGCGCAGCGTGTGGCGAAAGGTGAAGTGTTCGCGTGCCATTGCCTGCATGCCCGGTTGCGCTAGGAGCGCCGTACTATAAGCGTAAGCACGGCCGCGGGCAAGACGCATGCCGAGACACCGGGACGACCGGCATGGGCAGCTCCTGGCAGCTGATGCGAGCTTACGGTGCAACGGCTGCCGGATTCAGGCAGATGCCGGCAGGTGGGCCAGCTAGAATGTTTCGCCTAACTTTCGTGCGGGCCACGCATTTCCCACAGTGCGGCCTCGACCCGCCGCCAAGTCTTCGACTGCTCCTCGTCGCCGGCGGCCGCAGAGGACACGGCCTTTTGAGCGGCCTCGATAATGGCTTTGGCGCCTTGTGTTTCAAACATGTGCCGTGCAAGCGCCGAAATATCTACTGCGTTCATCTCAGGCCCCTCTCGAAAAATTGTTGGCAAGGATGATGCTGCGCGACCATGCGACTGGCAGTTATGACTCGAATCAAAAGATGAGCAGATAAGAGCAAAAAACATCCCCGCTGCCGAAGCGGCGGGTACGGTTGCCGCTTAGGAATCTCTGCGTGTGACCGGCTCGGGTCGGCTTGCGGCGGATCGATGTCGTAGGCGTCTGGCTGCTGGCTCGGATCACTGGTTTCGCGCCGAACCAGTGATGGGCAGATTCACGCCGAATGTCAAATTCTGTTAAATGACAGATAGTTGGAGGACGCAAACGAGATATTAGATTAGCTTGGGTATGCGTTCTGGTTTAAGTCTTCAGGTGGGCGGGATTGCGCTTGGATCATTACCGGATGCTCAGCCCGAAGTCGGCGGACCGCAGCCTTTGTGGGGCGAATCGGCCAGGAATGCGAGGTGGTTTTTCTTCTCACAATGCAAGGCGCATTTTTGCTTAGCTGGAGTAAGCGGGCAGGCAGACTGACAGGGTCGACAAAATGCAGATCAAGAAGAAGAGAATTCTCGTCGTCGAGGATGACGCCGGTTTCCGCAATCTATTGAGCGTCAGCTTGTCCCTGGCCGGTTACGCGCTGGAGTTGGCCGAAAACGGAGCTGAAGGCGCCAACGCTTTGCTGCATAACCCACCCGACTTGATCCTGTCGGACGTCCATATGCCCCTGCTAACCGGTCTTGAGCTTCTATCGCTGGCAAAAGCAGATGGGAAGACCGCTTCGATTCCGGTGATTCTTCTGTCCGGGCAAAGCGATGCAGACACCGTGGCCATGGCGATGAAATTGGGCGCAGCCGATTTCCTTACGAAGCCAGTGAGCGCAGAGAAGCTATTGAAATCGATCAGAGAGTGTCTCGAAGTAGCCGACAAAAACACGGGAGTCTAGCCGCGGCGACCGCTTTGGGCCGTTCTGAGGGGCCTCGTGTAGCATTGCGGCGCAACGTCTGCAGCTGCTCGTTTCGCATTCCATTCGTCGCTTCCGCGTCACGCGAAAGTCCGCGGTGAATCGCCTGCCGCCTCCGGCAGTTTTGGATAGTCGACCTCACCCCACATTTCTGTGGGCCCCGGGGTGCGGCGGGAAACAACCGGCCTAAAGCAGCGCTTCGCGGGTAAACTGCGCCACAGTTCATCCCCCAATACATTTCCTGGTGAGTTCGCATGGCTACTCCTTCCCGTCGTCGTGTCAAGTTCTGCGATGTCCCTCTCGGCCAGCGCTTCTATGACCCGATCAGTGCCGAATATTTCGTGAAACAAAGCGAGAACCTGGCGGCCATGGTTACCGGCATGGGTGACGGCACAATCCCTGACGAATTTGAGGCCGACGATATTGTTGGCATCGACTTGAATTAGGCGACGGCGGCCTCAGCTGCCAGCTCAGGGCTACTCGATGGTCGCTTTTGCCGTCGCTTGCCAGACGAAGCTCTGCCACGCCCGTCTCTTGGTCGCGACACGCGTCGAATGCACGATGTCTTGGTGAGCTGGCGCTTGCGCTCAGGGAGAAAAGCTACCGACCGGGCTCCATCAGTCCTTAGCCGCATTGGCGGGTAGATTGGGCTTAGGAATCCGTAGCTGATGGTGAGCGGCACTTGACCGACTAGAGTAATCGGCAGAAACTTTTGTTATTCCGCAGACCACTGCCAAGGAGGCGCGTATGTCATTCATGCTCAAGCTTCAGTGGGACATCAAAGCAGGGCGCGAGGCCGACTTCAGGGCCAATCAAGAGGCGCTGTGCACGGTGATGCTCGAACACCCGGGGGTGATCTGCTACCACGCCGATTATCCCTCGGAGCGTGTCAGCCATTGGACCGAGATCTATGCGAACGACGAAGCGTTCGCCGCGCATCTCGCCAACGAGAAAGGCAAAGCCCCCCTGGGTGCGCTCATCGAGGCGTGCGACAAGATTACGTGTCAATGCTGGGGAACCCCGAACGCCAAGTCCAAGGAGATTCTTGCCGGCTTCGGGGCGACGTATCAGGAGACGGCCAAGAACGCTTTCGTCCTGAATCCCAGGGCCGACAAGGACTCGCGCGTCTAGCAGCTCCCCGGGAAGCGGTC
>CAZRMO010000089.1:0-15989 GCA_964601155.1 uncultured Enterobacteriaceae bacterium
CCTCGATCGTGATGAAGCGCAGCATGGCCTCCGGCTATGCGGGCGTCGACAATCCTCTGTTCTACAAAGAGAACAACCGCATGCTGTTCGGCGATGCGAAGAAGATGCTGGACGAGGTGCTGGTCTCGCTGATGGCCTGAACTCCGGCGGCAGCCGGGTACCGAGGTGTGCGCCGCGCGCGGTGCACCTGTGCCATGGTCCGGCTGCCGAGTAGCGTATTTTCCGTACGGGCGCGAAGTGCAGGTGCGGGCGGGATCGCAGTGACCAAGCTGGTGAAGCGAGTTGTCTGCCGCTGCATGGCCCTGTAGAATTCAACCGCGGCGGAGACCGCGCGCAGACCCGAACGCGTGCCCTGCATTCGCGGCCAAAGGAACCATCGAATGTTGCATCTTGTCAGCCTGGGCATCGCACTCTACGTATTCTGGATACTGCTGTCGGGCCATTTCGAACCGTTCCTGCTGGCGGCAGGCGCCGGCTCGGCGCTCGCCGTGGTGTTGCTTTCGTGGCGCATGAAAATCGTCGATCGCGAAGGCCACCCGATCCAGATGATTGCATCGGTCGTCCTGTACTGGCCATGGCTGATCAAGGAAATCGCGAAGTGCGCATGGGATGTGTCCCGTATCATCCTCGATCCGCGCCTGCCGATAAGCCCGGTGCTGGTGCGCTTCAAGCCGACGCAGAAGTCGCAGGTCGGACTGGCAACGCACGCTAACTCGATCACGCTGACGCCGGGCACGATCACGGTCGAGGCGGCGCAGGATGAATTCCTGGTCCATGGGCTGACCCGTGCCGCCGGCGCAGGCGTGATCGACAGCGAAATGGACCGACGCGTGTCGCAAGTCGAGGGCTATCGCTGATGTTCGCCGCCGGCGCCTTCGCGCTGCTGGTGGCGCTGGTGCTCGCATTGGCGCGCGCCATCCTCGGGCCCACGGTGTTCGATCGCCTGCAGGCAGCGAACACGGTAGGCACGGTGGCGATGCTGATGCTTGCGGTGCTGGGCTTTCTTGGCGGCCGGCCGGAGTTCCTCGACCTGGCGCTGGTCTACGGCCTGCTCAACGTGGTCGGCACGATTGCGGTGCTGAAGTTTTTCCGCTACGGCGATCTCGGCGAACCGGGGGAAGACGCGGAGCCGCGCACGTGAACCTGGCGCCGGATATCCTGAGTTGGGCCTGTCTCGTCGCCGGCGGCGCCTTCTGCGTGATCGGCGCGCTCGGCCTGGTGCGCATGCCCGACTTTTACACGCGCGTGCATGCGGCGGGCATTGTCGACACGGCGGGTGCGGGATTGATGCTGCTGGGCATGATTCTGCAGGCGGGCTTCAGCCTGATCGCGGTGAAGCTGCTCATGATCGGGCTGCTCATTCTGTTCGCCAGTCCTACGGCCACGCATGCGCTGACCAAGGCGGCGCTCGCGCGCGGCCTCGCGCCGCTGCTTGCGCCGGGAGAGGATCCATCGAAACCCTGATCATCATGACGCTGCTCACGATGATGGCACTGCTCACCGTCGCCATCGTGGTGCAACGCAATCTGTTTGCGGTGGTGGTGTTCGGCGCCATCTACAGCTTTCTCATGGCCACGGTCCTGGTAGCCCTGGACGCAGTGGACGTGGCAATGACCGAGGCGTCGGTCGGTGCCGGCATGTCCACCGTGCTCCTGCTGGGCGCGCTCTATCTGACGCGCGGCGACGAGGTCAAGCCGCTGCATCGCCCTCTGCTTCCGCTGCTGGTGGCCATCGTCATCGGCGCGGCGCTGGTCTACGGCACCTTCGAACTGCCGGCATTTTCCGATCCGCAGGCGGCCATCCACACCCATGTCGTGCCGCGCTACCTCCACGATTCGCTGCGCGAAACCGGCGTCCCGAACGTGGTCACCTCGGTGCTGGCGAGCTATCGCGGCTACGACACCCTGGGCGAGACCACCGTGGTGTTCACCGCCGGCGCCGGCGTCATCGCATTGCTGCGCCGCCGCCGGCGTGGAGAGAAGAAAGGATGACGCGCGACCTGGTGCTGCGGGTCCTCGGCAAGCTGCTGATCCCGTTCGTGCTGCTGTTCGCGCTCTACGTCCAGTTTCATGGCGATTTCGGCCCGGGCGGTGGGTTCCAGGCCGGTGTGATCGCGGCCGCAGGAATAATGTTTTACGCCATCATTTTCGGGCTGCCGGCCGCGCGCAGGTTCGCGCCCGACTGGATCATAGAGACCATGATCGCCGCAGGTGTGCTGATATACGGCGGCGTGGGCGTGGTCGGCATTTTGCTGGGGGGGCACTATCTCGATTACTTCGTGCTTGCCCACAATAGCGTGCATGGCCAGGAGCGCGGCATTTTCTGGGTCGAGCTGGGGGTCGCCATCACGGTTTCCGGCGTGATGATCAAGATCTTCTACATGTTCGCCGGCCGGCAGCGCGACAAGGACGAGGCAGATCAATGAGCCTGGCCGGGCATTACAGCTACTGGGTGACGATTTTCCTCATGATCGCGGGGCTGTATATCGTGATCGCGCGCGGAAACCTGGTGAAGAAGCTGATCGGCCTGGGGATTTTCCAGACTTCGGTGTATCTGCTCTATATTGCGCCGGGCAAGCTGATAGGCGGCACCGCGCCCATCCTGGCGGCTTCCTTCAGCACCTATTCCAATCCTCTGCCGCAAGTGCTGATCCTGACCGCAATCGTCGTCGGCGTGGCAACGCTCGCGCTGGGACTGGCTATCGTGGTGCGCATACGCGAAGCCTACGACACCATTGAGGAGGACGAGATCCTCGACAAGGACCGAGCCGGGGAAGAGGACCGGTGATCGCAGAAAATCTTCCCGCGCTGCAGGTGGTGGTGCCGCTGCTGGCCGCGCCGCTGATGGTGCTGGTGCGACGTGGAACCTTCGCCTGGCTGCTCGCCACGCTCGTGAGCTGGACCGCGCTCGCGATCGCCCTGACGCTGGCGTTCAAGGTGCGCGAAGCCGGGCCGATTTCCTACGCCATCGGCAACTGGCCGCCGCCCTGGGGCATCGAATACCGGGTCGATGCGCTCAATTCCTTCGTGCTGGTGCTGGTCACCCTCGTCGCATCCGTCGTGGCGCCGTACGCGCGGACCAGCGTCGCGGCCGAGCTGCCGCGCGACCAGCACTATCTGTTCTTCACCATGTTTTCGCTTTGCCTGGCGGGTCTGCTCGGCATCACCATCACCGGCGACGCATTCAACCTGTTCGTGTTCCTCGAGATTTCATCATTGTCGACATACGTGCTGGTCGCGCTCGGGCGCAATCGCCGGGCGCTGCTGGCGGCTTACCAGTATCTGGTACTCGGCACCATTGGCGCCACCTTTTACATCATCGGCGTGGGATTACTGTATCTCATGACCGGCACGCTCAACCTCGCTGACCTCGCGCTGCGGCTGCGCGACGTGCACGAAATGCGTCCGGTCCTGGCTGCGCTCGCCTTCATCACCGTCGGGCTGGGCTTGAAGCTGGCCTTGTTTCCGCTGCACTTCTGGCTGCCGAACGCCTACGCTTACGCGCCCTCCGCGATCAGCTCATTCATTGCTGCCAGCGCGACCAAGGTATCGGTCTACGTGCTGCTGCGCTTTTATTTTCTCGTGTTCGGCGTGCCGCTGGTGTTCGGGCGCCTGCCTATGGCGCAAATCCTGATCGCGCTGTCGGTGCTTGCAGTGGTGAGCGCATCGCTGGTGGCGGTGTTCCAGCGTGACCTCAAGCGCATGTTCGCCTATTCGAGCGTGGCCCAGATCGGGTACATCACCCTCGGTGCGGGTCTGGCCAACGAATCGGGGCTGACCGGCGCGGTGGTGCACCTGTTCAATCACGGGATCACCAAGGGAGCGATCTTTATGTTGCTCGGGGGCGTTTCGCTGCGGCTGGGCTCAACGAGCCTGGAACGGGTCGCCGGGCTGGGCAAAACCATGCCGCTGACTTCGTTTGGAATCGTACTCGGCGGAATGAGCCTGATCGGCATTCCGGGCACCGCGGGCTTCATCAGCAAGTGGTATCTCGTGCTGGGCGCCATAGAGCACGGTTACTGGTGGCTGGCTGCGCTGATCGTGGCGAGTTCGCTTATCGCCTTGGCCTACGTCTGGCGCTTCGTAGAGATGGCCTATTTCCGGGCGCCGAAGCCGGGCGCTGCGGCACTCGGTGAAGCGCCGGCAGCCATGCTGATTCCGGCCTGGATCATGGTCGCGGGCTGCATCTATTTCGGCCTGGACGCGGGATATACCGTGGACGGCGCGCACCGCGCGGCGCAAGTGCTGCTGGGAATCGTACGGTGAGTCCGGAGTCGCTGCTGCTTGCCGCGCTCATAATTCCGGTGCTGGGGGCGCTGGCCATTGCCGCCTGCGACCGCTGGCCGGACCTGCGTGAGACTGCGACGATCGCGACGGCGGCGGGCCTGTTCCTGTGCGTATTGTCCCTGCTCGGCCCGGTGCTCGGCGGGGCGCGGCCGCAGCTGACCTTGGTGGAGATGCTGCCGGGAATCGCGATTTCCTTCCGCCTCGAACCGCTGGGCATGCTGTTCGCACTGGTGGCCTCGAGCTTGTGGGTGGTCAATTCGCTCTACTCGATCGGCTACATGCGCGCCAACCACGAGGCGCACCAGACGCGCTTCTATGTTTGCTTCGCGCTGGCGCTCGCCTGCACCATGGGGGTCGCGTTCAGCGCCAACCTGCTCACGCTGTACCTGTTCTACGAGGCGCTGACGTTGATTACCTATCCGCTGGTGACGCATCACGGCGATGAAGAGGCGCGGCGCGGCGGACGCATGTATCTGGGCTTGCTGCTCGGAACCTCGATTCTGTTTCTGCTGCCCGCGATCGTCATTACCTGGGTGGTGGCGGGCACGCTGGATTTCACTGCCGGTGGGATATTGGGGCATGGCCTGTCGAACGCCGCGATCGGCGGCCTGCTGGCGCTGTTCATGTTCGGCATCGGCAAGGCGGCGCTGATGCCCTTCCATCGCTGGCTGCCGTCGGCGATGGTGGCGCCGACGCCGGTGTCGGCGCTGCTGCATGCGGTCGCGGTGGTGAAGGCGGGCGTGTTTTCGGTGGTCAAGGTGATCGTCTACGTGTTCGGGGTCGAACGGATCGCTGGATTGCACAGCGTGGACTGGCTGCCGTTCGCTGCTGGCTTTACCATCATCGCGGCGTCGATCGTGGCGTTGCGCTCGGACAATCTGAAGCGCAGGCTCGCGTACTCGACGGTGAGTCAGCTCTCCTACATAGTGCTTTCCGCGTCCCTGCTCACTCCGATATCGGTGCTTGGCGCAGTGCTGCATATCGCCGCGCATGCGGTCGGAAAGATTACGCTATTCTTCGCCGCAGGCGCCATCTATACCGCGTCGCACAAGACTGAGGTGAGCCAGCTTGACGGCATCGGCCGGCGCATGCCCTGGACCATGGCGGCATTCGCCGTGGGCAGCTTGTCGCTGATCGGGATTCCGCCCGCCGCCGGATTTGCGAGCAAATGGTTCATCTTTTCCGGTGCGGCCGCCGCCGGCGACTATGTGGCACTTGCGGTGCTTACCGTCAGCACGCTGCTGAATGCCGCGTATTTTCTGCCTATCGTCTACGCGGCATTTCTTCGCGCGCCCGCGGCAGGGGACGCGCCGCATGGCGAGGCGCCGCCAAGCATGGTGTTGGCAATGTTCGTGACCTCGGCGCTGGTCCTGGGGTTTGTATTTTACGCTGATCCGCTGCTGGCGCTTGCGCGCGGGGTAGCGGGTATGTCCGGCAGCTAGCGGGAGGAGGCTATGTCCAAGGCCAAGGCAGACAAGGTGTACTGGCTCGATCGCAGCGAGAATGTGACCAAGCTGTTCCTCGGGCTGTGCGCAGTGGGATTGCTACTGGTCATTGCCGACCTGATCGTGCATCGCCATGACGCAGTAGCGTTCGCACAGTGGTTTGGCTTCTATGCAGCCTACGGATTCTTTGCGTGCGTCGCGCTGGTGCTCACGGCCAAGGCGATGCGGCGCGTGCTCAAGCGTCCCGAGGACTACTATGATCGGTGAATGGCCGGTCGGACTGACGCTGATCGCCGGCGGCGTGCTCGCTGCGATTGCGCGCGGGCGCGTGCGCGACGCGGTGACGATAATCGCGCCGCTGCTGGCTCTGGCCCAGCTCGCGGCGCTCGCACCAGGGGATTACGTCCAGCTTCATGTTTTGGGTCGAACCCTGGTGCTGATGCACGTGGACCGTCTCAGCCTGCTATTCGGCTATGTGTTCGCGATCGCGACATTGCTCGGCGCGATTTATGCGTTGCAGGTGGACGACGCGGTGCAGCGCGTGTCGGCGCCGATCTACGCGGGCTGCACGGTCGCCGCGGTCTTCGCTGGCGACATGCTTTCGCTGTTCGTCTTCTGGGAATTGTCCGCGATCGCGTCGGTGCTGCTGATCTGGGCCAGGCGCACCGAGCGCTCCTATCGCGCCGGAATGCGCTATATCGCGGTACAACTCGTCTCGGGCATGCTGCTGCTCGCCGGCGCGCTGGTGCACGAGGCAGCCAGCGGCTCGATCGGGTTTGGATACATCGGACTCGCGGCGCCGGGCGGCGCGCTTCTGCTTGTGGCGTTCGGCATCAAGGCCTCATTCCCGTTCCTCCACAACTGGCTGCAGGACGCCTATCCGGAGGCTACCGAGGCCGGCACCGTTGTGCTTTCGTCGTTCACCACCAAGCTCGGGATCTACGCGCTGGCGCGCGCCTTTCCCGGAACGGAACTGCTGGTCTGGGTCGGGGCGACAATGACTGCGTTTCCGATCTTCTACGCGGTGATCGAGAATGATCTGCGGCGTGTGCTCGCGTACAGCATGACCAACCAGCTCGGCTTCATGGTCGTCGGCATCGGTATCGGAACCGATCTGGCGCTGAACGGTGCCGTTGCGCACGCCTTTGCCGACATCATCTTCAAGTCGCTGCTGTTCATGTCTATGGGCGCGGTGCTGCTGCGTACGGGCACGGTCAATGGCACCAGCCTCGGCGGGCTGTACAAATCAATGCCCTGGACCACGGGGTTCTGCATTGTCGGCGCGGCATCGATCTCCGCTTTTCCGCTGTTCAGCGCCTTCGTTACCAAATCGATGATCATGGAAGCCGCCGTCGAGCAGGGACATGTCGGGGTCTGGCTGGTGCTGCTGTTCGCCTCTGCCGGCGTGTTCCACCACGCCGGGATAAAGATTCCTTACTTTGCGTTCTTTGGGCATGATTCCGGAATACGCTGCAAAGAGGCGCCAGGCAGCATGCTCGTCGCGATGGCGCTCGCGGCCGCGCTTTGCGTCGGCATAGGAGTATTTCCAGGAACGCTGTACGCTCTGCTGCCATGGTCGGTCGACTACCACCCATACACCGCCTCGCATGTGCTCGCGCAGCTGCAGCTGCTGGTATTTTCAGCGTTGGCATTCGCGGTGCTGATGCGCACCGGGATTTACCCGCCGGAGCTGCGCGCGGTGAATTTGGACAGCGACTGGGTGTATCGCCGTCTGGGCCCGGATCTCGTTGCGGCCTGCACTTCGGTGGTGTCGCGTGGCCTGCGCACCCTTGGCGCGGCGGCGCGAGGGCTGAGCACTGGCCTGCTGCGCTGGACCCTGCGCTGGCACGGCCCCGGTGGACTGCTTGCGCGCACGCAGTCCACGGGTGCGATGGCGCTGTGGATCAGCGCCCTGCTTGCCTTGTATCTGGTGATGTACTACGCCTAGTATCTTGCGCTCGGGGTTGACCGCCACGTGCCGCGGCACTCCGCGGCTTGCGTACGCGCCCGAAGCGGCGGCGCAGGGCCTATTTCTTGTCGCTGTCTTTCTTGCTCGCGCGAACCGTCTGAATGAACTCGACGACCATCATCGTGACGCCGATCAGTATCACAGCGCCCAGCGGGATAGACTTCCAGCCGAGAATCGGGACCAGCTTCACGATGGGAACCAGGTAAAAAACGATCGCCATCGTCATCGCGATCAAGCCAAAGATGATATCGGATAGCATAATGTGTTCTCCTGGATATTCTATCGCGTTGAACGCTGATATGGCTTACGCCGACTGGACCTGGGCCATCAGCCAGCGCGCGGTGCGCAGCAGGCGGGCGTCGCCTCCGGGCGGGCCCACCAGCTGCACGCCCAGCGGTAGTCCGTCGGTACCTTGCATTAGCGGCAGTGTGATCGCGGGCAGACCACACAGGGTCCACAAGGTGCAGAATGCGGGCGATCCGGTAGACTCAAGCCCCTTCGGCGCTGTGCCGGAAGTCGCCGGAGTCAGTATTGCCTCGTAGCGCAGCCCGAACATCTGGTCGAACGCGGCGTTCAGCGCGGGAATATGGTCCAGCGCCTTGTTGTAGTCCACAGCGCGCACCCTGCGCCCGCGCTCAATCTGGCCGCGCAGCGTCTCGCTGAGTTTGTCGCGGCCCCGCTCGTATTCGGTCTCGTAGTTCTTGGCCAGGTCCGCCTCCATGATGGTCTGGTGCCATTTCCACGCGTCCTTGAATCCGTCGGGCAGCTTGAACTCCTCGACACGCTCGCCCAGGTGCGCCGCCAATTCGGCAAAAGCCTCCTTGCATTGGGCGTCGGCCAGTTTCCACATCGCCGTCTTGACGAAAGCTAGCGTCGGCGGCACCGGCGGCTCCTGCATGGCGGTTTCGCGCAACAGCGGCCGCGCCAGCGGCCGCGTATCGGGATCGTTTTCGTCAAAGCCGAAGAGCTGCTCCGCGAGCAGGGCGGCGTCTTCTACGCTGCGCGCCATGACGCCGATCTGATCCAGCGTGCGGGATT
Source organism: uncultured Enterobacteriaceae bacterium (assembly GCA_964601155.1). Taxonomy (GTDB): domain Bacteria; phylum Pseudomonadota; class Gammaproteobacteria; order Burkholderiales; family SG8-39; genus 2-12-FULL-64-23. Next base: position 8,739 of record CAZRMO010000089.1, read on the forward strand.
GCTTTAGTACCCTATGCCGGGAGATCAGGCCGAAGCTCGGTTTGAATCCGACTACGCCGCAATAGGCTGCCGGTCGTATGACGGAGCCGTTGGTCTGGGTGCCGATCGCGAGCGGTACCATGCGTGCGGCAACCGCGGCGGCCGAGCCGCTCGAGGACCCTCCCGGGGTGTGTTCCGGGTTGTGCGGATTGCGCGTCTTGCCGGGCGCGTAGGTGGCGAGTTCGGTGGTGACGGTCTTGCCCATGATGATCGCACCCGCTGCGCGCAGCAGCGAGACCAGGGTCGCGTCCTCGTGCGGTCTGCGGCCCGCGTGCAGCACGGTGCCGTCCTCGGTCGGCATGTCCTCGGTGTCGATGATGTCCTTGACACCGATCGGGATGCCGTGCAGCGGTCCAAGCGGCTTGCCTTCGCGCCGTCTGATGTCGGCTTCACGCGCCTGACGCAAGGCGTGCTCCGCATCGATAAACGCCCAGGCCTGCACGCGCTCCTCGTCCACCTTGATGCGCGCCAAGCAGGCCTGCACCAGCTCCTCGGAACTGATCCTGCCCTCGGCGAGCGCGCTTGCCGCCTCGCTGGCGCCGAGCAGGGACAGGTCCATCGATGCGTCCTTATTCATGCCGCTTCCTCAGTGACCGTAGATCAGGTTGGGCAGCCAGTAGACCAGCTGCGGGAACACGTACACCAGGATCATCGAGATGAACACCATGGTGAGAAACGGAAAGCAACCGCGGAAGATGGTCCACAGCTGCACGTGCGGCGGAGCGATCCCCTTGAGGTAATACGCCGACATCGCCATCGGCGGCGTGAGGAAGGAGGTCTGCAGATTGAGCGCAACCAGGATGCCGAAGAACATCGGGTCGACATGATAATGATGCAGCAGCGGCAGGAAGATCGGCACGAAAATGATGATAATTTCGCTCCACTCCAGCGGCCAGCCGAGCAGGAAAATGATCACCTGGGCCAGGATCAGGAAATGGGTCGTGGTGAGGTGCATGCTGGTCACGAATTCCTTGATCAGGGTCTCGCCGCCCAGATACGAAAACACCGAGGAGAATGTCCACGAACCGACGAACAGCCAGCACACCATGGCCGAGGTGCGCGCGGTCAGGAACACAGCCTCCTTCAGGCGTTGCCAGGTCATCGCGCGGTAGCCGATGGCGATCACCATCGCGCCCAGGGCGCCTACGGCCGCAGCCTCGCTCGGGGTCGCCAAGCCGAACAGGATGGTTCCGAGCACCGATAGAATCAGCACCGCCAGCGGGAAAAACGCGGTCACCAACAGGTACAGCACCTTGGCAATAGGGATGTCGGTCTGGTCCTTGGGCAGTTTCGGCGCCAGCTTCGGTTTCCAGGCACAGAGGGAAATCACATAGGTCACGTACAGCCCGGCCAGCAGAAAGCCCGGAATCATGGCCGCGGCGTAGAGCCTCACCACCGACACTGCCGAGGTCGCGCTGTAGACGATCAGCATGATCGATGGCGGAATCAGGATCCCGAGCGTACCGCCGGCGCAGATCACGCCGGCCGAGAGCTTCTGGTCGTAGCCCGCCTTGAGCATGGCCGGAAACGCAAGCAGGCCCATCAGCGTCACGACCGCGCCGACGATCCCGGTCGCGGTCGCGAACATCGCGCAGGTCGCGAGCGCCGCCACTGCCATCGCCCCCGGTACGTTTTTGAACGCGACCTGCAGGCTGTGGAACAGGCGGTCGAGGATGTTGGCCCGCTCTATCATGTAACCCATGAACAGGAACAGCGGCACCGCGGTGAGCACGTCGTTGTTCATAATGCTGAAGGTGTTCTGCGACAGCAGGTAGAACACGCGGCTGTCGAAGAACTCCTGTCCGGGGACGTAATAGGCGTAATAGCCGAAGCCCACGCCCATCGCCATCAGCGTGAACGCGATGGGGAAGCCGAGCAGGATGATGAATATGAACGAACACAGCATTACCAGGGCGAGTGCGGGATCGCTCATGCGGCGTCTCCCTTCTGCGCGGCTTGCTGCTGATACTGATGTTCGGCTGCGATGGCGGTCTCCAACTCCTCGACATCATGCAGCTTTCTCGGCCACTCGCCGTCCCGGATCGCCAGGATGCAGCGGATCACCTGGGCCACGCCCTGGATGAACAGCATGATGCCGGCGAGCGGGATGAGCGCCTTGAGTTGCCAGATCGGCACGCCCACCGGACTGTTCACGCTCACCTCGCGGTAGCCGAAGGAATCATGCGCATAGCCGTAACCGGCGATGATCAACGAGGTCACCCCGGGAAAGAAGAAAATGAAATACAGCACCAGCTCGATCGTGCCCTGCACGCGCACCGGCCACAGCCGGTAGAGCACGTCGCCGCGCACGTGGGCGTTGCGCGACAGCGCGTACGCGCCCGACATCAGGAACAGTCCGCCGTAAAGGATGTAGCTCATGTCGAAGGCCCAGGCGGTGGGGTTGTTCAGGACATAGCGCACGAACACCTCGTACGAGGTTCCCAGGGTCAGGATGATGATGCACCACGAAAAAGCATGCCCTACGGCCATGCTGAAACGGTCAATACCGAGCAGGAAGCTTTGCAGCATGAGTTTCCCCAGTCGAGACAGGCAGATTAGGTATTCTATATTCTTCTACGCAAAAAGAGGCGGCACATTGCTGTGCCGCCTCCGTTCGGTCAGTTGATGACCGTGTTATGGCCAGTTAGTCCTAGAACCCGAGCTTGCCGAAGATATGCTCGTACCCTGCCTTGAAGTCGGCGGTGTTGAAGAACGAGTAATAACCGACCCGCTTGGCCCAGCCTTTCTGCGATTCCCATACCTCCTTGAAGAACGGATCTTCGTCGGACAGTTTCTTGACCAATACGTCCCAGCCCTTTATTTGCGCGTCGAATACGCTCTGCGGCGTGCGCAGCACGTGCACATGATCCTTGTCCCTGAGCTTGACCAGATCCCTCGAGTAATTGTCCATCGCGAGAGCAAAATTGGAAGTGGACGCAGCTTCCGCGGCGTAGCGCAGCACCGCCTGCAAATCTTTTGGCAGCGATTCGTACTTCTTGCGGTTCCAGTCGATTTCGAAGAATTCCATCGCCTGGTGATAGCTGCCCATCATGTAGTACTTGGCCACATCCTGGGCGCCGAAGCGGCTGTCGGAAGTCGGGTTGTTGAACTCGAATGCGTCGATCACGCCGCGCTCCATCGCCGGCACGATCTCGCCGCCCGGCAGTTGGGTCACCTTGCAGCCCAGCTCCTGCATCAGGTCCGCGGCCAGGCCCACGGTGCGGTATTTGAGGCCTTTCAGTTCCGCCGCCGATTTGATCGGTTTCTTGAACCAGCCCAGCGGCTGGGTCGGCATCGGCATGGCGAAGAATCCGACTACGTTGATCCCAAGCTTCTTCATCAGTTGGTCGTAGTACTTGTGCCCCTCCTTGGAAATCCACGCGAGGTTTTGCGCCGCGTCGCAGCCGGTGATTGGGCCGGAGCCGAACATCGACGCCACCTTGCTCTTGCCGTACCAGTACACCGCGACCGTGTGGGCGCCGTCTATCACGCCCTTGGAGGTCGCATCCAGCACCTCGAACGGCTTCACCACCGAGCCGGCCACCAGGTAGTCGATCTTCAGGCGCCCGCCGGACATATCGTTTACGCGCTTGACGTATTCCTCGGCCATTTCGTTGAAGATGTCCTTCGCGCCCCACGCCCCCTGCATCTTGAGCACGATCGGGGACTGCGATTTGCCGATCATCGGGAAGCCGAGGGTTGCTGCGCCCGCCGTAGCGGTAGCCGCGCCCGTCAGGAATTTACGGCGTGAGATTGGTGCCTTCTTCGCTTGCTTTTCCATTGCGGATTTTCCTCTCAAGGGATTTTAAGAACGGCCCACCTGCTAAATGCACTGCAGGCTTAAGCCCGTCTGGAGTTGCAGCAACTGCCATGCACATCATGACTATGCGGGTATACCCGAAAAGCGGGTATACCCTAACATGGCTGGCAGAAACAGGCAATTATGGTCGAGGAGATTATTCAGCCGACTGTGTTCCGGCGCAAGGATGTCGGGCCCGGACAGCAGTGAAGGGGCGCGTCGGATCGGTAATCCGTTTCACTTGCAGTAGAATCGGCTCACCGCTATTCGAGCGCAAACATATGACGACACAACTAATAGCAGGACTGCGCGCCCTGGTCGGCGACGCCGGGCTTATCACCGATCCGAAGGAACTGCAGCCGTACGCAACCGACTGGCGCAAGCGCTATTTCGGCACTGCGCTGGCGGTGGTGAAGCCCGCGTCGACGCAGGAAGTCGCGGCGGTGATGCGCTTGTGCGCCGAAACGCGCACGGCGGTCGTGCCCCAGGGCGGCAACACCAGCCTGTGCGGCGGCGCGACGCCCCTGACAGAGGAGAATGCCAGCCGCTTGGTGCCGGGTGGCGCGCAGATCGTGCTCAACCTGTCGCGCATGAACCGCATCCGCGCGGTGGATCCTGTCAACAACACCATCACCGTCGAGGCGGGCTGCGTGCTCGCCAACCTGCAGCAGGCCGCGGCCGCAGCCGACCGCCTGTTTCCCTTGTCGCTCGCCGCTGAAGGCAGTTGCGAGATCGGCGGCAACCTCTCCACCAACGCCGGCGGCACCGCGGTGCTGCGCTACGGCAACGCGCGCGACCTGGTGCTCGGCCTGGAAGTGGTATTGCCCGATGGGCAGATCTGGGACGGGCTGCGCGGACTGCGCAAGGACAATACCGGCTATGACCTGAAGCAGCTGTTCGTGGGCGCCGAGGGTACGCTCGGCATCATCACCGCGGCGGTGCTGAAGCTTTTCCCGCAGCCGCGCGCGCGGGCCACCGCGCTGGTCGCGCTCGCGAGCCCCGCCAGCGCGCTGCAGCTGCTGTCGCACATGCAAGGCGCCTGCGGCGATCGCCTCACCGGTTTCGAACTGATGTCCGCGTTGTGCCTGTCGCTCGTGGCGAAGCACTTTCCGGCGACGCGGCTGCCGTTCGTACAAGCGTATCCGCAATACGTGCTGCTGGAACTGACGGATACCGCGAACGCGGCGGGCCTGGATGCGGTACTGCATGAAGCGCTGGGCGCGGTGAGCGAGGGCGGCCTGGCGCTGGACGCCGTGGTGGCGGCGAGCGCGGCGCAGGTGGCAGCGCTGTGGGCGCTGCGCGAGAACATTCCCGAAGCGCAGGTGCGCGAGGGCAAGCAGGTCAAGCATGACGTCTCGGTGCCGATCTCGCGCATCGCCGAGTTCATCGCCGTCACCGACGCGGAACTGCAGCGCGCCTTTGCCGGCGTACGCATGGTGACTTTTGGCCATCTCGGCGACGGCAACCTGCATTACAACATCGCACCTCCGGCTGGCGGCGACGAGGATGCATTTATGGCGCACGCAGGCGAGGTGAGCCGCGTGGTGCACGACAGCGCCGCGCGCTTTGCCGGCTCGATCTCGGCGGAGCACGGTTTGGGGCAGTATAAGCGCGACGCGATCCTGCGCTACAAGTCGCCGCTGGAGATGGAGCTGATGCGCAGAATCAAGGCGGCGCTAGATCCGCAGGGCATCATGAACCCGGGCAAAGTGCTCTGACAGCTCTGACTCGGGGGATTCAAAAAGGGGGCGTCGCCCCCTTTTTCAACATCCTGCTGTAAGGCCGCAATACTGTGCGCGCGGCCTCAGGCATGCGCTTCGAGCGAGCGGTCCCAGAGATTGGGCAATAGGCTGTTGGCGTAGCCCGAGACGAGCGCGTCTTGCCGCTAGACCATCGCCTTGCGCATAGTGCGCTTGAGCTGGTGAATCTGGTCCAGCGCCAGCTTCAGCGCCTTGCGGTCGTGCGCGGCAAGCGCAGCGTCGCGCTTGGTTTTCCATTCCTTGATTCTGGCCTTGATCGCGGCCTTGTCGACGCCCTTCACTTCTTTGTGGGCCTTCATGTCGACGCCTAGCGCGGTGCACAGGGCAACGAGCAGATGGTCCTTGTTCAGCTGGGTGTAGCCCTGCACCGCATCGTGGGTGATACCGGCGGCAATCTCACGCAGTTCTGCCAAGGGCTTGTGCTTCAATTCCTCGTAGGTGTGCGCCATAAAGTCTCCTTCCAGATGTCTGATATTAACAGCCAGGATCCAATTAAATCACAGGAGCGGGGCGCCCGGATAGTTTGAGCCGCGCTATCGCGCATCAGCGGACCCGCCCCACAGATTGGGGACCATGGTATTGGAATAGCCGGAAACAAAAGGCTTGATCGCGCCGGTCTCGCGCACATAGACGTGGCGCTGTACCGCGCCGATGTTGGCACCATACACATGGATACTGATCGAAGGGCGGTCGGCGAGCGCGTTCGACACCGTATGGATGTCGCCGACAGTCGGGGAAACGGCATCGATTCCGCCCGGTTCGACGATGTGCTCGCCGGTCTTGCGCATCGGCCGCCCATCGCCGGGTCGCTCGAATTCCTCGCATCTTTCGGCGCCGCGCAGCACCCCGACCAAACCCCAGACCGTATGGTCGTGCACCGGTGTGCTGTGCCCCGGCCCCCAGACGAAACTCAGTACGGAAAAGCGTTCCAAGGGGTCGCAGTGAAGCAGGTATTGGCGATAGGTATCGGCATGCGCCTGCGCAAATTCCGGCGGCAGCCAGTCGTCACGCGCGATCAGGCTGCCGAGCAGCTTCTTTCCCTCGCGCAGCACGGCGACCTCGTCCTCGCCGTATTCCCCGACTGCGCGCGTCATATCCTGGATGAAGCGGCGCAGATACCCGATGTTGTTCATGGTCTGTCCATTGATGAATTGGATGAATTATCTCGTCAGACTCAATCTTAGAACATTTTTGCGCGGCGCATGACCGCAGCCGGGTCATTGCGGTACGCTTAGCGTTTGCGCGTGCGAACTGCAGGTCTTTTGCGTTAGGCAGAGCTGTCCGCCGCAGCGACCGAACAGCAAGCAATTTGACCGTGGGGGGAAAGAATGAAAACGAGCAGCCAGGCCATCATCTTGTTTGCACATGGCGCGCGCGACCCGGAATGGGCACTGCCGTTTCAGGCCATCAGACGCCAGCTGCAGGCGGCGCGGCCGGATGCGCAGGTCGCGCTCGCATTCCTGGAGCTGATGACGCCGTCGCTGGAGACGGCGGTGGCGCAGTCGGCAGCGCAGGGCGCAAAGCGCATCGTTCTGGTGCCGCTGTTTCTGGCGCAGGGTGGCCACATGAAACAGGACTTGCCGCGCTTGGTGCGCGAAATTAGCGATCGGCATCCGCAGCTGGAGTTCCAGGTCATGTCCGCGATCGGCGATG
>CAZRMO010000090.1:0-15804 GCA_964601155.1 uncultured Enterobacteriaceae bacterium
AACACGGCGAACAGCATAATGCTCGAGAATTGGAAGAAATCGGGTGCAAGCAAATTTCCGGTCGGGCCCCAATGGATAGTCCAGATCGCGCGTGCAAGTGTCACCACGCCGACGCCGACCAGGCAGGCCGCCGCAAACATCCGCGCCCGCCTTCCTCCCGCGGGAATCGCCGCGATCAGCGCGGCGACCGGCTGGACGAGGAGCAGCGTCATCGCGGCGGAAGAAATCGCGATACGCACGCGCGTGTCCGGTTGCCAATAGGTGAAATACGCAAGCAGCAGCACCGCCACCCCAATCACACCCCAGCCGAACGTATTCGATTCCGATTCCGGTACGCGCCGCACGCTGCGCAGAATGAACACGAAGGTGAGGAGGATCAGCGCGTTGGCCAGATCGATCGTGACAAAATCGGGAACGGCACCGTGCAGCGCGAGGCCGGCCGTGCCCGCGGCGAGCGCCAGCAGTCCGTAGCCCCAATTGGTCACGGCATGCGAACCCGGCGTCCGATAGGGCAGAAACAGGCAGACCAAACCCAGACACGAGTACAGGATCGCCAGAACGATGAACAAGGTGCGCAAGTCGAGCTGCATGCATGACTCCCACGTTCACCAGAATTTGCCGAAAAACCAGGCAATCGCCCGCCGCCTGCGGCGCTCCAATTAACATATACTCTGAAGGGTCGCGCGCTTGTTTGCGCAATATCAAGCTTCCGCCCAGGATCATGATAGCTGTCCTTCCGTCGGCCGTCATTCGGAACCACGCGCAGCACGAACGGCGGCGGATGGGCCTGGCATTGCGCCGTGCCACCCGCCTGTTCGTCGCAACCGCACTCGCGCTGGCACCGCTGTTCGCGTCAGCCTTCGACCGCGAGGGCCATCGCGGCGGCCGACTTTTACGCCGCGCCGCTCGCCTGTTCGTCGCGACCGCGCTCGCACTGACGCCGCTCTTCGCGTCCGCCTTCGACCTCGAGGGCCATCGCGGCGCGCGGGGCCTGGCGCCTGAGAACACCCTGCCCGCTTTCGCCGTGGCGCTGTCGCTTGGTGTCAGCACGCTGGAACTGGACACTGCGATCACCAAGGATGGCGTGGTGGTGGTGAGCCACGACGCGCGACTCAATCCGGACATTACCCGCGGAACCGACGGCCGCTGGCTCAGGGCGCCCACGCGCGCCATACACGATATGACGCTGGACGACCTGGAACACTACGACGTCGGCCGCATCAAGCCCGGCAGCGATTACAGCTACCGCTTCCCCTATCAGAAGCGTATGGACGGGGTGTACATGCCGACGCTGGCGCAGGTATTCGCGCTCGCGCGCCGCGCCGGCAACAACGAAGTGCGCTTCAATATCGAGATCAAGACTTCGCCGAAAAGACCCGGGGATACGCTCGCGCCCGAGGATTTCGCCAAGACGCTGCTGGCGCTCATCGATCGCGAAGGCATGCGCTCGCGCGTCATCATCCAGTCCTTCGACTGGCGCGCGCTGAAAGCGGTGCAGGCGCTCGCGCCGTCGATTCCGACCAGCTACCTGAGTTCGCAGCAGCGTTCCCTCGACAACATCGCCGCCGGCGATCCCGGCGGCTCGGCCTGGACCGCGGGGATTCAATTCAGCGCGCAAGGCTCGGTACCGAAAATGGTGAAAGCCGCCGGCGGCGCCATCTGGTCGCCCTATTACCGCGAGCTCAGCCCCGAGCTGGTGAACGAAGCGCATGCGCTCGGCCTCCAGGTCATCCCCTGGACCGTGGACAAGACCGCGGACATGGCCCGTCTGATCGACTGGGGCGTGGATGGGCTCATCACCGACCGGCCCGACATCCTGCGCGATGTGATGGCCGAGAAGAAGCTGCCCTTGCCGAAACCGACTCCGGCCACGTCCTGAGTTAATTAAGGGCGCGCTTCCGAGTTGTAGTCTTTTGGCTTGCCGTCCTATTTACCCGCGTCGCCGCGTTCGAGCATGCGATAGATTTCGGTGTGATCCGCCGCGCCGCTGAACTTTTTCTCCGCATCGGCCCAGGATTTGAGCAGGACCTCGCCGAGCAGCGTCTGCGCACCCACGCTCTGCGCCAGGTCGGTGGCGATGTTGATGTCCTTCTTCATCAGCCCCAGGCTGAAGCCGGAATTGAATGCGCCCGGAACGATGAACTGCATCAGCTTGTTCTCGGTACTGTTGTTCTTTCCGGTCGAGGCGTTGAGCACGGCGACGATCTTGTCCGGGGCGATACCGAAATCGGCGCCCACTTTCAGCGCCTCGCAGGCCGCGAGCAGGCCCGCCGCCGAGACATAGTTGTTGAGCGCCTTCATCGCGTGCCCGGATCCGAGCATGCCGGTTTCGATGACCGACTTGCCCATGGACAGCAGCAGCGGCTTCACCCGCGCGATCACCGACGCTTCGCCGCCGGCCATGATCGCGAGCGATCCATCGACGGCGCGCTTCACCCCGCCCGAAACCGGCGCATCGATCAGGTCCACGCCCGCTTGCGCCAGGCGCGGCCCGAGTTCGCGCGTTACCGACGGACTGGACGAACTCATGTCGATGACCACGGCGCCCTTTTTGAGATGCGCGGCCAGTCCGCCGGGCTCGCCATAGAGCACGTTTTTCACCACCGCGCTGTCCGGCAGCATCAGGATCACGACTTCACACGCGCGGCCGATGTCGGCCAGGCTGGCCGATGCGTTGACGCAGCTCACCGCGCCGATGGCCTTGAGTGCCGCCGCCGAAGTGTCGTAGGCGTGCAGCGGATAGCCCTGCGCGGCGATGCGCGTCGCCATCGGCAGGCCCATCTTGCCGATGCCGACGAAACCGACTGCGTATTTCGCTTCGACCGAGCTCATTTCTTGCTGTCGACTTCGGCGAACACCTCTTTCGCGACGCGCATCCCGTCCAGCGCGGCCGGCACGCCGCAATAGATCGCCGCCTGCAGGAACACTTCGCGGATTTCGGTGCGCGTCAAACCGTTATTGAGCGCGCCCAGCACATGCAGCTTGATTTCGTGCGGGCGGTTGAGCGCGGTGAGCATGGCGAGATTGAGGAAGCTGCGCGTCTTGCGGTCCAGCTCGGGCCGGGTCCAGACCGTGCCCCAGCAGTACTCGGTCACCAGATCCTGCATCGGTTTGCTGAATTCGTCCGGGGCCTTCACCGACTTGTCGACGTATTCGGCGCCCAGCACGGCGCGCCTGACTGCGAGTCCTTCGTCGTAGGTTTTCTTGTCCATGAGTATGCTCCTTTGAGGGTTGAACGATCTTTTCGCTTACGCGGTCCGGCTATTGATGCGCGGCATCCGCGCCCAGCAGTGCGGCACGGAAGCGGTTTTTCAGCAGCGCGCCGTCGCGCGGCGGCAGCACCAGCGGCAATTTCTCCGGATCGATCTTGATCTGGGCGAACAGTGCGCCCTCGCCCGCGTAAATGCGCTGCTTCAGCCGGGCGAGCTCCGCCTGCGAGCGCACCAGGAAAGTCTGCGCAAAGCCTGCGGCCGCGGCCATCCCGGCGAGGTCCACGCCGTGCGCGGTATGGGTCTCCTGCATGCCGGTCTCGCCGTAGCGCTCGTTGTCGAGCACCACGAGGGAGAGATTGCGCGGCCTTTGCACGGCGATCGTGGCGAGCGCGCCGATGCCCATCAGCATCTCGCCGTCGCCCGTGACCACCAACACTTTTCGCTTCGGCTGCGCCAGCGCCAGGCCGAGGCCTATCATCGCCGCCCCGCCCATCGCGCCCCACAGCGGAAAATTCAGTTCGTGGTCGCCCGCAGCGGTAATGTCCCAGGCAGGCGCGCCCAGTCCGCCGACCACCAGGGCGTCACCGCGCCCGGCGAGCAGTTCCTTTACCACTTTGCGACGCAGCAGTTTGCTCATTTGGACACGCTCTGGGTAAGTTTGCGGAAGTCCTTCGCGCCGAACACGCGCTGGCCGATCAACAGCGCGACCGGGCGATAGGTGTTGAAGGCGAGGCGCGCCGCGCTGGATACCATCTCGGTCACGTCCTCCTCGCGGTCGGCGCGCTTGACGATCACGTCCATTGCCTCGAGCACGGCCTGGGTCGAGTTGCCCATGGGAATCTGCGCCGGATTGAATTCGCCGTGGTCGCCGCGCATGGTGACGAGCATCAGCAGCGGGAACTGGCAGGCGATCGACAGGGTGAGCATGTTGATGCAGTTGCCGACGCCGCTGCTTTGCATCAGCAGCACGCCTTTTTCACCGCCGAGCCAGGCGCCCGCGAGCAGCGCCACGCCCTCCTGTTCGCTGGTGAGCCTGACCACGGTCATGCTCTTGTCCTTTTCGCACGCCTTGATCAGGCGCGCATGCCCCGCGTCGGGGACGATGGCCACCTGGCGCACGCCGGCGGTGCGCAGCAGCGCGTGCACCTCCTCGGGCCAGGCGGACTCGGCGGTTTTTTTCATTTGGATTCCGTGATCGGGGAGGAGGAAGCGAGCGAAGAGGATCATACAATATTACGCTGGATCCGGGCACAGACCCCGGCGAATGCGGATTCATGCGTCGGAATTTGCCGCTAGGGTAAAATCACGCATGCATACCGCCACGCGCATTGACGACCATGAATAAGCCTGCCGCAGCGGCCGCTGCGCACGTCACCAACTTCATTCGCAACGTTATCGACGCCGACTTGGCCGCAGGCAAGTACGCTGCGCGCACCTGGGGCGGACGCCCCGGCCTGGCGGCGACGCATGCCGGCGCACCGCCGGATCCGGCGAAAATCCGCACGCGCTTTCCGCCCGAGCCCAACGGCTACCTGCACTTCGGACACGCCAAGTCGATCTGCCTCAACTTCGGTCTCGCCCACGATTACGGCGGCGTCTGCCACATGCGCTTCGACGACACCAATCCGGAAAAGGAAGAGCAGGAGTACGTCGATTCGATACTCGACGCGGTGCGCTGGCTGGGCTTCGACTGGAACGCCAACGGCACCGAGCACCTGTACTACGCGAGCGACTACTTCGATGCGATGTACCAGGCGGCGGAATACCTGGTCAGCTCCGGCCACGCTTACGTCGACGAGCAAAGCGCCGATGAGCTGCGCGCCACGCGCGGCACGCTGACCGATCACGGCCAGAACAGCCCCTGGCGCGACCGGCCCGCCGCGGAATCGCTCGCGCGCCTGCGCGAAATGCGCGCGGGCAGTCACGCCGACGGCAGCATGGTGCTGCGCGCGCGGATCGACATGAGCTCGCCCAATATCAACCTGCGCGACCCGGCGATCTACCGCATCAAGAAAGCGACGCATCATCGCACCGGCGATGCCTGGTGCATCTATCCAATGTATACCTACGCCCACCCGATCGAGGACGCGCTGGAGCAGATCACCCACTCGATCTGCACCCTGGAATTCGAGGACCAGCGCCCGTTCTACGACTGGCTGCTCGAGCGCCTGGCCGAAGGCGGACTGCTGGCGAAACCCCTGCCGCAGCAGCTCGAATTCGCGCGGCTCAATCTGACTTATGTCGTGCTGTCCAAGCGCAAGCTGATCCAGCTCGTGGACGAAGGGCACGTCGACGGTTGGGACGACCCGCGCCTGCCGACGCTGGTGGCCGCGCGCCGGCGCGGCTATACGCCAGAGGGTTTCCGTCTGTTCGCCGAGCGCATCGGCGTATCCAAATCCGACTCCTGGATCGATTACAGCCTGCTCGAGGAATGCATGCGCGAGCACCTCAACGAAGTCGCGCCGCGGCGCATCGCAGTGCTCGATCCGCTCAAGCTCGTCATCGACAATTACCCCGAGGGCGCCGCAGAGGACTGCCTCGCGCCCAACCATCCGCAGCAGCCCGAGCTGGGCAAGCGCGCGCTGCCGTTCTCGCGCGAGTTGTGGATCGAGCGCGAGGATTTCATGGAAAGCCCCGCCAAGGGCTACTTCCGCTTGTACCCCGGGAACAAGGTGCGGCTGCGCTATGGTTTCGTGATCGAATGCACCGGCTGCGACAAGGACGCCGCGGGCAAGGTCACTGCGGTGCACTGCAACTATTTCCCCGACAGCAAATCGGGCACGCGGGGCGCGGACGCATACAAGGTCAAGGGCAACATCCACTGGGTCTCGGCTGCGCACGCCTACCGCTGCGAAGTGCGGCTCTACGACCGCTTGTTCCGTGAGCCGCATCCGGGCGCGGGCGAGCGCGATTTTCTGCTCGACCTGAATACGGAGGCGAAGAAGGTCATCAGCGCGCAGCTCGAGCCCGCGCTCAAAGGCGCGCAACCCGAGGAGCGCTTCCAGTTCGAACGCCATGGCTATTTCATAGCCGATCGCGTCGACTCGAAATCCGGCGCACCAGTGTTCAACCGGGCTGTGACCCTGAAGGACGCCTGGAAGAAGTAGGAGCGCTGGCTTCCGGATTGAAGTCTCATCGCACTAGGAGAACCACATGAAAGCCGTCGGACTCTACCGCTATCTTCCCATCGACGATCCCGAGTCCTTCCTCGACCTGGAACTGGATACGCCGAGTGCCGGCGGGCGCGACCTGCTGGTCGAAGTGAAAGCCATCTCGGTGAATCCGGTCGACGCCAAGCGGCGCGCCCCCAAGGATCTGGTCGAAAAAAATCCCAGGGTGCTCGGCTGGGACGTTGCCGGCGTGGTCAAGTCGGTCGGCCCGGAGGTTTCGCTGTTCAAACCCGGGGACGCCGTGTATTACGCCGGCAGCATTGTGCGGCCGGGCGGCAACAGCGAATTCCACCTGGTCGACGAGCGCATCGCCGGCAGGAAGCCGGCGAACCTCGGTTTTGCCGAAGCCGCGGCACTGCCGCTCACCACCATTACCGCCTGGGAAGGCATGTTCGACCGCATGGGCATCTCCAAGTCGGGCGCGGACGCCGGCAAGACGCTGCTCATCATTGCCGGGGCGGGCGGCGTCGGCTCGATCGCGATCCAGCTGGCAAAAAAACTCGCCCGACTTAGCGTGATCGCCACGGCGTCGCGGCCGGAGTCGGTGGCCTGGGTGCGCGGCCTCGGCGCCGACCACGTCATCGATCACGGCAAGGACCTCGCGCCGCAACTCGAGGCGCTGGGCGTGAAGGAAGTCGATTACATCTTCTGTCTCAATAACACCGATCGCTGGCTCCCCGCGTTCGCACCCATCATCAAGCCGCTGGGAAAGATATGCGCCATCGTTTCGGCGCTGAAGCCGGTCGATCTGACACCCCTGATGGGCAAGAGCACCACCATCGCATGGGAGTTCATGTTCACCCGCTCCACCTTCCACACGCCTGACATGATAGAGCAGCACAATCTGCTCGACGAAACGGCGGCGCTGATGGAAGCCGGCACATTGAAGACGACGCTGACGACGAATCTGGGAAAAATAAACGCCGCCAACCTGAAGCGCGCGCACAAGCTGATCGAGGGCGGGCATACGCTGGGCAAGATCGTGCTCGAGGGCTTTTGAGCGGGGGCTGAAACCGCGATCGTGTCGCGCCCAGGTACGGCTCGCGCCGCATTCGCTGCCGGCATGTTCAGATACCGGCGAAACAGGGAGATGAGATATCCCTCTCTGTTGGAAACGGATCCTTAGGCCGAAATCGAGCCCGGGTCGCGCCGCTCGACTGTGCTTTCCAGATTCCAGATGTCGCGCAGCACGCCGAGCAAAGCGCGGATCGCCGGGTCGTTCTCGCGCGCAAGCAGGTAGACGAACCACAGCGTGGTCTCGAGCCGCACGTCGCTCCACAGGCACACTTCGCCGGCGGCCTCTTTCTCCAGCGCCAGTTCTTCGCGGATCAGGGACAGGCCGACCCCGGATACGACCAGGTTCGCGATCACGGATTCCTGGTCGGCCTCGACCACCTTGGTCGGCTCGATGCCGTGTTTGTCGAACAGCGTACGCAGCAGTGCATGGTGCGTGCTGACCGACGGGGTGATGATCCACGGTTGGTGCGCGATCTCGTTCCAGTCGACATCGGCCAGGCGGCTCTTCCACGCGGCCGGGGCAGCAACGCGATAGCTGCTTTCGCGCAGCCTCAGCCTGCCCACACTCGGGTGCTCGAGAGCACCATAGTAAAAGCTTGCGTCGAGCTCCCCGCTGAGCACTTTTGCAAAACCCACGCCAGTGATCTCATGGTGCAGTTCCACCTGCAACAGGGGATGGCGCTCGACCGTAGTGTTCAAAAATTCGCCGATGCGGATGAACACCGGATCCGACATCGTGCCCACGCGCACCTTGCCGGCCACCTCGCCTTTGAGCGCTTTCGCCTCGTTGCGCATCCCCTGGGCCGCTGCCAGGACCTTCTCGGCGTCCGCCAGCAGCCGTTTGCCGGCCGAAGTCAGGACCATACCGCTGGAAGTGCGCTCGAACAAGACGAGGTCAAGCTCGTCTTCCAGCGCCTTGATCTGCGCGCTGACGGCGGGCTGGCTGACGTGCAGCGTCTCCGCGGCTCGGGTGAGGTGACCCGCCTCGGCGACGGCGACAAAGCTGCGCAGCTGGTAAAGCTCCATTTTTGTGCTTTCTTCTTAAGAGCCCATCAAAGAATGAGGGGATAAGCGGCCCCGAACGCCCCCGACCCCCGGGGAACCGCTATGCTAAATCCGCCGCAGCCTGATCCATCCTCCCGGTCCTGGCGGCGTCAATTATTGTGCGCTGCGTCATGCACTTAGCTACAGTATAACCTAAAGCGATCCGCGCTATCCGATCATGCGATTGGAAAAACCGTCCCTGGACCCCTACTATACTGGGCATAAAGCACGATATTCGTGCTGGATCAATCAGCTTTTGAAGGGAATTGACATGAGACTTTATGCTCCGCTTTACGAAGGTGACGACACCCTTCGCCCCGACGCCGCACTCGCCGAGTCCGCTGCCGCAGGTAAAAAATCACCCGTTCCTGCGCCAGCCATTGTGCGCAGCAATATCGCGCTCGAGGCCGCAAATGAAACCGCGGTCGAGACCCCGGAGACCGTGCAACACGCCAGCGAGCTGCGCAATGCCGGAATCGTGCGTATGGCGAAATCGGTGTTGGCTGCGATTGGCGAATGGCTCGACAGCAGAGAGTACTCTGAACGCGACAGCTTCTTCGCTGCATCCGAAAACCTGGCCGATCTGGAACAACGCCAGCGGCATTTCGAACGCACCGGCATCGCGCATTACTAGACCCATCCGTGCCTGAGCTTCCTGCTCAGGCACCGCGCCGGGGCGACTTATCCCGAGCCATCGATTTTATAGAATACGCGGAAGCGTACGCCCAATGGCATCGGGAAGCACCGCGTCGGCGATGTCATCGAACGGCGTCGGTTCGGCGTTGACGATCACCACGCGCGCGCCGGCGGCTTTCGCCTCGGATACCGCCCCCGCTATCGGATAGACCTGCAGGCTGGTGCCAACCGCGATGAAGCAGTCGGCTTCGGCGGCGGAGCGCATTGCGCGCGCGATCACCTCTGGCACCAGATTCTGCCCGAACGAGATGGTGTCGCTCTTCAGGATGCCGCCGCAGAGCGTGCACGGCGGGTCGTCTTCCCCGGTAAGCAGCCTCACCAGCGTCTCCTGCATGGGCCCTTTCCAGCCGCAACTCATGCACACCACCTTAAGCACCGTGCCGTGCACCTCGATCACTCGCTCGGGCGAATTACCGGCCTTCTGATGCAGGCCGTCGATGTTCTGCGTGATCAGCGCATGCAGCTTGCCGCGCCGCTCGAGTTCGACGATGGCCTCGTGGCCTGCGTTCGGCCGCGCCTCCCACGCCGGATGCACGAGGCGCGCCTGCCATGCCTTCTTGCGTATGGCCACGTCGGCCATGTAGTAGCGGATGTCGGAAAGCTTCTCCGCCTCCGGGTCCCGCGTCCACACCCCCTGCGGCCCGCGGAAATCCGGAATTCCAGACTCGGTGGAGATGCCCGCGCCGGTGAGCACCACCACGCGCTGCGCCTCTCCGACCCAGGCGCGCACCTTGTCGATCAATGTCTCGGCTTGAACCATGCGCCGCTCCCGTTTTCGTTGCCGGTTGACGCCGACAGCGTCGCCTCGATCCAGTTGTTTCGCTTTCTGGCGGATTCTAGCATCCGCCGCAAGCGCGCAGCACCGACTGCGCAGAAGCGCGCAATTCCTGCGCTGCGCGCGCACCGCGGCCGCATTGCATTGCAACATAAATGGGCATATAGTCGCGATCCTCGCCTACGGTGACAGGGAATTCGATGGTTTCAAGCGCCCAGGAGGAGAGCAGTTCGGCCGGCAAATCCTCGCTGCACGTACTTATCCTCGCCGCGGTTGGCGTCGTCTTCGGCGACATCGGCACCAGCCCGCTTTACGCATTCAGGCAAGCATTCAGCGGCACTCACGGCCTGCCACTCACCGAGGCGAACGTGCTGGCGGTGCTGTCGCTGATGTTCTGGGCGGTCACGCTGATCGTCTCAGTGAAATATGTGACCATCGTCATGCGCTTCGACAACGGTGGCGAAGGCGGCATCCTGGCGCTGCTCGCCCTCGCCTTGCGCCGGACGCGCGCAAAGCCGCGCCTCGCCTGGACAGTGGGCATGCTCGGCATATTCGGCGCCTCGCTGTTCTACGGGGACGCGGTGCTCACCCCGGCGATCTCGGTGCTCTCTGCAGTGGAGGGCATATCGGTGGCCACGCCCGCGTTCGAGCACTGGATCGTGCCGATCACCATCGCCGTTCTGGTCGGCTTATTCGCCATGCAGAGCCACGGCACCGGCGTCCTGGGCAAGTTGTTTGGACCGATTACGGTGGTATGGTTCCTTACCCTCGCGACGCTGGGGGCGATCTCGATCGCGCAGACGCCGGCCGTACTGGCCGCACTCGACCCCAGGCATGCACTGGGCTTTGCCTGGCACTCACCCGGCCTGACCTTTCTCGTTCTCGGCGCGGTATTCCTCGCCCTTACCGGCGGCGAGGCGCTATACGCCGACATGGGACACTTCGGCGCAAAGCCAGTGCGGTTCGCCTGGTTCGGCTTGGTATTTCCGTCGCTGATGTTGAACTACTTCGGCCAAGGCGCGCTCACGCTGCGCAACCCCGCCGCGCTGAAAAGCCCGTTTTACCTGCTCGCGCCGCAGGAACTGCTGTTGCCGCTGGTATTTCTTGCCACGACGGCGACCATCATTGCTTCGCAGGCGGCGATCTCCGGGGCGTTCTCGGTTACGCAACAAGCCACGCGCCTTGGCTACCTCCCGCGCATGCCTACCCGGCACACCTCCGAGACCGAGCGCGGCCAGATCTACCTGCCGCAGTTGAACTGGACCATGCTGGTGCTGGTGATTATGCTGGTGCTGGCGTTCAAGACTTCCAGCGCGATCGCATCGGCTTATGGAATCGCGGTGTCGGGAACCATGGTGCTGGAGACCACGATCGTCACCATCGTTGCCGTTTCGATGAAAAAGCGGCCGAACCCGCTGTTTCTTCTTGTGCTCGCGTTGATCGGCACGGTGGAGCTGGTGTTCTTCCTCGCGAACGCCACCAAATTCGCCGATGGCGGCTGGTTTCCGCTCATGTGCGGCCTGACGCTGTTCATAATGCTGACGACCTGGAAGCGCGCAGAGACCATCCTTTCTGCACATGAAAAAAGCAAACACGTGCCGCTGGAAGCGTTCCCGACGCTGTGCAGTGCCGACATCCCGCGCGTGCCGGGCACGGCCGTGTATCTGTCTCCCGACCGCGACTCGGTACCCGCGGTGCTGCTGCACAACCTCAAGCACAATAAGGTCCTGCATCAGCGCATCGTATTCCTGACCATCATCAACGAGGACGTGCCGCGCATCGCCGACCCCGAGCGCACCGAAGTGCAGGTGATCGAGCGCGGCGAGGTCTACCAGGCGACGCTGCGCTACGGCTTCATGGAACAGCCCGACGTGCCGAAAGCTCTGAAGCTGCTGGAGCGCCACGGGCTAAAATTCGAAGCCCTGGAAACGACGTTTTTCCTCGGCAAGGCTACGCTTGCGCGCGCCGCCAAACCCGGGCTGTTCACCTGGCGCCGCGAGTTGTTCCGCTGGATGCAGCGCAATAGCCCGGCGACCGCGGAGTACTTCGGCCTGCCCCCCGATCGCGTGATCGAACTCGGCACTCGAATCAGCTTGTAGGCCAAGCCTGCGCGGGGCTCAGAACTCATACAACATGAGGGCACACATCCCCTCATGCTCCCCTAAGTCAGGGGCGCTTCGGGGATACTGAAGCGGCCTCTTGCGCGTACGCCCTGAAGCGGATGGCCGGGTCGCGCTTGATCTGGTCGACCAGCGCAACTTCCCAGCTGAGATAAGCGCGCGCATGCTTCTCGTAATCCCGGGCGTGGTCGTAGGGCTTGTACCAGACGTCATCCAGGGAAGTGGTCGCGCCTTCGATGCCTGTGTCCACGGGCATTTTTAATGTGAACCAAACTGCGTTCCCGCCCTTGAGCACGCTCACCTCGGCATTCGGCCATTGCGCCGCGGCTTCCTGCGCCGCCAGATGCGCGAGCGTGCTGTCCTCAGAAGTCAGCACCAACGTGCGTACATCGGGCAATGTCGCGCGCGCCTGATCCAGGCGTGCGCGCACCGCCCACCAGGCGCCTGGAATATGGCGATCGCGAAACCGGAGGCTGGTGGCGAGATCGAGTACGGTCGCTTCGCCCTGCTGCCGGAGCAGCATCAGCTCGCGCGCGGTGATGGTGCGCCAGGGTTTGAAGCCGGTCGGCGTTTGCGTGCGCGGGCCCGAGTCGAGCGCCCAGCCGGCAAAGCCGTCCGCGCCCTCGGGTTCGAGCACATAGACATCGTTCCAGCCCATCTGGTTCAGCCAGGATGCGGTCATCACCGAGCGCACCCGCGCCGGATCGATCAAAACAATGCGCGCGCCGCGCACGCCGACGAATTCGTCCGTAGCCTGAATCAGCTGGCCGCCGGGCGCATGGTGCGATCCGGCGATGCGCAGTTGCTCGAATTCCTGCCGGGTACGCACGTCGAGCAGGTACAGGGTGCGATCGGGATCGCGCTGCCAGGCCTCCACCTGCGCGCGTGAGGCGAATTTCACTTCGAAGCGCCGCGCCACGCGTTCCGCGGCGGCGCGCGCCTGCGCTTCGCCCGTCGCGCTCGGAAAGGGCGCCACAGCGGTCGAGCCACGCTCGCACTGGTAGCCGGCCAACTCCCAACCCATGGTACCGTCCTTCAGCGCCACCACCTGGTTCGGAATGCCCGCGTTTCTGAGCGACTGGCAGCCGATGATGCTGCGCGTGCGGCCGGCGCAATTGACCACCACCAGCGTATCCGGGTCGGGCGCAAGATCGTGCACGCGATACACCAGCTCGGCGCCCGGCGCGTCTATGCCGCCGGGGATGTTCATGCGGTGGTACTCCTCGTATGGACGCGAATCGAGGATGACGAGCTTCCTGCCGCCATCGATCAGGCGTTTGATTTCCTGCGGCGGCACCCGCGGTGTATCGTAATGGTGCTCGACGAATTCGCCGAATGCCTTGGACGGCACGTTGACGCCGGAAAACAGCTCGCCGCCCGACGCCTTCCAGCCGGCGCAGCCACCCGCGAGGATCGCAATGTCGCTGTAGCCCAGGTCGGCGAGCTTTGCCGCGGCGCGCTCGGCCAGGCCCTCGCCGCCGCCGTCGAGCAGCACCAAGGGCACGCTGCGGCGCGGCACCAGGTCGCCGACCATCAACTCCAGCCTTGAGAGCGGCAAGGCACAGGCGAAGAAGGGGTGCCCCTGATAGTGCACGCCCTGTTCGCGCACGTCGAGCAGGGCGAGTTCGGTGTTCGCGAGCAGCAGCTCGCGCAGCGCCGCAGGCG
Organism: uncultured Enterobacteriaceae bacterium; assembly: GCA_964601155.1. Classification (GTDB taxonomy): domain Bacteria; phylum Pseudomonadota; class Gammaproteobacteria; order Burkholderiales; family SG8-39; genus 2-12-FULL-64-23. The sequence continues at coordinate 13,700 of CAZRMO010000090.1, forward strand.
AAATGTCTCGAATCATGCGAGGCCGGAACGCGCTTCGCGAATGTCGGAATGCGCCGGAAATATCCCCCAGGCGTGCTCGTCGGGTTTGTAGAACTCGCGCCGGTGCAATTGCTCCAGCGCGAGGCCGTACATATGGAAATTCAGCAGCGGCGCATCGATGTGGATGGAATGCAGGTCCTCAGGCATGAAGGACACGCCCGAGCCCTGCCGCACCAAGTGCTGGCCTTTCTCGCGCACGCCGTTTTCGCCGGTGCGGTCGTAGAACCGGTTAAGCTCCTCGCCGCTAACGCCGACGATCACCGCCCAGGTGGTGTGGTTGTGTGCGGGCGATTGGTGCCCGCCCAGCGAAGCATTGGCATATAGCGCATAGCGATGGTCGGCATCCTCGGCGAGGCGATAGAGGCAGGATTTGCGCTCGCCACCGGGCTCGGGCGGTGGAAAATCCAGCAGCGTAAACAGATCGGTGCGCGCAGCAAGCTGAATCAGGCGCTGTCTGATCTTCGCGAGGCTGGAGCGCGTGACGCCGTCGCGCTGTTCGATGGCGCGGATGTCGGCCACGGCGGCATCGATCTCGCGCGTGCGCTCCTGTATCTTGTCCATGGATATTCCTCCTGTGCAGGCACGCGCCGATTGCAGTCGCTGCGCCTGGATACTCGTGTGCTTAGCCATTTCCGCCATATTCGCCCTCGCCCACCTGCCGGGCAAGCGCTATCGGCGCACCGGTGCAATCTATCCCATGCCGCGGATATGGGCAACGCCGCACCGCCGCTCGTCGCCGCCACGATTGCGCGTCTGCCTTGACTTAGCCCTCAGCCGCGTCTATAAATAAATTGCGTCAACTGAAGGAGGCAAACCGACTGAAGATTGATTTTTGACGCCAACTATCAACGGGGGACAACCCCGTACGCGCCGTAACTACGGCACCGGCACTTCCAAAATGGGTGCCACCAGCCCCGCCTCAGGCGGGGCTTCATTTTTGGCATTCCCCGCGTCTGGGGACCCTTCCTTTTCTCGGCTCCGTTTAGTCCCGCTGCACCGCGTGCTCGCGCGTCTCATGGAAGCTGAGTTCGGGCCAGCGTTCCTGCGTGAGCTGGAGATTGACGCGGTTGGGCGCGAGATAAGTCAGGCTGCCGGCGGCATCGCGCGCGACATTGTGCGCCAAGGTCTTTTCGAATTCGGCCAGCATGCGCTTGTCCTCGCCCGTGACCCAACGCGCGCAGGTGACGGAGGTGCCCTCGAACACCGCGTCGACGCCGTATTCGTTTTGCAGGCGGCTCGCAACCACCTCGAACTGCAGCACGCCCACCGCGCCCAGAATCAGGTCCCCGCCCAGCGCGGGTTTGTACACCTGTACCGCGCCCTCCTCGCCGAGCTGCTGCAGGCCCTTGTACAGCTGCTTCACCTTGATCGGATTGCGGATGCGCACCGAGCGGAAGAAGTCCGGCGCGAAATAGGGTATGCCGGTGAACTGCAGGGCTTCGCCCTCGGAGAAGCTGTCGCCGATCTGCATCTGCCCGTGGTTGGGCAGGCCGATGATGTCGCCGGCGTAGGCCTCTTCCACCTGCTCCCGGTTCGAGGCCATGAAGGTGACCACGTTGTTCACCCTGATTTCGCGTCCGAGCCGCAGGTGCTTGATTTTCATGCCGCGCTCGAAGCGCCCGGAGCACACGCGCAAAAAGGCAATGCGGTCGCGGTGAGCCGGATCCATATTCGCCTGGATTTTGAACACGAAGCCGGAAAATCGCGGCTCGTCCGGCGCAACCACGCGCAGCGTCGCGTCGCGCTCGCGCGGTGCAGGCGCCCAGTCGATCAGCGCGCTCAGGATCTCGCGCACGCCGAAGTTGTTGACGGCCGAGCCGAAAAACACCGGCGTCTGCCTGCCCTCGAGAAAGGCGGCCGAGTCGAACGGGTGCAGCGCGCTGCGCACCAACGCGACTTCGCTTTTGAGCTGCTCCATCTCGCGCGGGAACATCTCCACCAGCCGCGGATTATCGATGCCCGCGATGGTCTCGAACTCCTGGTCGGCGCGGTCCCCGCCCGCCGTGAACAGCAGGATTTCGTCGCGCAGCAGGTGGTACACGCCGCGGAAGGACTTGCCCATGCCG
>CAZRMO010000091.1:0-15627 GCA_964601155.1 uncultured Enterobacteriaceae bacterium
ACCAGCGCGCGCATGGAGCGTTTCACCCGGCCGCTGATGAGCCAGTACGGCGTGCGCATGATCATCGGCAAGGGCGGCATGCTCGCCGATTCGCTCGCGGCCTTCACCGACCTGGGCGGCGTCTACCTCGCGATCGTCGGCGGCGCAGCCGCGCTGGAAACCACCTGGATAGAGCAAATCGAGGACGTCGACATGGACGATCTCAATCCAGAGAGTCTGTGGCGCTTCCGCGTCAGGGGATTCGGGCCGCTTCTGGTCGCGATGGACAGCCATGGCGCCAGCCTCTATACCGAACTGAAAAAGACGGCGGCGGGGCGCCGCGCGGCGGCGCTCGCGAGCCTGGGCGTCAAATGAGCGCGGGCGGCATGTGCGCGGGTCCGGCGCTTCCAACCCAGGCGCCCATCCGATGAGCTTTCCCGCGACCGAGAACCTGAACGTCGCCTCGTTCGAGGCGATGCCGTCGCCGCAGGAACTGCATCAGCGCGTCCCGCTTGCCGATGACGCCGCGCAATTCGTCGCCGCCGCGCGCGCGACCCTGTGCAAGGTGCTCGACCGCCGCGATCCGCGGCTGCTGGTGATCGTCGGTCCATGCTCGATTCACGATGCGGCGGCGGGGCTGGAGTATGCGCGGCGCCTGCGCGATCTCGCCGCCGAAGTCGAGGACAGCCTCTACGTTGTGATGCGCGTTTATTTCGAGAAGCCCAGGACCGTCACCGGCTGGAAGGGTTTCATCAACGACCCGCACATGGACGACTCCTTCCATATCGAGGAAGGCATGGAGCGCGCGCGCCGGTTTCTGGTCGACCTCGCGGATCTGGGCCTGCCCGCAGGCACCGAGGCCCTGGATCCGGCGGCGCCGCAGTACCTGGGCGACCTCATCGCCTGGTATGCGATAGGCGCGCGCACCAGCGAATCGCAGACGCATCGCGAAATGGCGAGCGGCCTTTCGGCGCCGGTGGGCTTCAAGAACGCCACCGACGGCAACGTCGGCGTCGCCATCAACGCGATACGCTCGGCGCGCGAGCCGCACAGTTTTCTCGGCATCGCGCCGGACGGGACGCAGGCGATCGTGCGCACCCGCGGCAACCCCTACGGGCATATCGTGCTGCGCGGCGGCCAGACCCCGAACTACGACAGCGCGCAGGTGGCGCTGACAGAGCAGGCGCTGCTACAGGCGGGGCTCAGCCCCAATCTGGTCATCGACTGCGCGCACGCGAATTCGCAGAAGAAACCGGAGCTGCAGCCGCTGGTTTTCCGGGATTGCGTGCACCAGATCGTCGAGGGCAACAGCTCGATCATCGGCATGATGCTGGAGAGCAACCTGGTAGCGGGCAATCAGCCGATCCCGCAGGACAAATCGCAGTTGATCTACGGCTGCTCCGTCACCGACCCCTGCATCGGCTGGGATACCACGGCGAAACTGATACGCGAATCCGCGGCGACTTTGGCCCCGATGCTGCGCGCGCGAGCGGCCGGCATGCTGGAGCGCTGATGCGCAGTCCGCCGCCGCGCGATCTGAAGGAACTCGCAGCGATGATCCGCGCGTTCGCCGAGGAACGCGACTGGGAGCAGTTCCACACGCCGAAGAACCTCGCCATGGGCGTCGCCATCGAGGCGGCCGAACTCATGGAGGAATTCCAGTGGCTCACGCCGGAGCAGTCGGCCCAACTCCCGCCGCAAACGCTGCAGGCGGTGCGCCACGAGATGGCCGACGTGTTGGTCTACCTGGTGCTGCTCGCCGACAAGCTCGGCGTCGACCTGCTCGCGGCGGCTGCAGAAAAAATCGCGATCAACGCCGGGAAATATCCCGCCGATACCGTGCGCGGCAAGGCGACCAAATACGACAAGTATTGATGCTGTAAATCCACCGTTGCATTTCCAAGACTGGATTTCAGTGTGACGCAAGTCGCGGGTCCGCAAAAATGGCGCAGATCTTGATTACTTGCGACATTGTGTTCGCGGGGGGATATACAAGGGGGGATGCATCCCCCCTTGTTCGTGCGATAAGAGCTCTTCCCCTGCCGGAGGCACGAAGCCAAGTTTCGGCGCTTCTCGTCTAAATGCTTAGCTATCGCCACGGCTTTCACGCAGGCAATCACGCCGATGCGCTCAAGCATACGGTGCTGGTGCAGTTGCTGGCCTACCTCACGCAAAAAGACAAGCCGCTCTGGTTCATCGACACCCACGCCGGCGCAGCGGCGTACGCTGTGGACGAGGGTTATGCGACGAAGAACGAGGAATACGAGAGCGGCATCGGCCGCCTGTGGGCGTGCGAAGACCTGCCGCAAGCGGTAGCCGATTACGTCGCACAGGTGCGCGCATTCAATCCCGGCGGCGCACTGCGCCGCTATCCGGGTTCGCCGCAGCTTGCGCTGCAGTTGCTGCGCAAGCAGGACAGGCTGCGCATGTTCGAGCTGCACAGCACCGAAAGCCGGCTGTTGCAGCAATATTTCCGCGACGACGCGCCGCGTGCGATCGCATACTCGGGCGACGGCTTCGCCGGCCTGCAGGCGGTGCTGCCGCCCCCCTCGCGCCGCGCCCTGGTGCTGATCGATCCGTCTTACGAAGACAAGGGCGATTACCGCAGCGTGCTGACGGCACTGCGCGACGCGCAGAAACGTTTCCGGCCCGGCGTCTATGCGGTCTGGTATCCGCAGGTGCAGCGGCGCGAATCGCGCCAGTTTCCGGAACAGCTGAAACGCCTGCAGGACAAGGACTGGCTGCACGCCACGCTCACCGTGAAGAAGCCGGTGGCGGGCGGTTTGGGCCTGCATGGCAGCGGCATGTTCATTCTCAACCCGCCCTGGCTGCTGCCCAAGGCCCTGGACCTCGCTCTGCCCTGGCTGGCAAAGGTGCTCGCGCAGGACGCCGGCGCGGGCTTCAGCTTGGAATGCGAATTGGCGTAAGCGTCTATACCACGTCGTCCGGCGCGAGCACGCAGGGATGTGCCGCGTCGCCGGTTTCGACTTGAATCGTCGCGTGGCCGATGCCGAAGCGCTCGCGCAACTCGTCTGCGGCCTGGGCGATGAAGCGGTCGCTCGGATGTCCGCCGGCCATGACCAGGTGCACGGTCAGCGCGGTCTCGGTCGTGCTCATGCCCCAGATGTGCAAATCATGGAATTCGGCCACACCGGCCAAGCCGGATAGGTATTCGCGGATCTGCCCGGTGTCTATGCGCGGCGGGACCGCATGCAGCGCGAGATTCACCGAGTCGCGCAGCAGTCCCCAGGTGCCGCCGACGATGACCGCCGCGATGGCCAGGCTCATGGCAGGGTCGAGCCAGGTCCAGCCGGTAAAGAGTATCGCAGCGGCGGCGAGCACCACGCCCAGCGAGACGGCAGCGTCGGCCGCCATGTGCAGGAACGCGCCTTTGACATTCAGGTCGTGTTCGCGGTCGCGCATGAACAACAGCGCCGTGGCCGTGTTGACCACGATGCCGCACAGGGCCACCCAGATCACCGTTGTGGTGGCGACCGGAAGCGGATTCAGCAGGCGCTGAATCGCTTCCACGGCGATGCCGCCGACCACCAGCATCAGCAGCATGGCATTGACGAGCGCCGCGAGAATGGAAGAGCTGCCCAGGCCGTAGGTAAAGCGCCGCGAGGGCACGCGCCGGCCGAGAGCGGTGGCGCCCCACGCGAGAGCCAGCGCCAGTACGTCGCTCAGGTTATGCCCGGCGTCGGCCAGCAGCGCCATGGAATGCGCAAGCACGCCGTACACCGACTCGATTGCGACGAAGCCGAGGTTGAGCGCTATGCCGACGGCGAATGCCCGGTCGTGCCCCGGGCGCTCGCGCGTATGGTGGTGATGTTCGTGTGTCATGTTTCCGCGTTGCAGTCGATTCGCGACAATGTGACATATTTTGCGCCGCCTGTCCGGACCGGCGCGGGCGGCGCGCCGGGTTCGTTGACCCAAGGCGCCAGTCTGCTAAGCTTGGCCGCATGGGCGAGCGCAAGCAAATCGGCGTGATCAGCCTGGGTGTCATGGGGCAGCGCATGCTGGCGCGCCTGGCGGAGCATCCGCGGATACGCGTGCTCGCTGCGTGGGATCCGAATCCGGCGGCCGTGGCCGAAGTGCAAAAGCGCTATCCCGGTCTGCAGATCGCCGCAAACCCGGCGCAGCTGATCGCCACGCCGGCGCTCGACTGCCTCTACATCGCCTCGCCGCCGGCGAGCCATCTCGCTTATGCGCACCAGGGTTTCGATGCCGGGCTTGCGGTGTTCTGCGAAAAACCGCTCACCGTCGATTTCGCGGCGGGACGCGCGGCGATTGCGCGCATCGAGGCGGAAAGCCGGCGCGCAGCCGTCAATTTCTCGCTCGCCTCATCGCCCGGCCTTGCCGCGATGAGCGCCGCGATCAGCGACGGCTCGATCGGCGTGCCCGAGCGAGTCGAAATCGAGCTTGCATTCGACCGCTGGCCGCGAGCCTGGCAAGCGGCCGCCGGGCGCTGGCTGGCCGAGCGCGCCGAAGGCGGGTTTGCGCGCGAAGTGCTGTCGCATTTCGTGTTTGTCCTGCAACGCGCGCTGGGGACGGCGAGGGTCGAGGAGGCGAGGCCGGATTATCCGGCCGACGGCGTCGGCGCGGAGCGGGCGCTGCAGGCGCGGCTGATGGCGGGCGGCGTGCCGGTGACGGTAGCGGCGCAGGTGGGCGGCACGCTCCCCGATTTCAATCGCATGACGCTGCTCGGAAGCGCGGGGGCGATCGAGATCCACGACTGGTTTGGCTTGCGCCGCCGCAGTAGTGAAGGCGACTGGATTGCGCAGGGCGCGCCGCAGAGCAACCGGCAGTTGGGCCAGAACGCGCAGCTCGATCAAGTTACGGCGATGATCGAGGGACGCTCGCATACGCTGCCGAGCTTCGCCGAGGCGCTGGCGGTTCAGGAAACCATAGAAGCCATACTCAAAGGGCGATAGCGGCCTGCAAGCGGAGCCGGCGCCGCTCACGAATTCCCATGTTTGATAGACGGGATCAAGCCATGACGACCGGGACCCTGCGTGCCCTCGAGCGCTCCAAGGACCGCTACGGCGCCGGCTGCGCCGAGGCGAAGCTCGCGCTGCTGCGCCAACTCGCGCGTGCCGATGTGGGTTCGGCGCGAGCGGTGCTGCGCCTGCACGAGCTGCTGTGTTTCCTGCGCGCGTATCCGGACGACGCGCGCCTGCTGACGCAGGTGGAGCGCATGCTCGAGCGCTTCGCCGCGCGGCCCGATCTCAGGCGCGCGCGCGAGGCGCTCGCCGACACGGGGATTGCGGGCACGGCCATCCGCTACCGCTTTTTCTGGTCCACCCTGCGCTGGCTCGCGCGGCGCTGGCCGCAGCGCCTCGAAATCGACCGCGGCGAAAGCGAGGTCGCGGACAAGCTCGCTGCGGCGCTGCCGCTGCTCCTCAGCTGGGCCGAGGCAGCGGCGCTGAAACAGCTCGACCCGCCGGCATTCGCAACGATAGACCGGCTGCGCGCGCGTGGGGAGGGGGATGCGGCGTTCCTGGCGCGCCGCATCGCCGCCATGCCCGGCGACGGTTTTACGCGCGAAGCCTTTCACGATGCAATCGAGCCGACGTACGAATTGAAACCCGGGCCGGACACGCCCGCACGCAGCCGAGCGAAGCACGTCGCGGCGCCGTTTGCCTGGCAGTCGGAACCGCTGCGGCGCGCGCGTCCCGACCTGCGCCGGGAACTCGCGCGCCGCTATCGTGGCGTGCGCCGCGTTCCGGCGCGCGAAGGCGAGCAGCTGATCGAGCTCGCGCGCGGCGCCATGGTGACGCGCTCGCGCGACCTCGACGCCTTCGCCTACGGTGGCGCGCGCGACGTGCGCCTGGTCGACGACGGCGGCGGGCTCGCGTTCGTGCTGATCGGCGTCATCCCCGAGCGGCGCCAGCTGATTCCCGCCACCTGCGGCTATCTGATCCTGCACAACGGCGTGCCGATCGGCTACGGCGAGGCCTTTGTGATCGGGCGCTCGGCCATCATGACGTTCAACATTTTCGAGAGCTTTCGCGGCGGCGAAGCCAGCTATACCTTTGCGCGCACATTGGCGATGGTGCGGCACGCGTTTGGCGCCGAGTCGTTCAGCCTTGATCCGTATCAGCTCGGTCAGGGCAACGACGAGGCGATCGCGTCCGGCGCCTGGTGGTTCTACTACAAGCTCGGATTTCGCCCGCTCACCGCCGGCGCGCGCCGGCTGATGCGCGCCGAACTCGCGCACATGCGCGCAGACCCGGCTCACCGCTCGAGCGCGGCCACGCTGCGCGCCCTGGCCGAGTCGCACATGCTGTTCGATTGCGACGGTGCGCGCACACCCGGCCTGCCGCCGCTCGCAGAGCCGGGGCTGCGCGTAGGCAAAGCCCTGGCGCAGCGCGCGGCGGGCGAGCGCGAGCGCGTACTCGCCGCGTGCGGCAGGGAAGCGATGCGCCTGACCGGCCTGCGCTCTCTCGGCGGCTTCGGCGCGGGCGAGCGCCTCGCCTGGCAGCGCTGGAGTCCCGTCGTCGTATTTGCGCTGGCGGGCGTGTCGCGCTGGAGCCTGGCGGAAAGACGCGCCCTCGCGCGCGTGATCCGCGCCAAGGGCGGCCGCGACGAGTCCGAGTTCCTCGCGCGCTTCGCCGCGCATCCGAAACTGGAGCGCGCGCTGCTCGGTTAGCGCTGAGTTTCCAGACGGAACCGCCGGGAGCTGTCATTCCGAGCAAGGTGGGGAGAAGGGGCCCCACCCCCTTCTTGGCGAGGAATCTGCTTTTTGCAATCAAATACGAAGAAGCAGATTCCTCGGCCCTAGGCCTCGGAATGACAGTTCATGGATGTTTGCTAAATTCGAAACTCGATCAGAAATGGCCCTTTGCGGCCGCAGGCCGACTTGAACACGTCGGCGAATCCCTCCAGCGTCTCCACGCGCGTCGCCTCGACGCCCATGCCGCCGGCGAGCTTCACCCAGTCGAGTTCCGGTCGCGCCAGATCGAACAGCTCATTCGAAGCGCGGCCGGGCTTCGCGCCCACCGACACCAGTTCGCCATAGAGAATTTTGTAAATGCGGTTGGCGAACACGACGTTGACCACGTCGAGCTTCTCGCGCGCCTGGGTCCACAGGGCCTGCAGCGAGTACATGCCCGCGCCGTCGGCCTGCAGGCATACCACCTTGCGTCCGGGCGCGGCGATTGCGGCGCCCGTGGCGCAGGGAAACGCGTGGCCGATGGCGCCGCCGGTGTTCTGCAGCCAGTCCATGGGCGCGGCGTTGAAAGTCGGCGCGAACAGGGCGCGGCCGGAAGTGACGGCGTCCTCGGCGACGATGCAGTTTTCGGGCAGGAGAGCGGCGAGCGTGGCGGCGAACGCGACGGGCTCGAATGCGCCGCGCCCGAGCTGCGGCTGGATTTCGCCGGAGGCGATCGGAACGCTTTTCGGCGCACCGAGTTCGTCGGCCAGCGCATGCAGCGCCTCGATCGCATCCTGCTCCGGCCGCGCGAGCACGTAGGTGTCCGAATCCGTCGGCGCCGTCAGGCTGGGCTTGCCGGGATAGCCGAAGAACGCCGTCGGCGGCTTGGCGCCGACGAGGATCACATGCTTCGTCCCTGCAAGCATTTTGAGCGCGGCGTCGACCATGTAAGGAATGCGATCCACCGGCACGCGGCCGCGCCCGCGCGCCATGCGCGATACCTGCGTCGGCGTGCGCAGCTTGGCGCCGGTGACGTTGGCGACGCGGTTGGCCGCGACGAGTCCGGCTTCGGACAAAGCCTGTCCGTACAGCACCAGCACCGTCGGTTCTTTGCGCCTGAGCACCTGTGCGATGGTACGCAGGGTGTCTGGCGCGACCGCCGGGCGCGGCGGCACCGGCAGTGGCGCGGCGACCACGCCGCCGTCGTTCCAGGCCGTATCCGCCGGCAGTATCAGCGTGGCGATCTGTCCCGGCGCGGTGTTCGCCGCCTGCACCGCGGCCGCGCTGTCCGCGCCTACCATTGTCGATGCGGCGCTGGTGCGCACCCAGTGCGACGCCGCGCGCGCCAGGCCCTCGGTGTCGGCGGTGAGCGGCGCGTCGAACGGCCGGTGGTAAGTGGCCTGGTCGCCGACGATATTGACCATCGGCGCGTGCGCACGGCGCGCGTTGTGCACATTGGCGATGCCGTTGGCGAAGCCGGGACCGCAGTGAAGCAGCGTCGCGGCGGGCTTGCCCGCCATGCGCGCGTAGCCGTCCGCGCAGCCGGTGACCACGGTTTCGGCCATGCCGAGGACGCAGCGCATGCCCTCGACCTTGTCGAGCGCGGCGACGAAATGCATCTCCGACGTGCCGGGATTGGCAAAACAGGTGTCCACGCCGCTGGCGAGCAGCGAGCGGATCAGGCTTTCGGCGCCATTCATGGTAGGGATCCGTTCAGGTTTGAGATTGAGATGACTATCTGCCGCTCGCGCAAGCGGTTTGCGGGTGTAAAAAATGTTCGCATAGGCTACGCGGCCTTGGGCTCAACATCAACCCGCAAAACGAACTGGATCGCTCGTTCGCGGTGGCTTCGCCTGTCGCAACGGCCTGCCCGTCTTGCAGGCGCACAAGCCTCGCAGACAGCGTTTTGACTCCTATTCGCCTTTGAAACAAGCGCAAATTGTGCACTTTGACACTCTTTTACATTGATAAGCTTGCGGCGCGCTTAATGGACGTTACAGGACCTTGGTATGCGGATACAATGCATGCATGGATAAAAGCGCTAAGCCGATAGCCCATCTGTTGCTGGCAATGTCGGGAAGCCTGCTCGCTGCTCTGCCTTTTGGCGCAGCGGCGCAAAGTGCGACCGCGGCGGTGTCGGTGGGGGCAACGGTGAGTCCTTCCGTGGTGCTGAAATTCGAAGGCAGTTCCGCACCGATCAGCATCAGCAACCAAGACATCGCGCGCGGTTATATCGATCTGCCTGGAACGTACCGCCTGACCGTCGATGCCGGCAAGAGCGTACAGCAGATCGCGAACGTCGTGCTCGACTTCGAGCCGGAGCCCAATGTTTTCAAGTCAATCGAGGTCGCCAGTTGGTCCGGTGAACGCAGCGGACATGCCGCTGGATCGTTTGTCGCGGACTATATCAACGCGCTGCCGGCGACCGCGGCCGGACCCGGCCCGAAACCGCGAAATGATCCGAAGAGCTTTGGCGCACTGCAGAGGGTCAGCGTCCGCGGCGCGACCACCTCCATCGACTACCGACTCGTTCTCGCTGACAACGCCAAACCCGGGAACATTTCTGTCCCGCTGACGCTGAACATTCAGCTCTAGTCAAGTCAGTCCCGATCACGCCAGCCGCGGTCTGCGGCGATGCCGGCAAGCGGACCCGGGCATTTCAGACGCGCATGCTCCGACCCGACGCGCGAGCCTTGCCTCAAGTCCCTGATCGGGTTTGACGTCAGCAGGGCGCAGGCGCCGTGCAGGTCACGGTCACCGTAAATGTCTGCGTATAGGTGGTGGGTGGAGGCCCCGGGGAAGCAGCCGATACATCCTGCCCTCCGGGAATGCGGCCGTAGAAATTTATGGGTACATCGGACGCCGTACCATTCTTATTAAGTGTGAAACTACTGCTGATGACGGACGTCCCCGCGGTCCCGTCTCCCCACGGCTGAGTGCGCGCTGAATCCAGGTACAACTGGTGGCTGAGGCGATCGGTGCCGGAGGGTGGCGCTAGCTGATTGACTGGGAGAGGCGACAATGCAGCCGTGTATGCTACGGTTCCAGAGTTCCTGCCGGATGCGGTGCATGTCACCGTGATGCTGCCGGCCGCGTCCAGCACGGTTCCTGCGAGCACGTCATAGGATCCGTAATTGAGGATGACATTGGCTGCGGTGCAGCTGAGGGTGTTGCCCTTGGCGAATGCGGGATGCGTCGGCACCAGGAAGATCAGCAAGGCAAGTGCGCCTGCCGTCCGCGCTTTTGCGTAGCGGCTCCAGGCTGCGCCGAGTCCGGCTTTTGTCGAGTTCCTCGATTCCATCATGGTGCAACCCCCTTGCAGACGTATGTTCCCAGATCGGGCAGCGCCTCGGTAATAGTGGCCGGGTAGGGCACGTCAATGGTACAACTTTGCCCTTTCCAGGTGAACCGGATCCGGTTCATCGCCTCGAACCCGGTAAGATAGGCTTCGCCGCGCAAGGCGACCGGGAACTGCTCGTCCTTGCCTACGATTTGCGACAGCGCTCCCGACGGCAGGTCGCTGCCGTCGTCGAGCACGACATGCAGCGTGCCGCCGCGTTCGCGCTTGACCGGAAAATCGATCAGCACGCCGCTGCGGTAATACGGCACAGCGATGTACTTGAGGCTGCCGATGAGCGCATCCATGGGCAGGTCGTTCTGGTCGATGCCGATGATATTCTTGTCGTAGGGGCGCAGCCGCGGCAGCACCGCGTAACCGTTTGCGTCGGTCCTGCCGACGACCTGATTGTCCTCGAGCACGCGCACATTGGGATAGTTGGCCACGCGCACCACGCCGAAGCTGTCCGTAATGGCACGGCTGAAAAATGGATGGCCGCCGACCAGGCCGATGCCGCCGGCGGCGCTCAAGCGGAACGGGGTTCCGTCGCCGTCTCGAGCATGCGTTGCATCGATTTCGTAGGTGCCGACGTCGTTTTGCAGGTTCAGGCTGGCGAGGAGGTCGCCGCCGCCGTACTGCACGCGGTAACCGTAGCCCGGGCCCACCGGCAGGCTGCGCTGCAGATTCGTGGTCAGGCTGCTGCCGCCCTCGCCGCCTCGCTGATGCTGCATGGTGATGCTCGCCGAAGTTGTTTCGCCAAGCGGGATGGTGAGCGTCGCGAACAGCGTGTCGGACCTGGTATCGCTTACCGCCCTCAACGCCGTGATGCCCAACTGCCCAAAGCGGCCGAGCTGCAAGGTGTAGCCCAGGGTCGTGACCTCGGTATCGGGTTGATGCGCGGTCTTCTGCGCCACACGCGCAAGCGAGACCGACCCTAGTCTTCCAAGCGGAAAGCCGAAGCTCGCGACATCCTGGCGCCGCTTGGGTGCCTGCCCCGGCGCGAGACCGATCTGGCTGAACTTGCTGTCGGCGAGCTGTGAGTGCAGGCTGAAACTGAATGCTTTGCCCTGACGCTCGAAGCCGTACGCAAGCAACTGACCCGTACCCCGGCTGCTATGACTGCCGGCCAGCGTAGCGTTGAGCACGCCGAGCCTGCCGACGCGATAAACGCCGGACGCGCCGATAGCCGTCGTGCTCCCTGTCAATTCACCGTGCAGCTCACCGGTGAAGGCATCGGTCAGACCCTTGCTATAGGTCAGCGAGGCCAGCCCCTTGCCGTATTGACTGCTGCTCACGCCGTAATTTTCGCGTTGGGCGCCGATCTCATATGAATAGTCGGAGAGACCTTGCTTGAGCAGCGAGGCTGCGCCGTAGAACGGCTGGGTAATGATCTGCTCGCGCCCGAGCATATCGCGCACCACCAGGCGCGCCTCCCCGGTTCCGGAGACGATGGGAATGTTGGTGATGGAAAACGGCCCCGGCGGCACGCTCTGGCGCGAGACCAGGGCGTTGTTGACGAACACGTCGACCGTCGACGGCAGTGCCGCCAGTCCTCCCGCCGTCATCGCCGTCGGCGTGCGCACGAATCCAGGCTGGGTGCCGAAATTGGTGCCGTACTGTATGCCCCCAAAGAGAACCGGCAGCCCCCAGGTACCGCCCTGGTTGATCGAATCTCCCAGCCGCAGCGAGGCGAGTTTCTGCGGATAATCGATGACGTAGGTCGATTGCAGGCGTATCAGAGGAGAGGCGCCGTCGCTGCCCAGGGTCGGCGAAAGAAAGCCGCTGGTGAGCGCGCCGTAGCGGCTGAAGAACCCCGCATCGAACGCGCCGGAACGGGTGGTGGAGCCGGCGCTATGCGAAGCCGACAGCGAGTAGTTAAGGAAGCCTCCCGGTTGCGGCAGAATCGCATCTGGATACTGTTGGCTGCGGCCAACTTTGGCGACGGTCTTATCAAACGCCTCGGCTCCCGCGGTGATTTCCAGCGTTTGTCTGACGCGATCGAATTGAAACGTCGCGCCCGGGATGGACGTCGCGGGATAGTAGCTGTCGCCCTCATGCTGCAAGGGGGCGATGTCGGGTATGCGCAAACGCCAGCGCTTGAGATCTTCCCCGGCAACGAAGAACCCCCCGTCCTTCGCTCGCAGAACGATGGCCGTATCGTCGATGCCCTGCCGGTTGACGTCGACCTGGAGCACCAGATCTTCCAACTTGCCTGCCGGTGCAGTCGGCGCCCGCGGGCGCGCCGCAGCCGCAGGCCGGCTGGTCGCAGGCTGCCGCGGTGAAGCGGGAATTGCCCACGGCGACTGCCTTGCCGCATCCGCAACTCGACGACTTCCCGCAGTGCGCGCTATGTCCAACTCTTTGCTGAGCGCGAGCCTCAGGCCGGAACGGGCTGCCTGCGTGTTGGAACGGTGCGAACGCCTGCTCGAACGCACCGCCGCCGGGTCGGGCAGGCGGCGGCTGAGTTTCAGGACCAGCTGGTTAGTTTGTGCCGACGCGGAACCGGCGCAAACGCCGAGAAGGATAGAGCACGCCTGGCAAACGAGAACGAGACGAGGATTAACGGCTACCCAAATCGATTTCAGTATCGACGCTGCCCGCATCGGTGGTCACTTTCAAGCGCAGGCGGTCAGTCGGCTTAAGGCTTACCGATGGTGCCGTCTTGAGTTCCCACGTCCGCGACTGCCCTGCGAGGACGTAGATCAGCGACGATTGCGAGGCGACGGGTTTCTCCCGGCCGGGCTGAAATAGCTCGATGCTCGAAATTTGAATATGGCCGGTGCCCTGATTGTCGAGCCGCAGCCGCAAACTGTCTTTGTCCTGCAGCTGAAGATTCCAGACGAGCGTCGCCTTGGCGGCGCCCTGGCGCGGCTGCACGAATATCGGCAGGCTCAGGCGCAACGCGACCTGAAGCCCCTGGAAACCGGGTTTGGGCGGCGGCGGCACTTCCTGCAGGAAGATGCGATAGGTCAATTCCTTTTGCGCATCGGGCGCCCTGCGCATGCCCAGGCGCACGATCTGCTCGCCGCCCGGCGGAATCGTGGCGATCGGCGGCGTGCCCAGAATGTCCCTGGTGGGAACATAAACGTTCTGCCCGTCCTGCTGTGTCCATGCGACCAGGCTCGTCTGCACCACCACCGCCTGGTTGCCGCTGTTTCTGACCGACAGCGCGGCGCTGCGCGCCTGCGCGGAAAGATCGATTCGAATCGGGTTCACTTCGAAAGATCCTGCCATGCCGCGCTGAGCGCCTGTCAGCAGCATCAGGAAAACGGCAAGCCCAATTCCGGATTTCCAATTCGGCAATCGATTCACTCTGGCGACTCCCTATGCGTGTGCCTCTCTCGACAAATGTCATTTTCTTATATCGCGGGTCGAGAGGGTGGAATGAATAGTAAACTCAAAATGTTACGGTGGCAACCACAGTATCGGAGTAAGTTCCGATGGCGGGATTCTGGCCTGCCGGCACCGTGCCGCAGATATTGTAGATTCTTGCCGTCTTGGTGGGCGCCGCGGTAGGCGAGAACAGATTGGCGCCCGCCGTTCCCCATACCGTCGTGCCCGGAAAACCGCAAGCTGTGCCGGCCGCATTGTTCGGCGGCTGGTACAACTCGTAAGTCAGGTAATTCGCGGCGCCCGAGAGCATGCGTCGTGTGCTGCCCGAAGCATGGCCTCCCAAGCCCAGGCCGATGGTCGGCGCCGTTCCTTTGACGCAGGTGATGGTGATCGCGCTCGTGGCATTGAGGTCGACCCCGCCCGATGCCGGCGGCGCGTTGGCAGTGATCGGATCATAGCTGCCGAAGGCAAGCCCGCCGGTTACGACGCTGCAATTGGTATTCACCGAGGCCTGTGCAGTGAGCGTAGAGGTGCCGGCCCAGGCATGGCTACAAAATGGGAGAGCCAGCCCCAGGATCAGTCCAGCGAGTAGCTTCCGGCCCAATGTAATCAGCGTGCCCCGTTAGAAATTGACCGTTGCGACGATGACGTCGGCATACGAGCCTTGCTCCACGTCCTGCCCTGCGGACACGGTGCCGCAGACGTTGAAGGTCTGCGCTGCCGTATTGCCCCAGGTGGTTCCGCTGGGCGTGAACAGCGAACCGTTCGTGCCGTCGCCCCAGATCGTCGATGCCGGGTAGCTGCAAGCTGCGCCTGGCGTTGTCGCCGACGGCTGGTAAAGCTGGTAACTCAGAAGCATCAATGCGCCGCCCGTTTCTTTCATATTGCGAGTAGTGCCGCCGGTACTATTGCTGCCGAAGTTGAGCGCCAGTGTGATGCCCGAGGCGTTCTTGGTGCAGGTCACGACCAGTGTAGCAGGGCTGGGCGCATTGAGCGCCGTCGACAAATTGGTCACCACAGGGTCGTAGGAACCGAACACCACGTTCGTAGCCGTGACCTTGCATTTCTGCGCCACCGTGGCCGAGACATTGATGTTTGCCGTCGCCGTCCCCGCCCAAGCCGGACCGGCCACAACCAGCCAGCCGATGATTGCTGCCACTATTCTGACAACTGTGGCTCTGGCGAATAACATTTCTATTTACCTCCAAGCCGTGGCACGTATAGGGATTAGAAGTTGACGGCGACTTGTACCGTATCGGAATAAGTATCGATCGACACGTTCTGGTTCGCGGGAACAGATCCGCAAACGGTAAAGGTCGCAGCGGTCGTGCCCCAGGTAACGCCAGTCGGGGTGTAGGTCGATCCGCCGGCCGTTGAGCCCCACACCGTGCTGCCGGCACAGCTAGTCCATGGGCTCGCCGCGGCTGGTTGCGTGATGTTATACGCGAGTAGATCGCTAGATCCGGCGCCGATCATTTCTCGTTGGGTACCGACAGCATTGGAACCGACGCCGATGTCTACGGCGATTCCCGTCGACCCCTTCGTGCACTTGACGGAAATAGTGCTCGTGCCGGAAAGAGGCGCACTGGCATTGGCTCCGATGGGATCATACGCACCGAAGGCCAGGTCTGGAGAGGCCGTAACAGTGCACGTTTGCGAAACCGTGGCGGTTACGTTCATGTTTGCGGTGGCCTGGCCGGCCCACGCAGTGCTACCGATGGCGCAGGCCGTGAACCCGATCAGCGCCGCCGCAGTCTTCATCAATGCCGATTTACGATATGACCTCATGGTAATCTCCAATTAGTTAACTCAGTGTTGCATTCACAATCGATGCGCGGCGAATTTTCTGTACCGCGTATGCAAGTTGAAGGTTATGCCTTTTCGCTGAAAATACAATATGCTGCAGTGATGATTTGACAATGTTTCACAGTATGGCGTGCAAGCGCGTGACATATTCACGGCAAACTGATCATGGGCGCATAAGAAGAGAAGAAAGCACCAGCCGCCAGGATCAAATCGAACCTGACTCGCGCCGCAATCCATACCGCGTTGAGCTACTCCTTATTCCTGTCGCGGGTTTCATCCAGTTCGAATCAGACGGCCGAACAGCGGACGCATCGCCGAACTCGCGCCCTTCCCGATTGCTTATGGGCAGCTCTAATTTGATTTAAAAGAGAATGAATTGGAAAATGGGTATCGATAGGAATATATCCTTAGGCAAGGGCGAGGCAAAAATGCTTCTGCTTGGAAAAGCGCAGTATTCGAAAAGGGATGGGCGAAACATTTGGCGCATTGAACGAAGGAGACGATCATGGCTGAGATG